>JADQBC010000020.1 GCA_016903655.1 Gomphosphaeria aponina SAG 52.96 = DSM 107014
TATTCCTTTTCTTTTTTTGTGTAATTAGTGAATAGCTTTTTGCTAGTATCTAGTTTTTTCGATGCACTAAAGTTATATTCCTTGTGCTCAATTTGATTAGACCAAGCTAAAGCATAGTTATAAACAAAGCGACTATAACCAGCGTGTTGTGCTAATTTGGTTCGTTCCTTGTTATTAATTTTGAGTTCTATTTTAATGGCATACACGTTCAAATATATCTCCAAATACTTGTTGACTAATAATATAGCAGCTCATTAATTGAGGTGAGATTCCTTCTTCGTAACTTTTACTTAAATAGACTTATTTATTCAAGTTTATTCAGCAAATTCCTATTTAATAGCAACTCACTCATTGATCTCAGATATTTTTGCTGCTAATTGAAAGTCTTGCTCTGTTAAGCCTCCAGCATCGTGGGTAGTCAAGCTGATAGTTACTTTGTTGTAGGAAATTTCTAAATCTGGATGGTGTCCTGCTGATTCTGCTGGCTCTACTAACTGATTAACAAAATTTATCGCTGCGATAAAATCTTTAAATTTACGGGTTGACTGAATCTTTTTTTCTGCTAATGTCCAACCTGATAGCTTACTGATACTTTCTTCAATTTCTGAAGGGCTGAGTAACTTAGCCATTTATTTTTTGCTCCACTAGCTATTTTTTCTCTAAAATCACTAACCGCTCTTCTTGTAAGAGCGGTTGGCTGGGTCTTCTTGTTGAAACCTGACTGCCGGGAGGAACCCCAGCAACACATATATTATATACTGACTGCTAGAGAACAGCCCCGGCCCGCAGCCGGCTTATTTCAACTAGAAGACCCATGATTTTACTACTACTTTCACTCATGGGCATCACCTCCTTTTTGCCTTAATGGACTTATTCTCAAAATTTTCCTTTACTCTTTTAGTCTAATTCAAGTCCCCAAAAAATGCAAGCTTTTTTTTGACAATGGCTTAAAAACCTCTCAGGCAGCTTTTTACAGTTCCCAAAATGCAGATGTAGATATGAGGCATACAGATGATTATCTCTTCCCCAGCCTTCGCCATAACTTGGACTTTGTGGGTGATAACTTCTGATTTGAAATAGAGGTTTTTCTGGCAGGCTGGTTAGTTGGGAGCGATGAAACTCATGTCCCCACACTCTCTCTCCTTTCTTTAGTAACAGGTTGTCTTCTAAAGCTGTTGCTAGACGGTATCCTAATGTGAGGGTTTTTCCCATGACCGCAGTTGTTGGTAAAATTCCTACCATCTCCCAGGTTTTACCTGAAAAATCTACAATTTCTTGACATAAGTACATTAAGCCTCCACATTCGGCTATTGTTGGCATTTTCCCGGCGATCGCTTTTCTTATTTCTTTTCTTATGGTTTCATTTTCCCCTAATTCCCCGGCAAATATTTCGGGAAACCCTCCCCCTAAGTATAGTCCTTCAATCCCTTCTGGCAGTTTCTCTTCTGTTAAGGGTGAAAATTCTATTAATTCTGCTCCCAGTCCTTGCATTATATCTAAGTTGTCCTGGTAATAAAAATTGAAGGCCCGATCGCTGGCTATCCCTATTTTTACTTTTTTCTTTGGGGGAGATGGCGGGGTATGGGGTGTTGGGAAATTGGTCTTTTTCCTGGCCATCATTGGTAATAGTTGCTCCCAATTAAAACATTTTTCTCCTAAGTCTGCCAGTTGCTCAACAATCCTACCTAGCTTTTTTACTTCTCCTGTTGGTACTAATCCCAGATGTCTCTCGGGTATGGTAATTTTATCCTGCCTTCTAATTATCCCCAACACTGGCATCTTTAATGTTTCTAGGGCATCTATAAGTAATTCTTCATGCCGATCACTTCCTACTTTATTTATTACTATCCCTGCAATTTTTACTCTGGGATCTAATGAACTATAACCTGCGGCGATCGCTGCTATTGACCCTGATAGTTTGCTAGCATCAATTACTAATACTACTGGTAACTCCAACAATCTAGCTATATGAGCTGTACTTCCCCAGTCTCTTTCTACTCCATCAAATAATCCCATTACTCCTTCTACTAACACATAGTCTGCCCCTTGACCATGACGTGCAAAACTAGCTTTTACATATTCACAAGCAGTTAAAACAGGATCTAAATTACGACAAGGCCGATTTGTTACCGCCGTGTGAAACATTGGGTCAATATAGTCGGGCCCTACTTTAAAAGATTGAACTCGGTAGCCTTTACGAACTAAAAATGAAAGCATGGCGAGAGTAACAGTTGTTTTCCCTACTCCACTTCTTTCTCCTGCAATGATTACAGCCATTTTTTCCTTGATCAATTATTAATGCTCAATTATCAATTATCACTGTTACTTCTTCATTTCCTTTTTAGTCCTATTATAAGTAATGTTTAAAAAATTTTAAACCTCTTGACAGAAATAACCCTTGTATGTTAGATTGAAAATGGGAAAAGATGCCGCCCATATATATAACACTTATAAAACAGACAAGTTGCTTGTCTGGACTCCTTCGAGTATTTCTTAAATAATCTTCATGGGTAAAAAAAAGATTAACATTTTCTTAAATTTGTTTTCCCCAGAAAACTTAGGTATTCTGGGGCTTTTTTCACATATATTTGAAGAGAAAAAAAAAATACAAAAAATCTTCTACCCACCCTTGACAATCCCCTAGGGATTGGTTATAGTTAAGACAGTTCAGAAAAAACCAGGAAGTACCCAGAAACAAGCAAAACACATGACTACTCAACTCAGTTCCCCAGTTCACTTAATTTCAGGACTTCCCCGCTCAGGAAGTACTCTGTTAGCTGGGATACTCAGACAAAACCCTAATTTTCATGCAGGTATGTCTTCCCCAGTAGGTGGACTAATGAACCAGTTGTTAGAGTCCGTAGGGGCGGGTTTAGGGACTAACCCTGGTACTTCTGAACAAACTTCATATCAAAACCCGCCCCCGCTAATTCTGAGTTTTCTGTGTTTATTTCCGAACAGCAAAAACGGGACATTCTTTTAGGGGTTTTCCAAGCTTACTATCACCAGCAATTAGCGGAAAATCAAGTTATTTTTGACACAAACCGTCTCTGGTGCAGCAAATTACCCTTAATTAACGAGCTATTCCCAAATGCAAAAGTAATCTTGTGTATCAGAAATATTGCTTGTGCTTTTAACGGTTTATGAAACCAATGACCAACAACTATTTTTGAGCCCATAATACAGAAAGTATCAAACCATGACAGCAACCATTGTAGATATTGGAACCCTAATAGTTAGCTCCCCAGACATTTGCGGAGGTCGCCCCCGCCTTGCCAACACACGTATAACAGTTGGACGTATTGCGACCCTCTGGAAACAAGGCTTAACCCCTGAAGAAATTGTAGATAACTGGGGCTATCTTAGTATGGCTCAGGTCTATGCTGCACTTACCTATTATCACGCAAATCGCGAAGCAATAGAACAGTCTTTACACCAGGATCGAGAAGATTACGATCGCCTGTATATTGAGCATTTAGAGATCCAAAAGAGTCGATAATGAGTTCTATTCGTTAATTATGTGTTTATTATAACACGAGCAACTTTAAATCAAATTGTATCATATTATTCCAGCCGAAAAGTCAATCAGGTAAATAGGGAATATCTGTCAATATATTTCAATATTTGTCTATAAAATCTAAGTTCTTAATCAATACTGTCTCCAGATTAACTCCATCCTCTGATTCATAAAAACCTAGCTCTTGAGTTGCTTCTATTAACTCACTAAGAGCTTGTCGGCGATCGCTATCCCGTTGAGTTTTATACTCTAATAAATTCTCAATTTTAATACGTCTATGAGTTCCAATCATCTTATAAGGTATTTTTCCTTGATTTAAGAGAGTATAAAGGTAAGTCCGAGAAATATTGAGCAAATTTGCAGATTCTTGGGTGGTAAGATAATGATCTTGAGGAACAAGGGTTATACCTTTACCCTGTGCTAGCAAAGAAGTTACTTCACGCAAGATCTGGTAAATTGATTCTGGTAAATAGATTTCTTCGCCATCAACTCCCACTAATTGAGGGTGAGTATTTTCTAAAAGAGCTTCAAGACGTAAAAGGTCAGTATTCTCTACATGATCTTCAAAAAACGGAAGATTGGTTTTTACTTTTTCCATAGCTTCTCCCTACCCTTTATTTATTGTCTATCTGCAATAAGTGTAACAAAAAAAAGAAAGAAAAAACCATAAAGTACTTAAGAGAACACATGACTACTCAACTTAGTTCCCCAGTACACTTAATTTCAGGACTTCTCCGCTCAGGAAGTACTCTGTAGCTGGGATACTCAGACAAAACCCTAATTTTCATGCAGGTATTCATTCGTTTTGGAAACAGTACGAACCCAAACCGCCAGGGGTTGAAACCTGGGGGTTTATGAAACCTCACCAACCAAACCCAGACTGGGGATTGGATTTGATAAATAGATAGAAATTGTTAATAAACATCTACATGAAGAGAGGTGGTAAAAAATGGTAACTACAGCAAAAGAAAAAATTCAACAAATTTATACAGAAGATTTTCTCTTATGGGTAGATACCACAAGCGAACAAATTCAGCAAAGAGATGTAGAAAATCTGGATTGGGAACATATCTTAGAGGAAATAGTAGCATTGGGAAATGAACAAAGACATAAGGTAGAAAGTTACTTATTAAGATTATTTATTCATCTGCTGCTTTATAAATATTGGGAAACAGAAAGAACCTGGTCAGGGAAAGGATGGGAAAAAGAAATTGATAACTTTAGAATCGAGTTAGAGTTACTTTTAGAATCAAAAAACCTCTACAATCATTTTCTAGGCCAAATGGATAGTATTTATTTAAAAGCCAGAAAAAATGCGATTCGCAAGTCAAAACTAGCTCCAGAAATTTTCCCAGAAAGTTCCCCTTTTTCAGTAGAAGAATTATTAGATTTTGGCTTTTTACCAGAAACTAAATAAGAGAAACTCCCCCCTTTTCTTTTTCGGTAGTGGTTGCACAAAATTAATTACCGCAGGGTAGGGCGGGTTTTGATTTAAAGATCACGTTGCGATATTAATTACCGCAGGGTAGGGCGGGTTTTGATTTAAAGATCACGTTGATCACAAAGATCAAGGCTAAACCCGCCCCTACATTCATTGTGTAAATAATTTTGCTTATCTACTTAGAGGCGTTGCTCTCCCTTCTCCCTACTCCCTACTCCCCACTCCCTTCTCCCCACTCCCTTCTCCCCACTCCCTACTCCCTTCTCCCCACTCCCTACTCCCTTCTCCCCACTCCCTTCTCCCCACTCCCTTCTCCCCACTCCCCACTCCCTTCTCCCCACTCCCCACTCCCCACTCCCCACTACTTATACATATATATATGGGCGGCATCTTTTCCCATTATCAGGCTAACATACAAGGGTTATTTTTGTCAAGAGGTTTCAGAAAGATTTTTTTTGTCGTTTAATCTCGAATAATAATAAAGCAGAAGCGATCGCCACATTTAAAGATTCTACCCCTGCACCCAGAGGAATTGTAACCTGTTCATCTGCTATGGAAATCAACTCATCAGAGAGTCCTGCCCCTTCATTTCCCAGTAAAATTAAAGAGGGCCTGGTAAAATCTATTTCCCAGTAAGTTTTTGTAGCAACAGGTCTAGTAGCGACCACCTGAACTTTCTGGTCTTGATAATTTGTAATTAATGCTTTTAAATCCTCACTTACTCCCATCGGGAGACGAAACCACTCCCCAGCGGCTGCACGAATTACTTTAGGATTATATAAATCCACACTATCCCCACTCAACCATAAACCATCAACATTAGCAGCAGCAGCAGTACGGATAATAGTTCCCAAATTACCAGGGTCTTGCAACCTTTCCAACAATAAAATTGAATTAATGTTAATTAAAGGAGGGGGAGGAGTATTTTTCCATAAAGCACTAGCTACTACCCCATCAGGGTTAACCGTAGTAGCGATCGCCTTCATTACCTCTTCACTTACTATTACTGCCCGCTCACTACATACCTGCAATTTTTCCCATACCTCAGGGTAACGCAACTGCCATTTATTAGTACAAAAAACATTCACCAGCGGATAATGTACTCCCAAAGCTGACACTATTATATGTGTACCTTCCAACAACAACAAACCCTGCTCGCGGCGATATTTAGCCAGGTGGAGCTTACGCATTTCTTTGAGCAGAGGATTTTGAAGACTGGTGATCATAAAAACAGAGATGAGATGCGGAACCCGGGACTTGAACCCGGAAGTCCGAAAACACATGAACCTGAATCATGCGCGTCTACCAATTCCGCCAGTTCCGCATGGAGTTAAAATTTAACCCGCAATTAAACATGATGGCACAAAAAAACAGATTTGTCAAGGAAATAAATAATTAAAATTTTTTCGAGTAGAATTTTAACCGACAAACAAAATAAATATCAGGAGGATCGAGCCATTAACTCCTCATTATACCAAGGAAAACCGCAAGCAGAGAACCAGCCAGTGTTAGAAATCTGGGGAAGACAAGCACTCAAAGGAGAAGTAAGAATTAGCGGAGCAAAAAACTCAGCCTTAGCAATTATGGCAGGAGCATTGCTGTGTCCAGAAGATTGCCGTTTGCGTAACCTACCCTCCTTGGCGGACATAACCCGCATGGGTGAAATTTTGACCGCATTAGGGGTGAAAATTGTGCGACAAGGAGATATTCTAGAGATCGATGGGAGGGAAATTAAACGAGCACAAGCGCCTTATGAAATAGTATCTCAACTGAGAGCAAGTTTTTTTGTGATTGGGCCATTATTAGCCAGACTAGGAGTAGCAGAAGTGCCTCTACCAGGGGGATGTGCTATAGGTGCCAGACCAGTTGACCTGCACGTGCGGGGTTTACAAGCAATGGGAGCAGAAGTTACTATTAAGCATGGCATGGTTGAAGCACGTGTTCGCGGAAGTCGTGGCAGATTAAAAGGGACAAAAGTCTATTTAGATTATCCGAGCGTAGGCGCAACAGAAACCATTATGATGGCAGCAACCCTAGCCCAAGGAGAAACAAAAATCGAAAATGCAGCGCAAGAACCAGAAGTAGAAGACCTCGCCAACTTTTGTCGCCAGATGGGGGCAAAAATTGAAGGAGCAGGGACTAATACCATTAATATTGGCGGAGTAGAACGGTTGCACTCAGTAGATTATGAGATTATACCAGATCGAATTGAGGCAGGAACATTTCTCGTAGCAGGAGCAATAACCCAATCAGAATTGAGTTTGTGGCCAGTAATTCCTGAACATCTAGCACCAGCGATCGCCAAACTCGAAGAAATTGGCTGTAAAATAGTTGCTGAAGGGCCAAACCGTTTGCGCATTATACCTAACGCGTTAAAAGCCACGGATATAGAAACTTTACCTTATCCAGGTTTTCCCACTGATATGCAGGCTCAATTTATGGCATTACTAGCTATAAGTGAAGGGAACAGTGTGATAACAGAAACCGTATTTGAAAACCGTTTGCGTCATTTTGCCGAATTAAATCGCATGGGGGCAAATATTCGAGTAAAAGGGAATAATGCGATCGTGGAAGGTGTTTCCATTCTCTCAGGCGCTCCAGTTATGGCAACAGATTTACGAGCTTCGTGCGCGTTAGTCCTCGCAGGTTTAGCAGCAGAAGGAAAAACAATTGTGCAGGGATTACATCATTTAGATCGGGGTTATGAAAACCTCGATGGTAAGCTACGCCAACTCGGAGCTAAGATCCAGCGCTTAGACAACAGTTACCAGTTGTCACGTAACTAAAGGGAGTAAGTAATGAGTTTTTTTGACTAACAATCTCAGATATGAGATAATTCTTAACAGAGATTTGAAGATGAGCCGAAGGCAATGAGCGAGCAACCTAAAGAACAGACTCTGGCTGAACAAGCACCAGCTTGTTATGAATGTAAAAGCTGTGGCTATGTGTATGAGCCATCTAAAGGAGATAGTAAAAGCAATATTGCAGGGGGAACAAAGTTTGAGGAATTGCCAGATTCCTGGCGCTGTCCCGTGTGTGGTGTACGCCGTAACCAATTTGTTAATATAGGGGCAAGTGGCGCACCATCAGGGTTTGCAGAAAATCTCAATTATGGTTTTGGAGTCAATCGTTTGACTCCAGCTCAAAAGAATATCTTGATCTTTGGAGCTTTGGCTTTAGGCTTTTTGTTCTTCATTAGCCTCTATGGGCTAAAGTAAGCAAACGAGTATAAAAAAAATTCCTGTGTTGGATGTTGATGAATTTATTTGTGAGAAAACTGAAAGAAATAGTAATCATACTGGCAGTTGGCTTATTGTGTATAAGCTGTAGCAGTGTAGAGTCTTTAAGTTATAATCCCTGGACAGTGATCAACCTGCCAACGGATGCGACTTTGGCGGATGTAGCTTTTACTGATGACTTAAATCATGGCTGGGTTGTGGGGACAAAAGGAATTATTTTTGAAACTACAGATGGCGGAGATACTTGGCAGGAGATGTCTATTGATTTAGGAGACGAGAAAGTAAGCTATACAGCAATTAGCTTTAATGAACAAGAGGGCTGGATTACAGGGAAACCATCTATATTACTGCATACAAAGGACGGGGGTACATCTTGGTCACGTATTCCTTTAAGTCCTAAGTTACCAGGCGCTCCCTATGGGATTTTGGCATTGGGCCCAAATACCGCTGAAATGGTAACAGATTTGGGTGCAATATATAAAACAGAAGATGGGGGACGGAATTGGAAAGCTTTGGTAGAAGGAGCGGTGGGAGTAGCCCGTAATATTGAACGCTCCGCCGATGGTCAATATGTGGCAGTTTCGGCGAAGGGGAATTTCTACTCAACCTGGAAACCAGGGGATACTGAGTGGACTCCCCATAACCGTAATTCTTCTCGCAGAATACAAAATATGGGTTTTACAGAAAATGGCAGTCTCTGGCTAATTGCTCGTGGGGGTCAAATTCAGTTTAGTGACCCTGATGATCAAGAAAGCTGGGGCGAGGTAGAATATCCAGAACTTTCTACGAGTTGGGGACTTCTGGATCTGGCCTACCGCACTCAGGATGAACTTTGGGTAGCTGGGGGTAGTGGGAATTTACTCATTAGTCCCAATCATGGGGAAAGTTGGTCAAAAGACCGAGATGTAGAAGATGTGGCTTCCAATTTCTACAAAATTGTTTTTGTAACAGCTAAAAAAGGTTTTGTCCTTGGTCAACAAGGGGTTTTGTTAAAATATGAACCCCCATCAGAAGCAGCTTGAATTATTAGTTATTAGTCCTGAGTAGGGCCGAGCAACCAGTGACTAATGACTAATGACTATTGAGGAGGTTGTATATGGTAAAATTAAAGGATTGTCAAGAGGAGGAAAAGATATAATGTCAGGTAGCACTGGAGAACGTCCGTTTTCAGATATTGTTACCAGTATTCGTTACTGGGTAATTCACAGCATCACCATTCCTATGTTGTTTATTGCAGGGTGGCTGTTTGTTAGCACAGGTCTAGCTTATGATGCTTTTGGGACCCCCCGCCCCAATGAGTATTTTACTCAAGAGCGGCAAGAATTGCCCATTATCTCAGACCGCTATGAGGCAACTCAGGAAATTCAAGAGTTTAATAAATAGGAAAGGAACACTATGACAAGCAGTAATCGACAACCAGTAACGTATCCAATTTTTACCGTAAGATGGCTGGCAGTCCATACATTGGCAGTTCCCACAGTCTTCTTTATCGGTGCGATCGCCGCTATGCAGTTTGTACAAAGATAGGAGCAACTCATGGAAAGAAGTCCCAATCCGAATAAACAACCAGTAGAACTAAACCGTACTTCCCTCTATTTGGGTTTACTGCTTATTGCTGTTCTTGGTATTCTATTTTCGAGCTATTTCTTTAATTAATTTTTAGCAGCAATGAGGAGGTAAAATTAATGTTTGCAGAAGGACGTATTCCCCTTTGGATAGTAGCAACTATCGCTGGTTTAGGCGTTATTGCTGTTGTTGGCATTTTCTTCTACGGCGCTTATGCAGGCGTAGGTTCTGGTATGTAACTTAATAGGTAATTTAAGTGAATTAGAAAAACCGCCTGTCTTTTTTAAGGCGGTATTTTTTGAGCCTAATTGTGGGTATGGCAAATATGGGGATGATACAGAGCTGGACATCCGACCATGGCTTTTAAGCAAAATTGATTTTTCCGAGAAATTGTCTTGTTAGCTACAATATTAAAAGGAATTAACCTAGATCTTGGAGAAAAGAAGTATTTGGAGGGCAAATAGTGCAATTGGCAGAATATGATCCAGAAAACTTCTATGATGAGCTTTTCCAAGAGAAGGGAAAGCCGCGATCGCACGCGGCATCCTTGATTCAATGGATGGAGAAACTCGGAGTAGTAAAATTGCAACAACACAGGGAAACAGCTCAGATAGCTCTGTTTAAACTGGGGGTGACTTTTAATGTATATAGCGATGATCAGGGAGTAGAGCGAGTTTTTCCTTTTGATATTATTCCCCGCATCATAGCAGCAGAAGAATGGGAATGGCTGCAAAAAGGACTAAAACAGCGAATTAGGGCAATTAATCTCTTTTTAGGTGATATTTACGGAGAGCAAAAGATTATTCAGGATGGAAAAATTCCCCAGGAAGTAATTAATTCGGCTCGAGGAAACCTCAAACCTTGTCAAGGGATAAAACCCCCAGGAGAAATTTGGTGTCATATTACTGGGACAGATTTGGTACGGGATGGGGATGGTCAATGGTACGTCCTCGAAGATAACTTACGTGTACCATCAGGGGTGTCATATGTGTTGGAAAATCGTCGGGTGATGAAAAGTACTTTTCCTGAAATTTTCCAGACAATGGCAATTCAACCAGTGGATGACTACCCCAGTCATTTATTGGAAACGCTGTTAAATCTGGCTCCGCTTAATTTACCAGAACCAACAGTGGTGGTTCTGACCCCAGGAATTTATAATGCAGCCTATTTTGAACATTCTTTCATCGCTCAACAGATGGGGGTGGAACTGGTGGAAGGTCGGGATTTAGTAATAGTTGATGGGTATTTACAAATGCGCACCACGAAAGGATTGCATCGGGTAGATGTGATTTATCGGCGAGTGGATGATAATTTTTTAGACCCTTTGGTGTTTCGTCCCGACTCTCTGCTCGGTGTACCAGGATTGATGGAAGTGTATCAACAGGGTCGAGTGGCGATCGCTAATGCACCAGGTACTGGAGTGGCTGATGATAAGGTAGTCTATGCCTATGTCCCCGAAATGATTCGTTATTATTTGGGAGAAGAACCGATTTTACCTAATGTGCCAACTTATCTCTGTTGGCGAGAAAAAGAGCGGGATTATGTTCTCAAACATTTAGAGCAATTAGTAGTTAAATCGGCTAATGAAGCAGGGGGTTATGGGATGTTAGTGGGCCCAGTTTCTACAGCAGCAGAAAGGGCAGATTTTGCACAAAAGATAATTGCTCAACCGCGCAATTATATTGCTCAACCTACTCTTAGTCTTTCCCGTGTTCCTACTTTAATTGATGACCAAATTGAAGGCCGCCATGTGGATTTACGGCCTTATATTCTCCATCGGGGAGATGAAATTTATGTCCATCCAGGAGGACTTACTCGGGTGGCTTTGAAAAAAGGTTCTCTGGTGGTCAACTCTTCTCAAGGGGGTGGGAGTAAGGATACTTGGGTATTGACAAAGTAAGTGAATAAAAACCTATGTTAAGTCGAGTTGCTGATGCTATTTACTGGTTAAATCGTTATATTGAACGAGCAGAAAATGTGGCTCGTTTTGTTGAGGTGAATCTGAATTTAATGCTGGATTTACCTGCGGGTATAACTCAACAGTGGGAACCTGTGGTGAACACTACAGGGGATTTGCCATTGTTCAAAAGTCGCTATGGTATTGCTAATTCTGATAATGTGATTCAGTTTCTCACTTTTGATGCTGCTTATTCTAATTCTATTTTTTCCTGTTTACAAAGGGCCAGGGAAAATGCTCGTTCAATTCGGGAAATTATCTCTTCAGAAATGTGGGAAGAGGTGAATACTTTTTACTATATGGTAAAGGAGGCCGCTGAAAAAGGGGTGCAGACAACTTTACCTGATTTTTTTACTCAGGTGAAACTGTCGAGTCATCGCTTTGCTGGGGTGATGGATGCTACTATGACCCATAATGAAGGTTGGCATTTTGGTCAGATGGGCCGACTTCTAGAACGGGCGGATAAAACAGCGCGTATTTTAGATGTTAAGTATTTTTATTTATTGCCTTCGGCCGAGTGGGTGGGGACTCCTTTGGATCAAATTCAATGGATCGCTTTGTTAAAATCTGCTAGCGCTTATGAAATGTACCGTAAGTCTCAACGCCGCATTATTCCGAGTAGTGTAGCCCAATTCCTGATTTTGAATCGCCAGTTTCCCCGTTCTATTCATTTCAGTCTCTGGCAAGCACAACAATGTCTCTATGAAATAACTGGTACTCCCTATGGGAATTGGTGCAATGGTGCAGAGCGAAATTTGGGTCGTTTATGTTCTTCTTTGGGTTATCTGACTATTGAGGATATAATTCAAAAAGGTTTACATGAGTTTTTAGACCAAATGCAGTTGGAAATGAATGGGGTGGGTCATGAAATTTCTGCTACTTTTTTTGGGGTTGAACCTGTTACCCCAGCTTCAACAGGGAGTTTTCAGTCTGCAGCTCAAATTATACTATGATGGGAATGATTAAATGATTAAAGGAGGACTTAGATTATGAGTATTGTAGTAACAGACCAATGAGCAAAAGTCATTGGTAGGGTGCCTTATCCCAGAACTATCTTAGCCGAGAAAATCCATTGAACTATGGCCGCTCAGTCATTTCCCTCATTGATCTAAAGTATAATTAAAATGGATAACAATTAACCATCTAATCAATGAAAACATCTTCTTGGTTTAACTCTTCTTCTTCATTATTCCATTCTATATTGGGCATAGCTTCAAATGCTTCACGTACTGATTCTTCCCACAATTTGCGGATTTTTGCTAGATAGGGAGCGCCTAAACGTAACCGCAAAGTGTGTCGCAAAACAAAAGTATTTACTTCGTACATGACTAAATCTATGGGGGGCCCTACGGAAATGTTAGATTTCATGGTGGAGTCGATGGAAAGTAAGGCACACTTCGCCATGGCTTGTAAGGGAGTTTCTGGGGTTATGGTGCGATCGAGGATGGGTTTCCCATATTTTGCTTCCCCAATTTGTAAGAAAGGAGTTTCCCTTGTTGCTTGAATATAGTTTCCTTGTGTATAAATTAAATACAGATGTGGTTCTTCTCCTTTGATTTGTCCTCCGAGCAAAAAGTTACAAGAATAATCTATTTTGTCTTTTTCTAACCACGGTCTCTCTTTATTTTGAATTTCACGGCTTTTGCTACCAACATATTCAGCCAGCTCATACATACTAGGGAGGGTGTAGAGATTTTCTTCTTCCTGATTTTGAATATCTCTTTGCAGTCGGGTTAAAACTCCCTGGGTAATCGAAAGATTTCCTGAACAACAAATTAACACTACTCTTTCTCCCGCAACCGAGAAATCAAAAAGTTTTTGATAGATTGAAGTGTAATCAACCCCTGCATTGGTAAGGGAGTCAGACCCCATGACAATACCAAAACGGTTAATAATTCCCAAACAATAAGTCATTTTAATCTGCTCCTTCTCTTAATTAATTTTAATCTAATTCCTCGGTAATTTCATCTAAATTTTTTCCCTGTGGCACAGGAACACTGCAAGCACTATTTATGTTATTTGTCTCCCCTAATTGATATAAAAAAGCAATAGTGCGAAAAATCTCTGACCTATCTAATTCCTTTCCTAAATCAAAACCCTGTTTTTGTAAACAATCTCCCCATTTTAACTCATAAAAATATTTTGCCTCACCTTCTGGTTGTTTAAATAAACCCCATTGCATTGCCATTCCTACAGCAGCGCGATAGGGATCATCAGTTAAATCTCCAATAGAATTAGGAAGTTCACTGGGCTGAATTTCCTTTCCTCTTGTTTCCAGATATGTATAATTATTAGTTTGCATTGCTGCCCAAAAATCGGGTTTATCTTCCCAATTTTGGAGATATTTTATATAAACTTTGGTGTTGGGATTGCCTTGATAATAATTCCAAATAGCTCGCAGCAGATGGTGGTGATCTACTAGATATAATTTACCTTCTGGTCCTATAACTACTGGAACAACTTTTTGTTTTAATAACTCCTCGATTGAGGCAAATTTTTGAGATTTCCCATCCTCAATTAATTTGAGCCAAGCTACTGTATAATTTACTTGATACATTCCCACATGAGCTTGAGTTGGGTGCAAGTCACCAATACTTATTTGACATTCAGTATTCCTGCAATCTGGCATTAGGGCATTTACTGAGCTAGCTGATAATATTAGGAGTATGCCGATTGTAATTAAACCTAAACCTACTTTTTTCATTGTTTAATAAATCCTTAATATATTAGTGATTATTTAAGCACAAGTGATTGATGAAGTCAAAAGTTCATAGATTGAGTTATAATAATTTAGGGTAGCTCACCTAGGGGGCCTTATGCCCGAACTATCTCAGCCGTAAAAATAGATTGAAATGTCAGCCGTAACGCACCCTAGGTGAGCTTCCGACTTTCCAACCAATGACTTCACTAAAAATCAATGCACTTAATACATTATGCTAGAAACAATTTCTTATCAACTTTATCAACTAGAGCAATTTGCTAATAATTTGGTTGCTACTCAATTAACTCATTTAAGCTGGGTGAGTATTGGCATCATATTTATTGCTGGGTTGTTCACCAGCCTCACTCCTTGTATGCTTTCTATGTTGCCTATAACAATTGGTTATATTGGCGGTTATGAAAACAAGGGTAGGGTACAAGCTGCTACCCAGTCAACTTGGTTTTCTTTAGGTTTAGCTACTACTTTAGCTGCTTTAGGCATTTTAGCTGCATCGGTGGGGCGAGTTTATGGACAAATTGGTGTTGGTTTACCAATTTTAGTGAGTCTTATTGCCATTATTATGGGACTTAATTTGTTAGAAATTTTGCCCCTTAGTTTTCCCAATTTTAGCGCTAGTGATTGGATTGCCGAAGAATTACCTGATGGGGTACGTTCCTATTTGTTGGGTTTAACTTTTGGTTTAGTTGCTTCTCCCTGTAGTACTCCAGTCTTGGCAACTTTATTAGCTTGGGTAGCAACTACTCAAGATTTAGTTTTGGGTGCTGTTTTACTCCTTGCTTATACAGCAGGTTATGTTGCTCCGTTAATTTTAGCTGGCACTTTTACTGCTTCTATTAAAAAATTGTTAGAATTACGTCGGTGGTCAGGTTGGATTAATCCTGTAAGTGGTGCTTTACTTTTGGGGTTTGGGGTATTTTCTCTCTTATCCAGAATTACCCTTTTTTAATTGTTATAAGCAACAAGTAGAGGGCGTGAGGCGCTAAACATATAGATTTTCAATCTCAGTAACGAAGCTGTAACGCACATAATTTTTAACAGCAATAATGTTCCCAACTTGATATTAGACCAATGATCGAAATTACGAAAAGCTGCCATCACTCTGCACCAGCAAATGATCTCGGATCTCCTTCGCGCTTTGCGGACTAATAGACCTCTTGCGAAAGTAGTGTTAAACCCCCCCTACCCCCCCTTGGCAAGGGGGGGAGAAATGCTTGGAATGTAGTGCTCCCTCCCCTTACTAAGGGCAGGGCTGTTTCATTTAAAAATTTAAGGCTTTTTAAAACCCTTAAAATCTAACGGTTTCAGGCTTAGATTTCTAACAATTTGGGTAAAATTAACAAACATCGTTATTATTGCTTTTATACTTTTTAAAAGCTACATAAGCTCAAGCATTGATTTCTAAAAATTGGTTATTTAAGTATTTAATTTAAAATATGCTGATTAAAATAGATAATCTATTTAACTGCAAACGTAAAATGAAACAGCCCTGGGGGGGGAGGGGGGGTTAACAGCACTTTTGCAAGAGGTCTAATGTATTTTTATTAGATCTAAAAAGTGTTTTTTGTTACAATTTATTCATGCTTCGGGGCACAAGACAAGGGGCTTAAGCCCCTTGTCCGTTTTATGTAGCGCTTAATTTGTAGCAAGAATTGAAATGACAATCTGTTCATGCTCTGGGGCACAAGACAATAATTTGGCACAAGTACTTCGATAATATTTTACACATAGAGAATTTTGTGAATTAAGGGCGATCGCCTTTCCCTACTGCTTGAAATAAATGTAGCTTTCTGAAGGATGACCTCGGGGTTGAAAACTCCAGACGGACTGACGGGATTCAGTCATACTGCTACAGTAGGGAGCAAGATGCTTTTGGGTAAAGCGGAGCATGGGTTGATTATCCGCTGCTACTGCATATTTATAGTAAGGGATGTTGCTATTTATTTGCAGTTTCAGGGCTGCTGCTATTAAAGCAATACCTCGCCCCATTTTTTGGAAAGGCGGCTCTACATACATAGTAGAATAACGGATGGTTTGCTGGTCAACTCTGTGAGTAAGACACCAACCTATCACTTTGCCATCGTAACGCAACCCCAAACTGTTGAGGGGTTCTAAACGAGAGTCTTGGGTTAGGGGTGAGAGAGATGGGGGATAGTTGAGTTGCTTTAACTCTTCTAACTCTGTGGGGGTTATTTCTACCCAGGGGAAAATAGTAAATTTCTCTGGGAGGGGATACTGATCCAACCAAGGAGCTTGGGCGATTTTTTCTGTGGTAGTTTTAGCCAGCAAGAAGGTAGTTTTTGGTTTTTCCCAACCCAGTCGGCGCAATATTGGCTCTAGGGCAGTGGTAGTAATGTCTGTGACTTTATAAGCTATTTTGATTTCTGTTGCTAGGCTTTTTTGTAAATGCTGCAGTAAGTTGATGCCTATGCCTTGGTTACGGTATTCTGGTTTGACAAAGAAGGAAAGCACTTCGGTTATTTGTTTATTTTGGTTGTCATAAGTTTCTGCCAAAACCAAACCTATTGTTTCATTTTCTTTGAGGGCGAGAATACCCAGTAAGTTACCCCGTTGGGTTTTAGCCCGCCAGTGTTTGTGAATACTGGGGTAAGTGAGGGCATTAAATTGGAGGGTTTTGGCCCAGGTAAGGTTGTTGATTTGCTGGTAAGTTATTTGATTGGTTTTTTTTTGCTGTTGCTGCCACATTTGCTCATACCCAGTTTCTAAGTTAGCCACAAACTGGGGTAAGTCAAATAAGGGTAAGTTGGGGCGCAACTTAGGTAGGGTTTCGGGGTGGTTGCCAAAATTTATGGCTTTTTCTCGGTATTCTGCCCCAGTCTGACACACCATTTCTTCCAACCCCGCAGCATGACAAATACTTGCTCCCATGCTCGAAGCGTAGGTTTTTCCCTGTAAAGTTAGCACTGGTAAACCCATTGCTAAAGCTCCTACTGCGGTTGCTCCCGCATTATAGTTGAAAGTATCTAGCAATAAGTCGGCGAGTTGGTAGCGGGCTAAATATTCGGGGTGGGGGAGTTTGCTTGCAAAAATTAGGCGGGTTTTTATATTTGCGTCTGGGTTGGGGCGGGTTTTGATATTCAGGTTATGGTTTGTGTCATGGTTTGTTGCTAAACCCGCCCCTACAGTTTCCCGTTGCAAATTTTCCTGGGTAATAAGAGAGTCATCTGCATATAACCACAAAACGGAATTGGGCACAGCTTGCAATATCTCCATCCACACTTGGAATACTTGAGGGGAGATTTTAGCTGGGCGGTTAAAACTGCAAAAAACAAAAGCATTTTCTGGTAAGTTAAATTCCGCCCTGGTGATGGGTTTTTGGGAAACTTCCATTGAAGAGCCTACAAAAGCGTGGGGCAGATAAATTACTTGCTCTGTATAATATTGAGTTAATTCTGGGGGAATTAGGGTTTTATCTGCCAAAATATACTGGATAAACTTTGCGCCCATTGTGCCAGGAAAACCTAAATAACTACACTGAATAGGAGCGGGTTGAAGGGCAAAAATTTCTGGGCGACAGTAGGTGGTATATCCTGCTAAGTCGATTAAAATATCTATCTCATCTTGGTTAATTTTTGCCGCTGCATCTACAGAAGACATTAAAGAGATATCGGTATATTGGTCACAATTTGCCTTAATGGTTGCTGTTAATTCATCTTCGGTGGTTAAATTATAACAGTAAACCTCAAATTTTTGGCGGTTATGGTGTTGGAAAATATCCTTAATTAAAACTCCCACTGCATGGTTGCGAAAGTCGGGGGAAACATAACCCAGGCGGAGTTTATTTTTATTGCCCTTTTTTGCCATCGGGGTTGTTTTTCCTTGCATACCCGCCATTTTCTCTTCAACTCTGGCTGCATAATGGCTGGCAACTGCTTTATGTAAAGCTGGCTCAATATTAAAATAATTCAGAGTTAAAGGGAGAAGCTGATCTGAGTTATTTTCCCTGAGATGTTTTTCTGTGCGGGAAATTAACTCTCTTTCTAACTCATTATGGTTTTCCCAGTGACACATTTGCCGCAGTAAGTCACAGAAATGATAAAAAGTAGTTGTATTGTTGGGATTGATTTTTATAACCTGTTGGTAGAGTTTGGCTGCCCCCAGAAAATCTCCCTCTTCAGTTAGAATAATGCCTAAATTTCCCAAAGCAAAATCATTATCTGGTTGGGCTTGTAAAACTCGCTGATAACATTGTTTTGCTAGTTGACTCGCCCCCCGCATTTGCCAAGCTGCCCCTAAATTAAGACAAGCTGGGATATAATTAGGTTGGAGTTTCATGGCAGTTTGATAAGCTTTAATTGCCTCCTCAATTCTTTCTTGCCCTTTCAGTAAATTTCCCAACTCCAAATAAACTTCTGGATTGTTTGGTTGGAGTTGGAGCGCTTTTTGATAACATTGCCCTGCTTGGGGAAATTGTTTCTGACTTATAAATAGTCTGCCTAAGTTAAGATAGGGGAGGGGAAAGTTAGGTTTAAGTTGAATGGCAGTTTCATAAGCTTGAATTGCTCCTTGAATATCTCCCATTTGTTGGAAAACTGCCCCCAAGTTAGTATAAGCTGGAGCACTTTCTGGCTTAATTTGAATTATCTTTTCAAAACAAGTTTTGGCTTTTTGATATTGTTTCTCTGCGGTGTAGAGTTTCCCCAACTCGTTATAAGCGGGAATATTATCAGGTGCTGCGGCTATGATTTTTTCATATTCAGCAATAACCTGGTTGGGGTGGGTTTTGATATTAAGGTTATCCTCATTTGCGTCTGGGTTGGGGTGGGTTTTGATATTAAGATTATTATTTGTTTCAGAGACTGGGTTGGGGTGGGTTTTGATATTAAGGTTATTATTTGTTTCAGAGATTGTCTCTAAACCCGCCCCTACAGTAGCCTGTACATTGGCATCATCTTTTTTTACCACAGGTAGGGTTAAATTCCCAGGAAAATTAACCAGTCTTTGAATTTCATCGGTTTTAAAACCTAATGCCATTGGCTGTTTTACGCCTGGTAACACCACCACGTCGAATAATTCTGTTACCACGCCTTCAAATTCTAACCAGTGGGCTACTTGCCCGTTATTCAAGTCGATTACCATCACGCCACATTTGGCCGTTGCGTCTTTTTTTGCCAAAGTTTCATCTAAAGCTAACCCATTAAAACTCCTATCCCTGGGTTTTGACATTCCTACAATGGCGAAGTTTTGCCAAAAAGCTAACCCTCTGACAAAACCTGGGCAAAAAGTCACTGGTTGAAACTTATCTGATTCTATATACCCCAATTCTCCACTGCCAGAGTTTAATACCCAAAGTTTTCCTTGGTAATATCTGGGGGAATGGGGCATAGATAACCCAGTGGTGATAATTTCCTTACTTTCTATCTCTATTACTACGCCGCCATTCTGCCTTCTTCCTCGCCAAGCTGCTGCCACATCTGAGCGACTACAAGCGGTTACATACTTAGGTTTTCCTCCTACCTGCGCCAACCCATTGAGATGACATCTATCTTCTGGAGTCAGCCCAGAAATAAAGCTAGGTTGCCAAATTGGCTCAAAACTAAACCCTGGTTTTAGTTTAGCTAAACAGGAGTATTTTGTGTTAACAAAGATTAAATCCCCATTATTGTCTAAAACTAAATCATGGGTGTTTAAATCTGCTGTTGTATAACCAATAGTTGGCACATAAAGCGCATCATAGGATTTTTGATGTAATTGCCCTGAAGTTAACATATTATCAAAGCGCCAAATTTGATAACGGGTAGCCAGGTAGAGGCTATTTTCTTGCTGATATAACCCCATTGCTCTGTCAAAAAAGCGCTCAAAACCAGAGAGAGTGCCATCTGGTTTTTTGCCTATGAAAAATATGCGATTAGTTTGATAAGTAGAGAGGGCGATACTCAGATTATGCTCTTCTAGCCAGGAGAGCCAATATTCCGAGCAAATTAATTCTACTGGTGGTTGAGTCGTCATTTTTTTATTATTTTTTATCAAAAAAAAGGCAGACTGTTAACAAGTAACTTACTTATGCTCTTTTCCTGGTAATTTCTCCAGCATTGCTGAATATTGTCTCGCCCCCTAAATCCCCCAATTCTGGGGGATTTAGATTGAAAATTCTTTTCCCCCCCAAATTGGGGGGCTAGGGGGGCAATTCAGCAACGCCATTTCTTCATTATAAATTCCTTTTGCTAAATATGTCAACCTATTTTTTATGTTGAATAACACCAGATTCTTCCTGACAAACAACCCAAATCAAGTTACTCAAGAATTTACGTGTTTATATTGATTTTTGCTCTGCCTTGTTTCCGAGTTTACCCCAGGTATCTTTTTTTTGCGATTATCATTCTCACCGGTGCTCTAGAAGGAGTAAAAAAAGCTTAAAACTCTTACCCTGTATAATGCTCAAAAAAGTTGCAAGGAGTCTCACTTAAATGAGAATGATAATCGCAAACAAAATAGAGGTTTGTAACGTATTAAAGGCGATCGCCTATTTGCTAATATCAGCCCGAAAAAAGGCGTAAACCCTTACGCCTTTTCAACAAAATCAAATGGGTGTAGTCCACAACTCTATTCCATTTGTACCATTATTGGCTGTGAAATAAAGCTCTCCCAACATATCAGTTAGGTTGGCGGGTTGAGAACCCCTGCCTCCTACAAGGATATCTTGAACTAACACAGTTCCTCCTGAAGTTCCATCACTTGTCCATAACTCTTTCCCATTAATACTATTATTAGCTGTGAAATAGAGAGTTCCATTGACATTTGTTAAGTTATAAGGATTGGAACTACCGCCATTTAAAAGAATGTCTTTGACTAACACAGTTCCTGCTGCTGTTCCATCACTTTTCCACAACTCAACTCCGTTAATTCCATCATTAGCTGTGAAATAGAGAGTTCCATTGACATTTGTTAAGTTTGATGGGTCAGAACTACCGCCATTTAAAAGAATATCTTTGACTAACACAGTTCCTGCTGCTGTTCCATTACTTTTCCACAACTCAACTCCGTTAGTCCCGTTATCAGCTGTGAAATAGAGAGTTCCATTGACATTTGTTAGATTAGATGGGTCAGAACTACCGTCATTTAAAAGAATATCTTTGACTAAGACAGTTCCTGTTGCGGTGCCATTACTTTTCCACAACTCAACTCCTTTAGTCCCGTTATCAGCTGTAAAAAAGAGAATATTGTTGACATTTGTTAGGTTTGATGGGTCAGAACTACCGTCATTTAAAACAATATCTTTAAGCAATACAGTTCCTGTTGCTGCTCCATTACTTTTCCATAACTCAACTCCGTTAGTCCCGTTATCAGCTGTAAAAAAGAGAATATTGTTGACATTTGTTAGGTTTGAGGGATTGGAACTACCGCCATTTACAAAAATATCTTTGAGTAAAACAGTTCCTTCTGCTGTTCCATTACTCGAAAACAACTCTATCCCATTAGTACCATTATTAGCTGTAAAAAAGAGAGTTCCGTTGACATTTGTTAGGTTAGATGGAGTGGAACTACCGCTTCCTGAACGAATATCTTTGAGTAAAACAAATTCCCCAATATCATTGACATTAATGGTAAATACTTGTTGAAATGTTCCTCCGTTTCCATCGTTGGTTTGTACCCGAATGGAGTAGGAAGACTTGGTTTCAAAGTCGAAGACATTTTTTGTTTTTAGTTGGTTTCCGACTATCTCAAAAGCAGTATTATCTGTACTTCCTGTCCCTGCAACTAACTGGTAACTGTGAGTCTGTCCTGCATCTGGGTCAGTTGTCGTTATGTTTCCTACCACTGTGCCTGAAGGTTGGTTTTCACCTACTTTGTTGGAGTCCAGGTTAATAGCTGTGGGAGGTTGGTTTTCAGAAACATCATTTACTGTTATTGCTGCTGTTGTGGTTTCTACACTAAATGCTGTCTCTCCTCCATTGCTGGTTGTATTTGCTATTCCTCCTACTACTCCTTTGGTTTTGTCCCAGAGTCGGAAGGTAATATTAGCTGTACCAAACCAGTCTGGGTTGGGGATAAACCGCATTTTGTTGGTACTGTTTAGGAGTCGGGCGGTAGCTTCTGTTACACTACCAAAATTGTTCCAGGTGTTTCCCCCATTTGTGGAGTATTGCCAAGCTCCGTTTGTGTTGTCGGCTGCGGTGACTGCTATTGCTTCTACTGCACCTTCTGGGTCAATTACTGTGTTGTCGGTGATTATTTCTGCTACAGTATTGCCTGTTGGTGCGGTTTCATCTTCGTTAACAGCAGTCAGGTTATAGATGGGGGGTTCGCTGGTGTTTTTATAGTAATAAAAACTACCTAAAAATTCCCCACTGAAAACATCTAAATCCCCATCTGCGTCTATGTCTGCCAAAGTAGGAGTGCTGGCCAAACTTACATCTTGCCCATTTAAGGGGTTAGCTATACCTGCTTGATAGGTAAATTTGGGATTGGTCTGATTCCCTGTATTTTTGAAGTAATAAAAAATGCCAGAACCTTCCCCACTGAAAGCATCTAAATCCCCATCTCCGTCTAGATCTGCCAAAGTGGGGGCGCTGTTAGAACCTACATCCCAATTTAAGGGGTTAGCTGTGCCCATTACTTCGGTAAATTGGGGATTGGTCTTATTTCCTGTGTTTTTGAAATACTTAATAGTCCCCGAATATTCCCCACTGAAAACATCTAAATCCCCATCCGCGTCTATGTCTGCCAAAGTAGGAGTGCTGTAAGAACCCACATCTTGCCCATTTAAGGGGTTAGCTGTGCCTATTACTTCGGTAAATTGGGGATTGGTCTCATTTCCTGTATTCTTGAAGTAATTAAAAATGCCATTATCTTCCCCACTGAAAGCGTCTAAATCCCCATCCGCGTCTATATCTGCAAAAGTAGGAGTGCTGCTACCAAAAAAATAATCACCCACATCAAACCCATTTAAGGGGTTAGCTGTGCCTATTACTTCGGTAAATTGGGGATTGGTCTTATTTCCTGTGTTTTTGAAGTAATTAAAAAAGCCATTATCTTCCCCACTGAAAGCGTCTAAATCCCCATCCGCGTCTATATCTGCAAAAGTAGGAGTGCTGTCACCAAACACACTATCAGCCACATCAAACCCATTTAAGGGGTTAGGACTGCCATATAGGTGGGTAAATTGGGGGATTTTGCTGAACTTGGGAGCTGTGTTATCAATAACGCTTCTAACATAAACAGTTGCTATTGTGGTTTCTACACTAAATGCTGTCTCTCCTCCATTGCTGGTGGTATTTGCTGTTCCTCCTGCAACTCCTGTGGTTTTATCCCAGAGTCGGAGGGTAATGTTGGCTGTACCATACCAGTTTGCTTTGGGGATAAACCGCACTTTATTGGTACTGTCTAGGAGTCGGGCGGCAGCTTGAGTTACAGAACCGAAATTGTTCCAGGTACTTCCCCCATCGGTGGAATATTGCCAAGTTCCGTTTTTGTTATCTACTGCGGCGATCGCTACTGCTTCTACTGCTCCCTCTGGGTCACCTACTGTGTTGTCGCTGATTATTTCTGCGATGGTGTTGCCAGTTGGGGCGGTTTCATCTTCGTTAATAAGAGTCAGGTTATAGATGGGGGGTTGGCTAATGTCTTTAAAGTAGTAAATAGTCCCATTCAATTCCCCACTGAAAGCATCTAAATCCCCATCCGCGTCTATGTCTGCCAAAGTAGGAGTGCTGTACAAACTTACATAAAGCTCATTTAAGGGGTTAGCTGTGCCTGTTTGATAGGTAAATTGGGGATTGTTCTTATTTCCCGTGTTCTTGAAGTAGTAAAAATAACCATAATATTCCCCAATGAAAGCATCTAAATCCCCATCCGCGTCTATTTCTGCCAAAGTAGGAGTGCTGTTATCACCCACCTCCCAATTTAAGGGGTTAGCTGTGCCTATTACTTGGGTAAATTTGGGATTGGTCTGATTTCCTGTGTTCTTGAAGTAATTAATAATACCATCTTCTGCCCCACTGAAAGCATCTAAATCCCCATCTCCGTCTATGTCTCCCAAAGTAGGAGTGCTGTAATAACCCACATCTTTCCCATTGAACGGGTTAGCTGTGCCTGTAACTTCGGTAAATTGAGGATTGGTCTTATTTCCTGTGTTTTTGAAGTAATTAAAAATGCCATCATATTCCCCAATGAGAGCATCTAAATCCCCATCTCCGTCTATGTCTGCCAAAGTAGGAGTGCTGTAATAACCCACATTTTTTCCATTAAAGGGGTTAGCTGTGCCTATTACTTCGGTAAATTTGGGATTGTTCTTATTTCCCGTGTTCTTAAAGTAGTTTAAAGTCCCATCCCATTCCCCACTGAAAGCGTCTAAATCCCCATCCGCGTCTATGTCTGCCAAAGTAGGAGTGCTGTAAGAACCCACATCTTTTCCATTAAAGGGGTTAGCTGTGTCAGTCTGTTCGGTAAATTGGGGGATTTTGCTGAACCTGGGGGCTGTGTTTGCCATAATTCTCCTTGAGATTAGTTGGTTTTCGCAGACTTCGTAATCATCTTTTTTGCAAATGTATTTCTCTGGTCGGGGTTTTTTTTGCTCTTGAATCACTATAAACCATCTTTGGAGAATCTGTCAAGGGGGTTGGGGGAAAAATGGGAAAAATTAATATTTGTTTACAATTCTTTTAAAAAGGCCTATTCAAGCTGGGCGTTTTTTTTTGGGGGCTGGTGGAGTCATTTCGGGTTTGGGATTTTTGGGGATTTTGTGCCGACTGACAGGACTCAGTGCTACTGGCACAAAATAGTCCAATATGCTTTTGAGTAAAGCGAAGTATAAGTAAGTTACTTATTGCTACTGCACAATACTTAGTAGAGAGTGCCATCACTTTTGCGCCCGAGCAAAAATATGCGATTAGTTTGATAAGTAGAGAGAGCGATACTCAGATTATGCTCTTCTAGCCAGGAGAGCCAATATTCCGAGCAAATTAATTCTACTGGTGGTTGAGTCGTCATTTTTTTCTAAGTCAAATCAATTGTAATTGTGATTTATTGCTGATTATCTGCCTGCAACTTCTGGCTGATTTTCATTTACTGTTCTTTCCCCATAACTAAGTAAACTGTCCAGCATTTTTAACCGATTTTCCCACACTTCTACCTGATAGGGCTGTAGTTGCCGATATTGTTTCATCCAGCTCCGAAATTGCCGTTGAAAAGATGATAAAGCTAGTTGGGCTGAAAGTAAATTTTTGAGAGAAGGTTCAGCGGCCAACCGTTGAAAAGACTCGGCTAATAAATCTGATTCTTGCTCCCATTGTTTCCTGGCCGCTAAGGCTATGTCAATCTCGTTTTTTTCGAGTAAAAAACTCCACTCTTTTTGTAACACTTGATAATGGGAAACAGTAACAACAAAAGGCTGGCGTGTCGGTAAAGGTGTTGCTTCTACAACTTGTCTATTGCTAATAATTTTTTGGAGACTGGGATTAAAATTCTCAGCGGCAAAAAGTGCATAACCTCCTGTTGGTAAATTGCGTAAAAGCTGCATTTGATCCACTGCTACCATATCTGGCAAATTCAACAGTCTAATTCCTGGAATGATTATGGTATTAATTTTTGCTTCTTCACTAAATAAAGGTTGAGTAATTTTCTCCAACTCATCGCTATTTAAAGCATAAGTCATGGGAACAATTATGTCAACTAATTCTGCTTGGGCCCATGCTTCCCAGTTTTGCTGAATTTTCGCTAAACGTTCTTGTCTCTCTATGGGAAATACAGCAGTGGAAATAATCAAATTAGGACGTTTGTTTCTGAGCATTTGCGCAGCACTAGAGACAAATTTATCTACTTGTTGTACCCGAAACTTTGTCCATTCAGACCAGAGGGGATGATTGGGTTCAATATTAATGGGATCAACCCCAGTTAATTGTTTAAATTTGCGCCTGGATTCTCTACTGTAACCAAAGGTCTGATTAGCAGCAGGATCTTGAAAAGGATAACGAATATAATCTAACTGAATCCCATCTAGGTCGTAGTTAGTAACAATCTCTGCTAATAGGGATAACAAATATTGCTGGACTTCGGGATTGGCTGGGTCAAAAAAGGCTTTTTTCGAGTTAGTGTTATCATCAAAGAAACCGCCTTCGCGATCAGTAATTCCCCAATCACGACGTTGGGATAGTACTGGCCCTAAATCATCAATGGGTTTATTTAAAATTACATTATGCCGTTGATTAGCTGCTGCAAAAACCCACACCCAAGCGTGTAATTCCATCCCCCTTTCATGGGCTAATTTAACTGCTGCTTGCAAAGGGTCCCAACCTTTAGTGAGGGGATTTTGCTCAGGGGCAATTTTACTGGGATAAATGGGATAACTAGAGTTGATAGTTTCAAAGAAAACTGTGTTAATCCCACTGGCGGCAAAGCGGTCAAAAATTACAGCTAATTCTGCTTCTGATTTAGTCTGAACTATTGTTCCCCGATCTAACCAAATGGCCCGAATTTCTGGGAAAGCAAGTAGGCGATCGCTGGGATAATTTGCTAACAATCCTTCCCAGGCTTCATGCCATTCATGTCTAGCTCTATTATAGTCTCCTTGTTGAACCAGTTTAATAAATTTTTCTCTTCTTGCTTTAGCTTCCGCCAATGCCTCATGGGTTGCAGTATTTGGCAAATCACTCTCACTATTTCCTGAGTTATAAACCTGATTTTTATCCCCAAAAAACTGATCAATTTCTTGAGCAGCAGCAGTAAGTAAAACACTTTCTACCCGCGCAATTAAACCTTTTATTTCTTGATTCATTTGCTCAAATTCTGGAGGTAAAACTATCCCCTCACTACTCAATTCCCCAGGTAAATTTTTGCTTTGCTCCTGGGGGAAAAGTGGTTTAATTTCCTCCTCTATTTCAACTTTAGGGTTACAAGGTTGACCTACCTTACTATGAGATAATAAATTATTCCCAGAGATGCCATAGCGACTGAGAGCAGCTTCCAACCAAGCAGTATCCAATTCTACAGAAGCTACTGGAGCTACTCCCCAGCGCCAACCCAAAAAAGTAGCATTGTCTGTAACTACTACTGCGGGAATGCTCCCATCCCCTAACCAAACTGCTGCGGTTTCACTCTCTTTGCCAGCAGGAATAACAGCACCGCCTACAATAGTACTGATTAGCTCCTGTTCTTTTAACCAAGGGGCACTTTGAGGGGAAAGAGTAGAAGGAGTCGCAATGGGAAACCCCCAGTAAGCGCCCAAAAGCTCCCGCAAAGTTGCACGAATTTCTGGCCCTGACAAATTACCTGTGGGGCCTGTAACAATCACCTGCCCCCCCAACTTCATCCATGCTTCTAAGGCGATCGCCTGTGCGCCATTAATTGTTTCTATATTGGGCAAAAACAACACACGCACTTCTTTTAAGTCTTTCTCCGCCTGCCAAGAAGCGGCATCAAGAATACAATAGTCCACCCCTGTTGCTGCTAAACGTTGAGTAATTTCCGTCCATTGACTGACATTTTCCTCACTTTTAACAACTCCTACTTGTCTCAATTGTGCTTTCACAGGATTTACAAACCATGTCAAAGATAAAATTGACAAAACTGATGAAAATAAATGTCTTTTTTTCCCTTTCCCTAACACAAGTTTTCTCCTCTCTCTTTTGTCATTTGTCATGAGTATTTATTAAATAATATACTCAATGACCAATGACCTATGACCAATAACTATACAGGAAAACGCTTCATTGCCCTAATTGCCGCTTTAGCATTTAAAACCAAAGCTGGGTGAACTCCTGGAATTTGGGGAATTTGCCAAAGAACGTCTATTGTTCTACGGAACATTCTCACAATATCTCCCTCATCCAAACTTGTATTTTCCCCTAATTCATTCCATTCAACACCCATTGCCCACTGTTCCACTAAGCCAATAAATTTAATTTCGAGCCACACGGGAATAGCCAATTTATGCTCATATTGAGCTTGATTTAGCTCCCATTTCATGCCCGATAAACTAATATTTCCTAGTGCGGCGCAAGGCTTTTTAAATGTCTCTAAAACTTCCATAGACGGGAGATAATTTGTTTCACTATCTGGTCGAGGTGATTCTGTAATTAATGCCGCTATCACTCCAGCTAAATGTGCTGGTTCTAAACAATGCAACTCCCCTGACATCAAAGCTAAACCCAGCCATAACTCATTTTCTCCCCGAATTGTTGCCGCTGCTTCTCCCAATGGTGTAGGGTGATATCCCTCCAAAGTTCCAAACTTCTGCAATACTTTAATTAGGGCTAAAAATTCTTTCCAATAATAAGAACTACTTGTTTTGTGCTTTTGATATTGAGATTGACTTTTGTTCAGCCTTTCCTTTAAGCTAAGTCTGTGATGATAGCGTTTGATTAAATTGCCAGGATTACCAAATTGCTGTAAGGCATGATTATCTAATTGTTGTTGCAAATCCTCAATTTTTTGCTCTTGTGCAGTTATTTCTAATGGTATTTGCCTCGGCACGGCATAATCTAAAATCATCTCACTAATTGCCCCCGTAACTTCATCTCCCTTATGCCATTTCCCTAGTCTTACATTTTCTAAATCTGGCAGAGATATTGTTTCTATAAATGAGGGAGGTATGGACTTAGAATCAAGATCTGCCACATCAGCTGAAGTAACAACATACCAGCGGTTATCATTACCTAAACACAGAAAAATCGGTGCTTTACCAGAACCAGGAATATGCGCAACTAAGACAGCAATTATGGGAGAACCAACGGGCAAATGCTTTCCTTTCAGATACATAATTCTCCCTGGTTGCAACTCAAAGAGAGTTGGGCTAATTTCCTTTTTCCTTGAAGTTGCTGCTTGTTCTTCGAGGTATTTTAAAATGCGTTTTTCTTCTTTGAGCCGATCGCCTAGCTTCATATAGCTAGTAAAATAATTAGTTTTGATAGGTGCTAATTCAACATCTATTTTTGCCAGTTCAGTAGTGATTTGAGCGATCGCCTTTTGTTCTGGTCCCAGTTTTAATTGAGCTAAATATTCAGCAAAACTTCGCTCCAATAAATTTTTAGCTTCATGGATGGTGTGCTTTTGTAGCAAGTTTAATACCATCCCATAACTCGGAGTAAACCAGCTAATTAAAGGTTCTGGTTTTGCTGTTGCTAAATAAGCTGCTTCTTTTGCTCCTTCAAACGCTGTTTGCACCGTCACAACATGACCCATCTCATCCATACCTCTGCGCCCTGCTCTCCCCGCTATTTGCAAAAATTCTGAAGGGGTGAGCATACTATGTCCAGTATCAGTGCGCTTACTCAATGCCGAAATCACTGTAGTGCGAGCAGGCATATTAATCCCTGCGGCGAGAGTTGCTGTTGCAAACACTACTTTTACTAAACCCAACTCAAACAGAGTTTCAACTAATTCTTTCCATGCAGGTAAAATCCCTGCATGGTGAGCAGCAATTCCCCGAGTTAACGGTTCAATTTGTTCTGCTCTTCCTGCTTGAGAATTATTGCCAATTACCTCATAAAGTTTTCTTTTGCTGTCGAGATTTGTCTCCAGAAATTCAATCAGTTCTCTTGCCCCACCCTCATTTTTTGCCAAAAATCCAATTAGCTTACTTTCTAAAGGATGATTGTTAAATGCCCCCAGCACTAGGCTTTGTAGCTCTAGATTCTCCTTGAGAAAAAATTCCAAAAGGTTTTTTTGAATTACTATCGATTCTGTTAGACTTACCAAATTTAAAGAACGTAATTGTGACACTGCCTGGTCACAACCGCGACGGCTAAAAATCACATAAATTGCAGGCAGCATATCCCTGGCTTGAAGCTGACTGACAATGAAGTAAATATTTGGTAAATCTTCCCGCCTTATTCTTCCGCTTTTCGACTCTTGTCCTAAAGCCTTGAGACTTTTATTAAGCTGAGTTTGTTGATTATTAAGTAAGGGAAAAATTCCTTTTTTGTTAATAAAGTGAAACCGCAGAGGTACGGGGCGAAAATCCGAGTTAATCAACTCACAAGTTGCTTGTTTTTGCGACTTATTTTGTGCTGCCCGCACTTTATTAATCCAATCTGTTAATTCTTCTGGATTCCCAATTGTAGCTGAGAGAGCAACTAATTGAATTTGTGGGGGACAATAGATAATTGATTCTTCCCACACCGTACCTCTACCGCGATCGCTAATATAATGACATTCATCTAACACCACCGTTTCCACATCTTCTAGAGAAGTCCCCACTTGTCCTATGGGGGTTTCGTAGAGCATATTCCGAAAAATTTCTGTGGTCATAACTACAATTGGCGCTTCTGGGTTAATCAAAATATCCCCAGTAATTAACCCCACTTCTTGGTATATGTCGTTTACTTGCTTGCGCCCAAATTTCTCTTGAAAATCCCGAAATTTTTGATTCGAGAGGGCTTTTAATGGCGTAGTATAAAACACCCGCTTGCCATTTGACAGGGCGCGGTAAATGGCATATTCCCCAATTACTGTTTTTCCTGAACCTGTAGGTGCAGCTACTACTACTGATTTTCCTACGTTGAGAGCGGCGATCGCCTTGAGCTGAAATTCATCGAGCTCAAAGGGAAATATTTCTTTAATATCTACTGAATATTTATAATTCACACAATTTTTTTCCATGAACTAGGGGTAAAGACTACCGCTAAGTAATCTTTACTCTTAAACCTTATTGGTTCTATTTTAAGCCAGCACAGGACATTTATGAATGTGTTACTACTCAAATTCTCAGTTTCACTAAGGCATTTTTTACTGCTGGTGGTAGCTCGCGGTAAATTTTCCCTTTTTCGCGGTCAATTCCTACCAAAGTAACACTTGCAGTAACATATGTTTCTTTGCCATCAGGGGATACAATTTTGTATTCCCAATTAATACGCACACCTTGAAGATCGCTCATTCTGGTTTTCACCACTGCTCTCATTCCCATCCGTAGAGAGCGATGGTAGCGTAGCGCAAGTTCAATTACTGGTAATTCACAACCCAAATTCACCAAATCTGCATATTCAATCCCCAGGCTACGCAAGCATTCAATGCGCGCTTCTTCGAGCCAAGTAAGATAACAACCATGCCAGACAATTCCCGCATAGTCTGTCTGGTGGGGATAAGCGATGATCGGATATTCAAACCAATTTTCTGTAGTTGCTCTCAAATCGGGATCTGTTTGAATCGCTTCTGTAGGGGGTAATGATGGTGGGTTTGGCTGCTCTTGTGACAATTTCTTCCTCCCTATGTCTCTATTCAACTCACAGATTATAATAATTGATTATTAGTTTTTCCTCAAGGAATTTGGATAAATACCACACTTAAGCAAATAAGAGCTTTAGAAAGTTTGGGAAAACAACAGGTATTATTCCAGAAAATGTGATTATCAATCAAGCACAAGTATTAGATGAAAACTGGCTACCTGAGTTATAATATTTCAAAAGTAATTTATTAAATTTGATCATCTTATGTCACTTCCCAACTTAGAGAAAAGATTGATATTAAAAACTTCTATATATGCAACCAGTTATGAAGATGCTTGCGATCGCATTTTCTTCTGGGCGACTAACTCAACTTCCTGCTACATCGTCGCCGCTAATGTTCATGTAATAATGACAGCATATTGGCAAAGAGAATACCAAGAAATTATTGAGGGTGCAGCATTAGTAACACCCGATGGAATGCCCTTAGTTTTGGGAATGGGTCTGTTAGGAATTAAAAAACAATCACGAGTGTATGGCCCAGATTTAATGTTAGCTTGGTGCGATCGCGCTGCTCAAGTTGCCATGCCCATCTATCTCTATGGTGGTACAGAATCAGCCCTCAGTCAACTTCAATATAACCTCAAAAAGCAGTTTCCTGGAATTATCATTACTGGGAGTTACTCGCCCCCGTTTCGCCAACTAACACCAGCAGAAGTAACAGCAGATCGCGATCGCATTCACGCATCAGGTGCTAAAGTGGTTTTTGTGGGTTTAGGTTGTCCCAAACAAGAGGAATGGATGGCACAACAAGTGGGAAAATTGCAAGCTGTTATGATTGGTGTAGGAGCAGCTTTTAGTTTTCATAGCGGCGAAGTTTCTCAAGCTCCCCGCTGGATGATGTCCTGGGGATTAGAATGGTTATATCGCCTAATTACTGAACCTCAACGGTTATGGAAACGTTATTTAATTAATAACCCCGCCTTCGTTTTTTTGTTTGGCTTACAGTTAGTTAAACATTGGTTGGGAATTTTAAGGAAAAGTCAATAATATGAAGATTTTTGTTAATGCCTGCAAAAGATATTTATCACAACAACGTCAAAAATGCCCTAATTAAAGATGGATGGAATATTACCCATGATCCTTTAAGACTTGAATGGGGAGCAAAAGATATATCTGTTAGTAGCTGCTGAAAAAGAAGAAATAAAAATAGCTGTTGAAGTGAAAAGTTTTGTTGGTAAATCAGATATGAATGACTTAGAAAAAGCATTAGGTCAGTATATTTTATACCACGATATTTTAGCTGAACGAGAACCAAAACGTACTTTATATCTTGCTGTTACTAAAAGAGTTTTTAATGACATATTTGAAGAACCAATAGGCAAATTGTTGTTAAAAAATAACCGTTTAAATTTAATAGCTTTTGACCCAATAAAGGAGGTAATTGTCAAATGGATACCTTAAAGCTGGATAGGATACGGCTGATAATTGAAAATATATTGAGCGAATATGCTCAAGTTCCTTATGCTTATGGGAATATTAAGACGGAAATAGTTTTTGATCGCACCAACGATCGTTATTTATTGGTAAATGTAGGTTGGGATTTAGAAAGAAGAATTCATGGTTGTCTTATTCATATTGACATAATAGAAGATAAAATTTGGATTCAAAGGGATGGCACAGAAGAAGGAATTGCAGATGAATTAGAAAAAGCGGGGATTCCTAAAGATAAAATAGTTTTGGGTTTTCGTCCCCCTGAAGTAAGGCAATATACAGGGTATGCTGTGGCGTAAGAGCGATGGATAATCTTCCAGAAAAAACAAGGAAAATATTAGCAGATATCCGCGCACCTCAAAAGTTTAAACTATTCCACCTGTCAGGTTGGCAATGGAAATGGGGGTTAGTTTTACTGTTTAGTGATACATTGGCATTGGCGATCGCTTGGCAATTTGCTCGTTACCTCAATAAATTTTACTCCCCTATTCCCCCCCAATTAGTTTGGTGGGTGTGGTTAGGTATTCCTAGTTTATTTTGGGTATTTGCTGCATTAACTATTATTTTTTTCGCCTATGGCGCAATGTATAATACTGCTGGAAGTCAAAACTATGTTCGCGCAGCAAAATTAGTAACTTTAGTTTATTTATTATCCCTGGTATTGGGATATTTTTATAACCCCAAAATAGATCCACCACGAAGTCTTTTTTTTACCGCTTGGTTTAGCAGTATTTTTATACTCATTGGTTTCAGATTATTTGTTGCTCTGCTCCGTAGTCAATTGCAGAAAAAATACGAAATTGCAGTATTTTTAATTGCTCCAGCCAATCGCATCAGAAAATTAACAGAAGTTGTAGAGCGGCGCTCCCATTATAAAATTGTAGGTGCAGCCCTAGGGAGTATGGCAAACTCACCGAGCACTTACAAGGCAATTTTAGACTCTGGTGCAGTAGAGGTACTCGCCGCCGAATTACCCAGAAGCGAATTAGCATCAAGTCTTTATTGGGAATTACGACGCACTGGCATTTCCCTGCGGTTAATTCCTTCGAGCGTAGAAATGCTCCATCGTCGAGGAGTACCAGAGATATTTGCAGGATTACCGACCCTGCGCGTAGAAACTCCCTTACTTATCGGTTGGGACTACCGTTTGAAACGCTGGTTAGATCTGATTGCCGCATTTTTAGGAGTAATAGTACTTGCGCCTTTATTTGTGGGAGTAGCGATCGCCATTAAACTCACTTCTCCTGGTGCAGTATTTTTCCGTCAAGAGCGGATGGGTTTACACGGAAAAGTCTTCCACGTCTGGAAATTCCGCACAATGGTAGTTAACGCTGAAGCACTGCAACAAGAATTAGAATCACAAAATCAAACCAAAGATGGAGTAATGTTCAAAATCAAACATGACCCCCGCATTACTCCAGTTGGTAACTTTCTCCGTCGTACCAGTATTGACGAACTCCCCCAATTATTTAACGTTTTGCTCGGTCAAATGAGTTTAGTGGGTCCGCGTCCTCTTCCCCTGCGAGATATAGAACATTTCCAGTCGTGGCACCATATCCGCCATCAAGTACTCCCAGGTATAACTGGTTTATGGCAGATTTCTGGGCGTTCTGATATTGAAGACTTTGATGATGCTGCCCGTCTTGACCTTTATTATATTGATAATTGGTCTTTAAATCTTGACTTAGATATCTTAGTAGAAACCGTCAGAATTGTTTTATTTGGCAAAGGAGCATATTAATAAAGATGATTAAACAATTGGCACAATAATGGTATAGTGGGGTTTTTCAATTTGTGTCACCATCAACCTTTTTTCCTAAAGTTTTAGTAGGGTGCGTTATAGCCAGCCGTAACGCACCGAAGTTATCTGAGTTAGCTTTTTTTGACCTATCAATTCAACCAAGGACTAACATCAACGGCTAACTTTTGACCCAACTTTAATAAGGGGCGAATTTGAGTTAAATCCCAACGACAGACGCAATGACCATTACCATTTACTTCCAAACAATCTGGCACAATGCGATTGTGCAGGCATTTATAATACATTTCCTGAGCTCGGTCGAGAGATAAACCCAAATTGAGGTTATTTCCCACATTAATTATTTGCTCCAACCGTTGCACATCTGCTTCTAAATTAGTTGGGTCACCATCATGTAAAATATGCCAGAGAGAACGGAGAATAAGTTGTTCTAAGGTTTTCTTGGCTTCAGGAATTTTTAATTGACAGCGGAGATGGTTAGCTTCAGCAGCGATCGCCTCTAATTCAGCCAAATGTTTTTCCATTTCTTCTGAGTTTCCTGTTGAATCTTGCAGCGCTGCAATTTTCATTAAACAACGGTGAGACAAAGCTACCTCAGCCGCTACTTGCAACTCTTGGGGTACTGGTAACTCATCCCGTTGAAAAGCCACCAAAACACTATAATTATCCCGATAAACCTGGGTATAAAGTTGGTCTAAACGCTTCTTAGTTTCTTCTGTTAACTGCTGAATAATGCGGTGACGTTCCTCAGCAAATAAATGTTGTAAATCAAAAGACTGATCGCCAAACAATTGAGTCATCACCAGAATCATTTTTGCTGCACTTGCTTGTTTTAGCGCCTCAAATAACTTCTCTTTTAAATCAGCATAAGCCAAACGACCAGCGAAAGGTTCAATACAGCAGTGGAAGTCCCAACCCCCCAAATGCAAAACAGCAAAGACAAAATGATTACTTTCCCAAGTTATTTCCGAAACCAAACGCACCTGACCAACTGCTAAAGAAAGAGCCCCAATATTTTGTTTTTGATAATCTAATTGTTGGGCATTATAACAGTAAACTTGGTGGTCAGTGGGATAAGTAGTAAACAGAGAACTTATGGCATAGTGAGCGGCTACTTGCTGAAAACTAATTTGGGAAGAGACCACCAAATGGCGATATACTGCCGCACCATTCCCAAAGAACTCCACATTACTTGGAGCTACAGTAAGACGACGGAGGAACTCTTCTTCTAACTGTACCCCAGCTACCTCTCCTGCCAATTCTAAAGCACGAGCTGCATAGCGCAAAATTTGCACCCCTTCTGGGCGAGAGATCTCCTCAAAAAACCAACCACAGCTAGTGTACATTAATAGAGAATGACGCTGCATTTCCAACAGACGCAGAGCATCTATTTGTTCTGCTGGAGTCAGTTGGTGAGCTTGATGGCGACTGAGAAACTTATCAACCATTACAGCCGAGCGGTCTAAAACTACCGTGATATATTCATCCCGTGCTAACCAGGGGTCGCGGAAAAACTTGCGCCCGCTATCCTCATATATCTCAACCAATTGATCTCGCAACCAATTTAAAGTATTGCGTAGAGGTTTGCGCCATTTTTGGTGCCAAAGCCCACCACCACCGCAACCACAATCATCTTGCCAACGATCTACTCCGTGGGAACAACTCCAGGCGGTTACGGGTTTGAGTTGCACCTCCCAGGTTGGGGGGTTAATGCTGAGATAGTGAGCAAAATTAGTTACCGTCCAGCCCCGCTTGGCAAACTCTTCAGTCACAGCATAGGCGATACATTTTTCTGTTCCCCCCTTGTGATGGCCAAAGGTTTCCCCATCGGTAGCTACACTAATTAGCTGTGCAGGGCGATTATCCCCTCTTACTGCTTGTCCAATGCGGCCAACCAAATGATGACTACTACTCAAAACATCATCAAACCCCATATCCCTGGAGATAGGGCCATCATAGAAAAAGATATCAATATATCTTTCGTCGTCAAGGAAACAGCGATAGGGGCGAGTGGGATCAATTTGACCCCCTCCCACTTCATGCCATTCAGGCTCGGGGGTGGTTTCAGTGCGGAAGGGGCGACAGCGCTCTGCTTGGGAAGGGGCGAGGATAATAAATTTAATCCCCTCATCGATAAGAGCTTCGAGGGTGGGGGAATCGATCGCTGTTTCTGCTAACCACATCCCTTCTGGATCTCTTTGAAAACGAGAGCGGAAGTCTTCCTTCCCCCAACGGATTTGGGTGTACTTGTCTCTTTTGTTGGCGAGGGGGAGGATAATGTGGTTATAGACTTGGGCGATCGCATTTCCATGACCATTGAGACGTACACAGCTTTTGCGATCGCCTTCGAGAATGCGTTGATACACTTCTATGTCATAACTTTGCAACCATGACATGAGAGTTGCACCGAGATTAAAACTTAAATACTCAAAATTATTCACAATCCCCACCACTTCGCCCTGATTATTTAATATTCTGGCAAAAGCATTGGGGCGATAGCATTCATAATGAATACGTTCATTCCAGTCATGGAATGGAAAGGCGCTAGGTTGTCTTTCGATGGTATTTAAATAGGGGTTTTCCCTGGGGGGTTGGTAGAAGTGACCATGAACAGTCACATAGACACCCGAGGCAGTTTTGAGGCGATCAATTTTGCTCTGGGGCGCTTCCACTTTTGTAAGCATCATCTTTGTATCAGCAATAGTCATAATTTTTTTCCTAAATTGTCTCAATTTGTTAACTTCCTTTTTAAGATGATGCTTGCCTTCGCAAGTGGCAAACATCATCAAATCAAGGGTTTTGGCTTGTGGTTTAAACCTGATAACTGAGAGATTATGCAGTTATTCTTCTATTTAAACGCAATTTTTGTTGGCAGAGTTATTGCTCAAGATCTTTAACAATTTCTTAAGAATTTGTGCAATAAGTTAAAATTTGATTAGGCAAGGTGGAAAATTAGCAAGCAGAGTGGAAAGTCTATGTTAGAGAATACTCTAAAAGTAACTAAGGTTGCACTGCTCCCAACTCAAGCAGAACTTCCCTATGATGATGGAATACCGATGGAAAGTCAAAGACATAAAACCCAAATGGAGCTTCTAATTGATGTTATTTCAATTTGGTTAGAAGGAAGGTCAGATGGCTATGTAGGCGGCAATATGTTTGTCTATTATAGTTTAGAACAGGTGAAAAACAAAGACTGGAGTGGACCAGATTTTTTTGTGGTTTTAGGTGTCCCAAAAAAAGAACGTCTGAGTTGGGTAGTCTGGGAAGAAGGAAAAGTCCCTGATGTGGTGATTGAGTTACTTTCTGAAAGTACTGCCTATACAGATAAAAATGAGAAAAAATTGATTTATCAAAATCAATTACAGGTCCCAGAATATTTCTGGTTTGATCCTTTTAATCCTCAGGATTTGGCAGGTTTTTCTTTACAAAATGCTAACTATCAACCCTTAGAATTTAATGAGCAAAATCAATTAATTAGTCGCGCTTTAAATTTAGCTTTAGTGCGTTGGCCTGGGGAATATAAAGGAATAAATACAACTTGGCTACGCTGGGCTACTTCTTCGGGAGAATTATTACCCAATGCTGAAGAAATTGCCTTACAAGAAAAACAACGGGCAGATGCAGAAAAACAACGGGCACAAGAGGAAAAACAACGGGCGGATGCAGAAAAACAACGGGCAGATCTGGCAGAATCAAAGTTAAGGCAAACTGCACGTAACTTACTGCAAGAAGGAATGACTATTCAACAGGTAGCAAGTTTAACTGGTTTATCTGAAATGCAAATAAATCAACTAAATTAATCTTAGTCATTAGTCATTAGCCCTTATTTCTAATTTGTGCTAATGATGAGTGATTAAAAATTCAATTAGGCTGTGAAAAATTAGCAAGCAGAGTGGAAAGTCTATGTTAGAGAATACTCTAAAAGTAACTAAGGTTGCACTGCTCCCAACTCAAGCAGAACTTCCCTATGATGATGGAATACCGATGGAAAGTCAAAGACATAAAACCCAAATGGA
>JADQBC010000009.1 GCA_016903655.1 Gomphosphaeria aponina SAG 52.96 = DSM 107014
CGATTTTGAACTGGGTGTTGATGTAATTGGTATTGCAGGTTTAGGTATTGGTTTTGCTGATTTAGAGTTAACTATGGATGGCAGTAATACCATAGTTGGGGCAGATGGCCAACAGTTAGCTATTCTCTTGGGAATTGAGTCGGCAAGTCTCAGTGAAACTAACTTCGTTTTTGTTTAAAGTTCTGCGCTAAGACGCAATAAAATGGGCGGGTTTTGATAGCAAAATTCTGGTTTTGAACCCAAGATTATCTCTAAACCCGCCCCTACATTGTTCTCTAATTTAACCTAAATTTAAACAAAACAAAACAAAACCTAACCTATTCTTAACTATTGAGTGCAAGAATAAAAATAAAAAAAAAATAATGAGGTTAAGATGACACAGTTATTAGAATTTGCTTCACTACCAGCAGATACTTTTGCAGAGGGTCCTCCGTCTGGGGGAAATGATGGAACGGGAAACCCAATTGCGGCTAATGGTCGCACAGGGCCATTTGATTCACAACCAGTTCAAGGTTTTAGTGGGGTTCAATTTGCTGATGAAAATGGGGTTTATTGGTTTTTATCTGATAATGGTTTCGGCAGTAAAGCTAATAGTTCCGATTTTCTATTACGGATACATAAATTGACTCCCAATTTTGCAGGTGCAGAAAACGGTGATGGGACTGTAGCAGTAGAAGAGTTTATCGGATTAGCTGACCCTAATAATCTAATTCCTTGGGACATTGTGAATGAGGAAACATCCGAACGTCTGCTAACTGGGTCGGATTTAGATGTTGAGTCTATAGTAGTGGATAATAATGAGAATATTTGGATTGGGGATGAGTTTGGCCCTTATATTCTCAAGTTTGATTCAGCAGGTATTTTACTAGAAACCCCAATTGCTACGCCAAATATTTTTGAGTTAAATAATCTTAATGGTCAAGAACTTTTAGTAATTGGACATCGGGGTGCTAGTGGTACACGTCCAGAACATACTTTAGAAGCTTATGCTTTAGCAATTGAGCAGGGTGCTGATTTTATTGAACCTGATTTAGTAAGTACTAAAGATGGTGTTTTAATTGCTCGCCATGAGCCAAATATTACTAGCACTACAGATGTAGCTGAGAAGCCTGAATTTGCCGATCGCTTTACGACTAAAGTTGTGGATGGAGTAGAAGAAGAAGGCTGGTTTGCAGAGGATTTCACTTTAGCAGAAATTAAAACTCTGAGGGCAGTACAAAGATTGGATTTCCGTGACCAATCTTTTAATGGTCAGTTTGAAATTCCTACTCTTGATGAAGTTATTGATCTGGTACAGGAAGTAGAAGCAGAAACAGGTAAGCAGATTGGAATTTATACTGAAACTAAGCATCCTACCTATTTTGATGAGTTGGGACTTTCTTTAGAAGAAAAGTTAGTGCAAACACTGCTAGATCAGGAATTTACTGATCCTAATCGGCTTTTTCTTCAGTCTTTTGAAGTGGCAAATCTGCTGGATTTAGAGCAGAATTTATTACCAGAAACCGAGCTGGAAAATACTCCTTTGGTTCAGTTATATGATGTATTTGAGAGTCAGCCCTACGATATTGTAGCTAATTTTGAAGACCCGAATTTTGACCCAATTGCGGTTTATGGTACTGATTTGATTACGGCCCAAACAAATTATGGTGATTTGATTGCCGCAGAAAGTCTGTCAGGTTTTATCAATACCTATGCTGAGGGGATTGGGCCTTGGAAACGTACTTTTGTAATTACTGAACCATTAGATCAACCAGTTGATGGTAATGGGGATGGAATAGCTGAAATTACGGAGCAGCTTACAGGAGAAGTGCTGCCTGTAATTGAAGATGCCCATAAAGCAGGGTTACAGGTTCATCCCTATACTTTCCGTGATGAAGAGCGCTATATGGTGTTAGAGGAAGACGGAACACCACAAACTCCAGAAGAGGAGTATGCGCAGTATATTCGGTTGGGAGTTGATGGGTATTTTACTGATTTTCCCGCAACAGGGAACTTAGTGCGAGAACAAGTGGTAGCAGATGAAGTGCGTAGTCCTGATAACCCAGCAGTTGAAGGGGGGGAAGCAGTTGCTAACCTGCAGCGTTCTCGTGGTTTTGAGGGAACAGCTTATAGTCCTGATGGCTCTACTCTTTATCCCATGTTAGAAGGTGCGGTAGTGGGAGACCCAGAAGACTCCCGCAGGATTTATCAATTCGATGTAGTTGCTGGTGCTTTTCAGGGGTTAGTTGGGTTTTACCAAGTAGAAAATCCAAGTAATGCCATCGGGGATTTTACTCCTATTAATGAGAGGGAATTTCTGGTAATTGAACGGGATAATAATCAAGGGGAAGAAGCTCAATTTAAGAAAATCTTCAAAATTGATATTTCTGAGATAGATGAGGCGGGTTTTGTTGCGAAAGAAGAAATTGTGGATTTGTTAAACATTGACGACCCCAATGACTTGAATGGAGATGGGGAAACTCAGTTTACTTTCCCCTTTCAAACTATCGAAAATGTGATTGTACTTGATGAGAACAGGATTTTAGTGGCTAATGATAACAATTTTCCTTTCTCTGTAGGTCGTGGGCCAGATATTGATAACAATGAAATCATTGTTTTAGAGTTAGAAGAACCTCTGGATTTAGACCCCAGTCTCGGAGAAAATCCTGTTACTCCACCTGAGAATAAAGTGGTGTTTGGGACGGCAGAAGATGATGAATTTGATGCAGCAAATCCTGAAGATGAATTTGATGGCAATCAGAATACTTTATTTGCTCGTGCTGGGAATGATTTGGTAAATGCTAGCCAAGGTCAAGGTGGTAATCGCATTTTTGCTGGCCCAGATAATGACCAAGTTTTTGCGGGAAATAGTGACCTGATTAAAGGTGGTGCTGGGGCAGATACTCTAGATGCTTCTTTGGGTAGTGGGAAGAACCAACTCAATGGGGGTGGTGGTGCTGATGAGTTAATTGCAGGTACTAATGATACTCTCAATGGAGGAGCAGGAAAGGATGTAATTGATGCTTCTTTGGGCCAGGGGAATAATGAACTTTATGGCGATAAAAAAAGCGATCGCTTTTTCCTTGGCAGTAATGATACTCTCTGGGGTGGTTCAGGTGATGACGAGTTTTACGCTTTTACAAATGGTGATAATGAAATTACAGGTGGAAGTGGAGCAGATCAATTTTGGATTGCTACCGCAGAATACCCTGAATCAGCTAATATTATTACTGATTTTGAACTGGGTGTTGATGTAATTGGCATTGCAGGTTTAGGTATTGGTTTTGCTGATTTAGAATTAACTATGGCTGGAGATAACACTTTAATTGGTGTGGAGAATCAACCATTAGCAATTCTGAATGGCATTGAAAGCGGCAATTTGACTCAGGATAATTTTGTTATTGTCTAGAGTTCTGCGCTAAGACGCAATAAAATGGGCGGGTTTTGAACCAAAGATTATTTCTCAACCCGCCCCTACATTATAATCTGGGAAAATATGGTAAGATTTGCAACTTTTAACGCTTCTTTGAATCGCAGCAGTTCTGGTGAATTAATTCAAGACCTTTCTACACCAGATAATGCACAAGCTCAAGCAGTAAGTGAAATCATTCAACGGGTAAATCCTGATGTTTTACTGGTTAATGAATTTGACTATGATGCGGAGGGTTTGGCTGCTAAACTTTTCCAGGAAAATTATCTTTCTGTTAGTCAAAATGGAGTAAATCCAGTTGAATATCCTTTTGTTTATTTAGCTCCTTCTAATACGGGGATTGCTTCAGGATTTGATTTAGATAATAATGGGGAAATTGTTACTATTCCTGAAACTCCAGGGTATGGTGGTGATGCTTTTGGTTTTGGGGATTTTCCAGGTCAATATGGCATGGTAATCTATGCTAAATTTCCCATTATTGAAGCAGAAGTAAGGACGTTTCAAAAGTTTTTATGGCAAGATATGCCAGGGGCATTATTACCAGTAGATCCAAATACTGGGGCAGCTTGGTATTCTGAAGAAGAATTAGCAGCATTTCGCCTCTCTTCTAAGAGTCATTGGGATGTTCCCATTGAGGTGGATGGTGAGATAATTCATGTGTTGGTAAGTCATCCCACTCCGCCAGTTTTTGATGGCCCAGAAGATAGAAATGGCACCAGAAATCATGATGAAATTCGCTTTTTTGCTGATTATATCACTCCAGGAAAAAATGATTATATTTATGATGATGAGGGAGTTTTTGGAGGGTTGGAAGAAGGGGCTGCTTTCGTAATTATGGGGGATAATAATGCTGACCCTGTGGATGGGGATAGTGTAGATGGGGCAATACTTCAATTACTCGAAAATCCATTAGTGAATACTTCGGTTACTCCAGAAAGTGAGGGGGGAGTAGAAGCAGCAGAAAAACAAGGGGGAGCAAATGAAACTCACCAAGGAAACCCTGCTGATGATACTGCTGATTTTAATGATGAAGGTTCAGGAAATTTGAGAGTAGATTATGTCCTTCCTTCTGAAAATTTAAAGATAATTGATGCAGGAATATTCTGGCCAACTACTGATGATCCTCTGTCTTCTTTGTTGGGAGAAGGTGAGGAAGTAACTTCCGATCATCGTTCGGTTTGGGTGGATGTGCAAGTTGAATCAGAAATTCTTGATTCTTCTCGCAAAACTATTACTAACCTTGACTTTTTAGGTGAAGTAATTATCCCTACTGGTGAGATATTTGCTGATACGGAAATTGGGGGACTTTCTGGCATTACTTATGACCCATTGAACCAATTATATTATGTTATTTCTGATGACAGAGGCAACCGTCCCGATGGTGTTCCTGCTCGTTTTTATACAATTACCATTGATTTAAATGATGCTAGTTTGGATGATGGGGATATTAACTTTACAGAAGTAATAACTCTGCTCAATGAAAATGGTTTACCTTTCCCCGCAGATGGGATAGATCCTGAAAGTATTATTTTCAGTGACGCAAAGCAATTATTCATTGCTTCAGAAGGAAATGCTGAAGCATTGCTCAATCCTTTTGTTAATGAATTTTCCTTGACTGCAGAAGAGTTAAGCCAACTGGAAATACCTGGCAAATTTTTACCCACCGCAGGGGGAAATAGTGGGATTCGGGATAATCTGGCCTTTGAAAGTTTGACTATTACTCCAGACCAACGTTTTCTCTATACAGCGGTGGAAAATGCTCTGATTCAGGATGGTGCAGCAGCATCTTTAGAGGAGGAAAGTGCAGCCAGAATTATTCAATATGATTTGGCAACCAAAACGCCAGTAGGGGAATTTCTCTACTTTACTGATGCTATTCCTGTTGCAGCCAACCCGCCAGCGGATTTTGCAGATAATGGTTTAGTTGAGTTAATAGCTATTGATAATACTGGCACATTTTTGGCATTAGAACGGTCTTTTGCTAGTGGGGTGGGGAATAATATTCGTCTCTATGAGGTACGTCTTCAAGGGGCAACTGATATTAATGAGTTTGAAAGTATTGCAGTTGACCCAGAAAATCCTGATGATGGGTTATTTGATGTTGATGCAGTGGCAGAAAAACGCTTGCTTTTAGACTTGGGTGAGTTGGGAATAATCCCAGATAATATTGAAGGGATGAGTTTAGGGCCAACTCTTTCTAATGGTCAACAATCTCTGATTCTGGTTAGTGATAATAATTTTAGTGAGAGTCAAAAAACTCAATTTCTTGCTTTGGGTTTGGATATTGATACTATTCCTGCTGCAATACCAACTGTGGAAACTCCCCCAGAAGTGGGATTGAATGACCCTGGCAACCCTGATGCAGATGACCCAGCAATTTATGTTCATCCCACTGACTCTTCTTTGAGTTTAGTGATTGCAACTTTGAAAGATGCAGGGTTGGTGGTTTATGATTTGGAAGGGGAAGAGTTACAGAAAATTTCCCCAGCAGGTATTCGCTATAATAATGTGGATTTGGTTTATAACTTTGAGTTGGGTGGGGAATTATTAGATTTGGCAGTAGCAAGCGATCGCGCTAATGATACTTTGGCTATTTTTCAAATCGACCCAGTTACTCGTCAAGTTATTAATATTACAGCCCCAAATTTAAGTGACTTAGCAGCATCAATTTTTGGGGTAGATGATGGGGAACAAACAGCTTATGGTTTAGCTACTTATACCAGTCCTATTTCTGGGAAAAGTTTTGTTTTTGTCAGTCAAGCAGATGGCAACCAGATTGCACAGTTAGAATTAGTAGATAATGGTGGACTGGTGGATGCTGTTGTTACTCGCATTTTTACTGTTCCCATTCCTGACGCCGAAGACTTAGAAGCTGCTCAAGTTGAGGGGATGGTGGTTGATCGCGAGTTGGGTTATCTCTATGTTGGTCAAGAAAATTTCGGGATTTGGAAATTTGCCGCAGAACCCAATAGTGAGGAAACAGGAGTAATTGTTGATACAGTTGAAAATGGAGTTTTAAAACCTGATGTAGAGGGACTAACTATTTATTATGGGACAGATGGCAAGGGTTATCTTTTAGCTTCAAGTCAGGGAGATAACACTTTTGCAGTTTATGACCGTCAAGGAAATAATGCTTATCTGGGTAGTTTTGCGGTTGGGGAAACAAACAATATTGATAGTGTGGAAGAGTCTGATGGGGCTGATATTATCAATGTGCCATTAGGTGAAGAATTCCCCGCTGGTTTATTGGTGGTGCAAGATGGTTCTAATGAACCTGCGGTGGTGTTGCAAGACCCTGAAGATGGGGAAATTGGTAACTATAACGCTAATTTCAAGTATGTTGATTTAGAAGATTTAGTAGATAGTACCAATTTAATCGAACTTGAACCTGATGGTTTTGACCCTCGTAACCCAAGTTATCAGCCAGAAACTAAATTACTGTTTGGGACTGTAGAAGATGATGAGGTTTTTGTTACTCAGAAGAGTTTAGTGTTTGCAGGTGCAGGAAATGATGTAATTGATGCTTCCGCAGGGGCGGGAAATAATCGCATTTATGGGGGAACGGGAAATGAGCAGTTTTTCCCCGGTAGTAATGACCGTCTTCTTGGTGATGCTGGGGATGACCAGTTTTACGCTTTTACAGGTGGGGATAACTTAATTACAGGTGGAACTGGTGCAGACCAGTTTTGGCTTGCTAATGCAGAATACCCAGCAGCAGCTAATACTATTACTGATTTTGAACTGGGTATTGATGTGCTGGGAATTGCCGAACTGGGGCTACAATTCAGTGATTTAGCTTTCACTCAAGCTGCAAGTAATACGATTGTCAGTGCGGGTAGCAACCAACTCGGGATTTTACTTGGTGTTGACGCGGGTAGTCTGAGTGAGGATAACTTCGTTATTTTGTAATCTGAAAAAATATTAAGTTATCTTAATCAAATCTTAAACTTTCTGAGGCAGAAGAATCAACCTCTTAACGGCTGGTTCTTTTGCCCCACAATGTTTTCAGGGGATTTAATTGCCTAAACCATCGCCTAATTAATTATGATAACAAAGTTTGAACTGTTTTCAGAAAGCACTATTGAGCCTTCAGGTCTCAAACCTGTTGAAATTCCATATTTTTAGCCCTTGAGGAATAGTCTAGGTCTTTTCTTAACTGAAAAGTTTCTGAAAATCCTTTACAAAAGTTAATATAAGGCCTAAGCTAAATAAAGTAAGGGGTGTTTCGCATATATCAAAGAATAGATTCTCCGAAAGGGAAACTCTCTCAAAATTCATAGAAGGAAAAAAGAGCATGAAAACAATACCAACTTTAGAACTTGAGCATCTGAGAGAAGATCTGGAAAAAACCAGCACCATCGAGTTAAAGCATGGCGAGAAGTATCGTACTTCTGAGTGGTACACGGGTGCTGGAGATATTGCCCATAAAAAAGATGGTCGCTCTTTTGAAGTAACAGCTACTTATACCCTAAGGGCGGAAGTAAAGGTAATGGAAGGGGTGTTTGACCCAGCTAACCCCACTTTGGCTCAGATTTACAACAGTCGCGGGCGATGTGTGGCGATTGTTGACCAAACGGTGGATGAACTGTATGGCAAGTCCATCCGTAATTATTTTGAATGCCACGAAATTCCCCTAGAAATGACTGCTTTTCGGGCTTGGGAAGCGGACAAAACTCCTGAAACAGTACATAAAATTTTAGCAGTTTTGGGGAAAGATGGTTGTGATGTGTCCCGCAATGAGCCAGTATTGGTAGTAGGTGGGGGAGTATTGAGTGATGTGGCTGGGTTTGCTTGTGCTTTACAACACCGTCGGACTCCTTATATTATGGTGGGGACTACTGTAGTAGCGGCTATTGATGCTGGCCCTTCTCCCCGCACTTGTACTAATGGAAAGGAGTTTAAAAACAGTATCGGTGCTTATCATCCCCCAGTCCTAACTCTCGTGGATCGTAATTTCTTCCGTACCCTCGCCACTGGTCATATCCGCAATGGGATGGCAGAAATTATTAAAATGGCAGTGACAGATGACCCAGTATTGTTTGAACTCCTCGAAGAATATGGCCCGCGTCTGGTAGAAACTCACTTCGCTACTTTAGAGGAAGATAAGGTGTTGACTGAAATAGCTGATGAGGTGATTTATCGGGCGTTGTACTCTTACATGAAGCATGAGGGCACGAATATGTTTGAGACTTACCAAGATCGTCCCCATGCTTATGGTCATACCTGGAGTCCCCGCTATGAACCTGCAGCTAAATTAATGCACGGTCACGCTGTAACTATTGAGATGGCTTTTGGGGCTACTTTGGCAGTGGAACTGGGTTGGTTAAAACCCGCAGAACGCGATCGCATTCTCAACCTCTGTGGTGAGTTGGGTTTATCTGTCTTCCATCCCATTATTGAAGATATTGACTTGATGGTGGAAGGTCAGAAAAATATGCGACGGAAACGGGGTGATGGTGGTTTATGGGCTCCTCTTCCCACTGGTATTGGTGCTTGTGACTATGCGCAAGAAGTTCCCCGTGAATTATTTGAAACTGCAATAAAAGCACATAAAACTGTTTGTGCTGTTTTCCCTGATGGGGGTGCAGGGAAAGAAATGTATCTCAAAGACTTGGGTTTAGAGTAGGGGAAAATAATGACAAAAACATTAGAACGAGAAAAGACCGCCAGACCTGTCACCCCTTTGGCTATTCTGGTAGAACACCTGGAAAAAGCAGTTCAGATGCTGGACAAGGCAAATGTACCAGCAGAACTTGCTACTTCTCTCAAAAAAGCTTACGACCTGGCAGTCGGCATAGATCCTTATCTCAATGAATATAGCACACCTGAATCCCCAGAGTTAACCGCACTAGCACGGAAAACGAGGGAGGAAGACTGGAGTAAAAGATTTTCTGATGGGGAAACAGTCCGTCAGTTGGAACAAGAAATGTTGTCTGGACACATAGAAGGTCAAACCCTGAAAATGTTTGTGTACATGACTGGGGCAAAAAGGATTTTAGAAGTAGGAATGTTTACTGGTTACTCCGCCCTTGCTCTGGCAGAAGCTTTACCAGTAGATGGTGAGTTAATTGCTTGTGAAGTGGATCAATATGTGGCAGACTTGGCGAAGAGTTGCTTTGCTGCATCCCCCCATGGCAGTAAAATTACCGTAGAAGTTGCCCCTGCTTTGGTGAGCTTGCAAAAACTGGCAGATACTGGGGAGTCTTTTGACTTAGTGTTTATCGACGCCGATAAAAAGGAGTATGTAGATTACTATAAGTTACTCCTAGAAACTAGCTTATTAGCCCCCAATGGGTTTATTTGCGTAGATAACACTTTATTTCAGGGACAAGTTTATCTACCCCCAGCAGCAAGAAGTGAGAATGGAGAGGCGATCGCCGGGTTTAACCAGTTTGTGGCTGAAGATCCACGAGTGGAACAAGTGATCCTCCCCTTACGGGATGGTCTCACCATCATCAGACGCAAATAGTTCCGTAGGGGTACATTGCGGTGCCCCTACCTAAAAGTGGGGAGAAGGGAGAAGGGAGTGGGGAGAAGGGAGAAGGGAGTGGGGAGAAGGGAGTGGCCAGAGGGTTTGGGTTGGGTTAGTGGTGTTTGTAACTATATAATTCATAAATCAATTCAGCAACGCCATGAAGAATTAATCCTGTTGGGTTTCGTGTCTCAACCCAACCTACAAGAGTGGCGATGCCTACGGCGGGCTTTCGCCTACGCACTATGTTAACTTAAATACCAAAATGTAGGTTGGGTTAAACGAAGTGCAACCCAACACCCACCAAACGGCGTTGCGTTATGAGCATGAAGCCTTAAAGTAGCGGAGTTGCGGAGAAGGGAGTGGCCAGAGGGTTTGAGTTGGGTTAGTGGTGTTTGTAACTATATAATTCATAAATCAATTCAGCAACGCCTAAAAACATATATAGCAAAGAGGGGAATAGTATTGACATTATCAAAATCTAAAACTTAATAATAGTAAGGGTTTTCCTTCTGCCGATCGCGCTTCTGCCGATCGCGCTTCTGCCTTCTGCTATAGTTACTAATTTGTTATGACCGTTTGTGAGATTTTTAGCAAATCTACATTTTATACTGGAGTTACCAAATATTGAGCTAACGGCTGCCACTGTATCCCATCCCCAAGGTTGCATTTAGGAATACTTGAAAACCCACATTTAAGGGTGGGTGATTATCCGTAATCAACGTTATACAGACTTACCCATCGCTGTTTCAGAGCGGCTGTACTAATTAGATTTTAGCATATAAGTCCATAAAAGTGATTATGATGAACCCAATACTATTTATAGTCCAAAAAAAAGCGATCGCCCTCTTCCAAAACCTGGGAACTCTGACCTTACTTTTACTAGCGTTTCCCTTCAACCTACTCCTAGTTTGCACCTCATTAATTTTAAATTTCCTGCGTACACCATTAGGGAAAAAAGTTGTAGCCAAAAACCCCAAAAACATCCTCATAACTGGGGGGAAAATGACCAAAGCTTTACAACTAGCTCGTTCATTTCACGCAGCAGGACATAGAGTTTTTCTAGTCGAAACCCCTAAATATTGGTTATCTGGTCATAGGTTTTCCCAAGCAGTAGCCAACTTATACACTGTTCCCGCACCAGAAAAAGACCCAGATGGTTACTGTCAAGGACTATTAGCAATAGTCAAAGGAGAAAAAATTGATTTATTTATTCCCGTATCCAGTCCAGTTGCGAGTTATTATGACTCTTTAGCTAAACCAATTTTAGCACCCGATTGCGAAGTTTTGCACTTTGACCCTGACATCACCAAAATGTTAGATAATAAATTCACCTTGTGTACTCAAGCAAGTGAATTAGGATTAACTGCACCTAAAGTTTTTTTCATTACTAACCCCCAACAAATACTCGATTTTGACTTTACAGCCCAGGGCAGTAAGTATATACTTAAAAGTCTTCGTTATGACTCAGTTACTCGGTTAGATTTAACCCAGTTGCCTTTTGAGGGCATGGAAGAATATGTCAAAAAATTACCCATTAGTGAAGAAAGACCTTGGGTAATGCAGGAATTTATTACTGGTCAAGAATACTGCACCCACAGCACTGTGAGAAATGGAAAAATTAGACTTCACTGCTGTTCAAAATCTTCTCCTTTTCAAGTTAACTACGAAGAGGTGGATAAACCAGAAATTTATCAATGGGTTGAGGAGTTTGTTGGGAAATTAAACCTTACTGGTCAAATATCCTTTGACTTTATACAAACAGAAGAAGGGACAGTTTATCCTGTGGAATGTAACCCCAGAACTCACTCAGCAATTACGATGTTCCATGACCATCCTGGGGTAGCAAATGCTTATCTTGACGCTCGGGATGAACCAGCAATTAAACCCCTGCCAAATAGTAAGCCCACTTATTGGTTATATCACGAACTTTGGCGACTAAATGAGATTAGTTCATTATCGGATTTACAAGCTTGGATTGATAAAATTGTCAAGGGGACAGATGCCATTTTTCGGGTAGATGACCCTTTACCATTTTTAATGGTACATCATTGGCAAATTCCTTTACTTTTGCTGGATAATTTACGGAAATTAAAAGGTTGGGTCAGGATTGATTTTAATATTGGGAAGTTAGTAGAGTTGGGGGGAGATTAATATGGTAGGAGACAAATGGTAATTGCAGTTACTTTAATCGCGTTGTTGCTATCATTTATCGTGGTAGGGATAGTTTCGGAAACTCAAAAGCAAAACACCACTACTGACTATTTACTTGCTAGCAGAAATGTTAATCCTTGGTTAACCGCTTTGTCAGCCATGGCTACTGGTCAAAGCGGTTTGTTGTTTATCGGTCAAGTTGGTTTTGCTTACACCAGAGGTGTGTCTTCTATTTGGTTAACTATTGGTTGGGCCTTCGGTGACTATCTCGCTTGGTGTTTGATTTTTAAACGGTTACGGGAGCTTTCAGCAGCCAATGCTATTGATACTGTCTCCTCTTTTTTGGGCCACAATGTTCGAGGTTCACGGTGGATTGTGTTTGTATCAGCAATAATTACAATTGCCTTTTTGGGATCCTATGCCGCAGCTCAACTCGTAGCAGGAAGTAAGGCACTCTATGCCGTTTTTGGTTGGAATTATTATCTAGGTATTATTCTGGGGGCGGTTATTGTGGGGATCTACTGTTTTTCTGGTGGTATCCGCGCCTCCATTTGGACTGATGCAGTGCAGGCCATAATTATGATTGGTTCTTTGTTGCTGTTGTTGGGGGTGACGGTAGTTGAGGGTGGGGGAGTGGGTGAAGTTTGGCGTTCCCTCGGTGAGATCGACCCCGCATTAATTAATTTTAATCCTCCTAACTTGCAGTTGGGTTTGTTACCTTTTATATTTGGGTGGGTGGTAGCAGGTTTTGGTGTGGTGGGTCAGCCTCATATTCTGGTTCGAGCAATGGCCATCGACTCGGCGAATAATATGGGTTTGGCACGGGATATTAAGGTTGTTTGTGGTTTAATTACTTCTTTTTCTGCTATTGGTGTGGGTTTGACAGGCCGTATACTATTACCAGCGATGCTAGCTGGTGGAGACCCAGAGTTGACTCTCCCCTATTTAGCGCTAGAATTTTTGCCAGATATTTTAATAGGATTGATGCTAGCTGGACTGTTTTCTGCAACTATGTCCACCGCTGACTCCTGTATCCTTTCCTGTTCTGCTGCTTTGACTCAAGACCTTTTCCCTGGTGCTGCTCACTCTTATAAGTTGGTTCAGTTCGGCACATTGACTGTAACGGTTATTGTTTTGGCGATCGCCTTAACGGGAGATGACAGTGTTTTCACTTTGGTTACTTTCTCCTGGTCTGCTTTAGCTTCTGGTTTAGGCCCTTTATTGGTGGTGCGTGTCCTCGAAAAACCCATCACTACCCCAGTCGCTTTAACCATGATGCTTACAGGTATTTTTGCTGCTTTATCTTGGAATTTGGTGCTCCACCTTTCCAGTATTGTTTATGAAGTGCTCCCTGCTATGGCAGCAGGCACTTTAGTTTATTTCTTACTTCCTAAAAAACAAGCATAATTCAAGCTAACCATGTATGAAGGCAGAAGGCAGAAGGCTTGGCAGAAGGCAGAAGGCTTGGCAGAAGGCTTGGCAGAAGGCAGAAGCAGAAGGCTTGGCTTTTATACAACCATCAACCATCAACCATCAACCATCAACCATCAACCATCAACCATCAGTCAACCATCAACTATCAACCATCAACCATGGGTTCGCTTTGCTGCGGCACTCCATAAAGCCAATGTCACATCTTCCAAAGATTCACCACCTGCTAGAAGCATTCGCGAAATCATACTAATTTTACCAAAAGACCAAAACAAACCTGCCTCGAGTAGATAGGGCTCATTGGTTTCCTTATGTATTCTAAAATCATATAAAGAATAATCCCGACAACCTAAAGCAAGATGAGCCTTTTTCGCCGCCTCTGCTAGTTTCTCAAATAATTCTGGCGTGATATGAGCGGGACAGATTGGTGTGGCTGCTGGTTTCTCAGATTGCTGGCTCGGCATTCCGTCCTCTTGGAGTTCAAGTTTATCATGTATCGTTCTGATGGGGTGCTCCTCGGTGACTAAATACTCAATTATTGGTAGTACAAAAAGCTTGCCCCCACGCTCAACTACCCCCACGCGCACTTCCCTACCAGGAATATAATCCTCAACTAATAAAGTCTCGTCCAGTTCAAAGCCAACTCGCAAGCTTTCTGCGATCTGAGCTTCATTTAAGACTAATGTAACACCAAAGGAGTTGTCTTCTGAGTTGGGTTTCACAATGAAGGGAGGCTGCATGGTGATGGTGTCTCCTCGACCTATTTGCTGTGCTCGAGCCACTCGCACACCAGATGCAGCCACCACACTTCTTGTCTGAGCTTTGTTAGCGGCGATCGCTGTACAATGGGAGGGAGACCCAACTAGGGGAAGTCCCAGGATATCTTCAAAAAATCCCCGCATACTGGTCATTCCTGGAAAACAAAACAGATGGGGTACTACTACATCAACTTGAGGGAGTTCGGCAATCATTTCTTGAAGTGATATCTTGTTAGATAGGGAGTCTAAGGATGTTCCTAACTGCCAAAGACCATCAGGAGCTACGATTGCATAGTAACTACTTACACCTACTGGTTGCACTACTTCCTGGGCGTATATGATTGAGAGTTTGTAGTAAAATTCCGATATTAAAGAACCTGCGAGGTGCAATACTCGCAACAAAGGTATGGTAGCTGAGGAGTGCTTAATTGTTTCTAATGTCATAACAATTTGTTTTTTTGTCAGAGTTTCACTCTAGCATTTTCACTTATATTTATCAAGGCCAGTGTGGTGGAAAAGACCTTAAAGTTAGGGGTTTTGTTTCTTTTATATTCTAATATAGTTACAAAAAGTCAAACCAGGGGATTAATAAATAAAAAAAAAAATTGGCTTTACCCCTTGACACAGAGGAAAAAATTATGTTATAAAAGAAGAAAGTGAGGTGTTCTTACAGCGCCAAAAATTCTGACACTACTTGACTAATTTGGTTTGGTAGGCAAGAGTAAACTACCCTCTATTTTTAAATGTTATCAGTTGTTACCTGATAACTGCTTTGAGCAGAGGGCGGGTTTGGCTCAACAGGTAATTCTGTCAATGAGGTTATTGCTAAACCCGCCCCGTAAGTTTTAACTGATAACTGATGTAAGGGTGTGGCTACAAACGTCACGAAAATTAAAGCCATTTAAGAAATATTCTTGCTAGCATCCTTTTAAAAGTGTGGGTATCAACTGAATATGATTAATCAACTGCGATTACCGCAGCAGCAGACGTTAACACGGACTGCAATAGATTCTTATGTTTGTTTAGCGGTTGGTTTATTAGCTCTCTCTTTTGCGCCAATTTTTGTGCGTTTGAGCGCAGGAGAATTAAGTCCATTAGGGATTATTTTTAACCGCTTTTGGATGGCAACTATTGTATTGGGAATTTTGCATGAAATTCCAGATTCAAATCAGAGTCAGTCTGACCTGGAAAAGCAGGTAAAAAATGGAAAAACCGTAATTTTATTACTGCTATTGGGGACTTTTTTTTCTCTGGGCCTGATTCTCTGGGCCTGGTCACTAACACAAACCACCATCGCCAAGTCAACGATCATGAGTAGTCTCACCCCAGGGTTTACTGCTTTGGGTTGGTGGCTAATTTGGGGGAAACGCCCAGATAAACGGTTTTTGATAGGGATGGGGGTGACTATGGTAGGGGTGATGAGTCTGGGAGTGAGTGACTTTTGCCTAGATTCTGGCAACATAGAGGGTGACGCGATCGCTTTACTTTCTGCGGTGCTCTTTAGTGCTTACCCCTTGATTTTAGAACAACTGCAAAAGGAATTAAACAGCAAAACCATCTTGATGTGGTGCTGTTTAATGGGGACTGTATTCATTTTTTCCATCCTTTTAATTACAGGAGAGAGACTGTTTCCCGTCTCCTGGAATGGTTGGTTAGGGGTCATTTCCCTCGCTCTCCTCTGTCAAGTGTTGGGGTTGGTATTAATTGCTGAATGTATGAAACAACTATCAGCGGTTTTTGTTTCTGTCAGTTATTTGTTCCTTCCTGTTTTAAGTTCGATCTATGGTTGGGTATTTTTTGCCGAGAGTTTGAGTTTTTATAACTGGTTGGGGTTTGCTTTAGTTTTACTGGGAATATATGTAGCCAAAAAGAGCCAAACTATTGTTAAAACCGTTGATGGTTGATGGTTGATGGTTGATGGTTGCTTCTGTTAACCCGCCCCGTAAGTTTGCACGGCTCGGAGACAGGCGTTGCTGAAATCGGATCTAAACCTTGATAAATAGAATAATCGGAATGAAGTTTGCTTGAAACTTTTGAGGAGGAAGCGATCGCCCCTTGAATAGACCTAAGAGCGAAATTGTTTTTATGATCTGATAAAAGATTGTTTTGTTAATCAGAGTGTTCTTAGTAGTAATTTGCACCAAATCAAGCTCGGCTCAAAGAACCATCAACCATCAACCATTTTAAATTTCACCTTGAATTTTCTGTTGTAAAATTTCTTGAATTTGAGCTTGAGACAGAGAAGCATCATACCAAATAGCTTCAGAATCAGGACTACGACGACTCATTAATAAATCTACGGCTTCTTGATCGTCTTGGTATAATGGCGAAAAAAAAGCAGGGAAAAAAATATGGAAGTTGAGGAACAAAAGCAAACACAAGAAGCACTACGTCAGAGTAAAGCCAGATTAAAATATCTTCTTGCTTCTAGTCCGACGGTAATTTATAGTGCGAAAGTAAGTGATGATTATGAGGCAACTTTTATGAGCGAAAATGTTACCGCTCATTTCGGTTATCAAGCTGAAGAATTTATCGCAAATAGTGAGTTTTGGTTCAGTCATATTCACCCAGAAGACCAGGCTTTAGTTTTACAGGAAGTTGAACATTTATTTGAAAAAAATAACCACAGTATGGAGTATCGGTTTCTCCACAAAAACGGCGAATATCGCTGGGTGAGAGATGAAATGAAAATAATGCGAGATAGTCAGGGTAATCCTCTGGAAATTATAGGTTCTTGGACAGATTTTACCGAACTTAAACAAGCACAAGAAAGTCAGCGTATCAATGAGGAACGTTTTCGGCTCACCCTAAAAAATGCGCCAATTACAGTATTTAATCAGGATTTAAACTTACGCTATACTTGGATTTATAGCTCTTTGCCTGGATACAATATAGAAAATATTTTTGGCAAAACAGACTTTGAATTATTCCCCCCAGAAGAAGCCCAAAGTTTAACGGCGATGAAACAGGAAGTTATGGGAAATGGAAAAAAACAGAGACAAATTGTTTGTCTGGAAATAAATGGAAAAAAACACTATTTTGATAATAATATCGAAGCTTTAAGCAATGAGTGGGGAGAAATTATTGGGATAACTGGAGTTGCTTTAGATATCACTGAGCGATATGAAAGAGAAGCAGTGATTTTGGAATTAAATAAGACTCTCGGAGAAAAAGCAGCAGAACTAGAATTAGCTTATCAGGAAATTAGGAACAGCAAAGAATTTATTGAAAATGTGATTAATGCAGTGTCAGACCCGATTTTTGTTAAAGATAGACAGGGACATTTACAATTAACAAATGACAGTTTGTCTCTGTTAGTTAGCAATCAAAAACAAAAATTATTGGGCAAGACTGTATATGACTTGTTTCCCAAAAATGAAGCAGATGTTTTTACTGAAAAAGATGAGTTAGTATTTACCACAGGAGTAGTGAATGAGAATGAAGAATACTTGACTGATACCAAAGGAAAAACCCATTTTATCTCAACCAAAAAAAGCCGTTTTGTAGATGCTAAGGGAAACAAGTTTATAGTAGGGGTAATTCGAGACTTAACCAAGGGGAGAGAAATAGAAGAGGCACTGCGAAGAAGTGAGGCAAGATTTCAAAGAATAGCGGCAAATGTACCAGGAGGAATCTATCAATTTGCATTACATTCAGATGGAGCTCGCAGCTTTCCTTATACAAGTGATCGCTTTCTGGGAATCTTTGAAATAACATCAGAAGAAATTCAGGAAAATTCCAACAATATTTTTAATAAGTTTTATCCAGAAGATATCCAATCACTAGAAGATTCCATTGCAGCGTCAGCAGAAAGTTTAACAAAATGGTCTTGGGAAGGAAGATTAGTATCCTCAGCAGGTAAAATAAAATGGATTCAGGGATTGTCTCAACCAGAAAAACAAGCCAATGGGGATATGATTTGGGATGGGTTGATAGTAGAAATCACAGAACGGAAGGAAACAGAAAGGCAGTTATTAGAACAATTATCTCTGTCAAAATTAAGGTTAGAAATCACCAATGTTCTTACCCAAGAAAAAGATTTACAAACTAGCTTACAAAAATGTACCCAAGCTTTAGTAAAACACCTAGATGGAGCAGTTGCCTGTATTTGGTTATTAAATCAAACAGAAAACATTCTGGAATTAAAAGCTAGTACAGGAATGTCTGCCCATCTCATTAGGAAAATTGCCAAAAGGGGGAGAGGTTTGGCGAAGAGCATCCATAACCAGGAATGGGCAAAAAGAGAAGGGATAGTTGGTTTTGTCGAGTATCTCATGTTAGTAGGATCGGAGTTGCTCGGAGTGATCGCCATCTTTGCTCGTCATCCTCTTACAGAAATAGTGGCGGCAGAAATGGAAGCGATCGCCAATGTAATTTCCCTGGGAGTAGAGCGGCGATTACAAGAAGAAGCCCTGCGCTTGAGCGAAAAACGCTACCGTCAAATTGTGGAAACTGCCCAGGAGGGAATCTGGTTAATTGATGCTCAAGCTAAAACTACCTATGTCAACCCGCAAATGGCAGCTATGTTGGGCTATAGCGTTGAAGAAATGCTCGGCAGTTCCCTGTATAATTTCATGGATGAACAAGGGTGTTTGGAAGCACAGCAGAATTTTGCAAGACGGCAACAGGGAATAGGGGAAACTCACGATTTTCGGTTCACCCGCCAAGATGGTTCCCACCTTTGGACAATGCTTTCTACGAGTCCGATCTATAATGAGCTTGGGGAATTTGCGGGAGCATTAGCGATGATTGCAGATATATCACAGAGAGTGAAAATGGAGGAGGCACTGCGGGAAACCAACTACAGACTGGTGAATATGAATGATGAATTAAAACGTGTCACGCGACTCAAAGACGAATTTCTGGCTAATATGAGTCACGAATTGCGTACTCCCCTGAACTCCATTCTTGGTTTATCTGAGGCGCTACAAGAAGAAGTGTACGGAGGGCTGACAGAGAAACAGCAAAAATCTTTAATTACAATTGAAAACAGCGGCAAGTATTTATTAGAGCTAATTAACGATATTCTGGACTTAGCAAAAATAGAAGCAGGGAAAATGAAGTTGAGCTTTACCAAGGTTAGGGTGCAGCAACTTTGTGAACACAGTGTAAGCTTTATTCGGGAACAAGCTTACAAGAAAAACATCCACCTAGCTGCTAATATACCAGAGCTAGAAATTGCTGTAGATGAGCGGCGTATTCGCCAAGCATTAATTAACCTGTTAAGTAATGGGATAAAATTTACCCCAGCAGGAGGAAGTGTCACCCTAGAAGTCAAGGAAAATTTAGCAGAAAAAACCCTTAATTTTAATGTGATTGACACAGGTATTGGCATGGCTGAAGAAAACTTGAATAAACTTTTTCAACCTTTCTCTCAAATTGATAGTAGTCTTTCCCGTAACTATAACGGTACAGGTTTAGGTTTAGCCTTAGTGCGCACTATTGCTGAGTTGCACGGAGGAAAAGTTAGTGTTGTTAGTTCAGTTGGAGTAGGTAGTAAATTTACCATTAGTCTCCCGAAGAAATTACTTCCTGCTCAAAATAATTTCTCACAACAGGAGGGGCAAGAAATAGCAGCAGAAACAACTAGATTGACTCAAGCTAAATTAGAGGAATGTTTAATTTTAATTGCAGATGATAATGATGACAACATCGAATTATTTAACGATTATTTAACGGCAAAAGGATATAAGTTAATGCGGGCAAAAAATGGCTTAGAAGCAATTAAAATGGCTGTAGAAGTCAAACCCCAAATTATTTTAATGGATATCCAAATGCCAGAAATGGATGGTTTAACCGCCATTAGCAGGATTCGTGCTATTCCAGAAATTAGAGAAATTCCCATGATTGCTTTAACTGGTTTAGCTATGACTGGAGACAGAGAAAAATGTCTCCAAGCAGGAGCAGATGAATATCTAACTAAGCCTGTTAGTTTGAGTCAGTTAGCCATTGCAATTAATAAATTAATATGAAATATTAGTCAGTAGGGGCGGGTAGGGAGAACGGGGTGGAAAGTGGGGAGAGGGTTTTAGTTTGGTTAGTAGTTTTTGTCAAAAACTAATTCATGAAAAAACCACTTAATTAAATCAATTATTTATGAATCATACTGCGGCAATTTTAATAGTTGATGATGAGCCAAGTAACTTTGATGTCATTGAAGCTTTATTGTTCAAAGAAGGCTATCAATTATATTATGCTTCTAATGGGGTGAAAGCTTTAAAAATTTTAGAAAAACTGCAACTGGATTTAATTATACTGGATGTAATGATGCCAGAAATAGATGGGTTAGAAGTTTGTCGGCAAGTTAAGGCAAATTCACAATTGCAACATATCCCAATTATTATGGTTACAGCACTAAATTCTAAAGAAGACTTAGCTCATTGTTTAGAAACGGGAGCAGATGATTTTATTGGAAAACCAGTCAATGGAATTGAATTAAGAGCGAGAGTCCGTTCCATGTTGCGAATTAAGCAACAATACGATAAATTAACAGCAAACCTAAAATTACGAGAAGATTTATCTGAGATGATTGTCCACGATTTGCGCAACCCTTTAACTAACATTATTTTAGCCAGTGAATATCTTAAGTTAACATCCCTGAAAGCCAAACAAGAAGAAAAGGTTGAACAAATTAGGATGGCAGGGGATCGATTACAATCTCTGACTAATGATTTATTGATTTTAGCCAAGGCAGAAGCAGGGAAAATGACCCTAAATCGGGAGTCAGTAGATCTGTGTGCATTAGCACAAAAAGTGAGGGGAGAAATGAAGGCGATCGCCCTGCAAAAAAAGATTAAATTACTTGCTCATTTACCCCCAGGAAAACACCTTTTCCTCGATGCTAATCTTTTCGAGCGAGTGTTAGAAAACCTACTCTCCAATGGCATTAAATTTTCTCCCAGTGGCAGTACAATTACCTTACAAATCAACTATCCTGCTAACAAACTAGCTCAAATCATTGTTGCCGATCAAGGGCCTGGAATAAGCGCTCAAATCAAAAATATTATCTTCCAAAAATATGAAGTAGGAGAAATTAAAAATGGCACGGCTCAAACAGGCATTGGATTAGCCTTTTGTAAAATGGTAATCGAAGCTCACAATGGGGAAATTTTCGTAGAAGATAATCACCCCAGAGGAGCAGTATTTACCATCAATCTTTTTGGTGATAACTAGCGATAGTTAGTAAATTGTAAAGGAAAGGGGAAATCTTCCTGTTTCAGAAGTTGAATTGCCTCCTGTAAATCATCTTTAGATTTACCAGATATGCGCACCGCATCTCCTTGAATAGCAGCTTGAACCTTTTTCAAATTATCACGTATGAGCTTAGTGATTTTTTTAGCTTGTTCCTGGCTAATCCCCTTTTTGAGAGTAATTTCCTGACGCACGCGATCGCCACTTGCCGATTCTACCTTCCCGTAATCAAAGATTTTCAGAGATAAACCCCTTTTAGCGGCTTTAGTAGTCAAGATATTATGAATTGCATCCAGAGTAAAATCGCTGTCAGTATTAACAGTAATCATATCTTCAGTCAATTCAACAGTGCTATTGGTATCTTTTAGGTCGTAACGACTAATTATTTCCCGTTTTGTTTGGTCAAGGGCATTGACCAGTTCTTGACGGTCAAAATCGCTTACAACGTCGAAAGAATAAGTCGAAGCCATAAATTCAGTTATGAGTTATCGGTCAAATTGTAGGGGCGGGTAAGGTGATAATCAAACAATATCAAATCCATAACCTTGAGCTCATTTCCCGCCCCCCATTCCTAAGAGCAATTATCGATGAAAAGTTAATCAAAATAAAAACGAGTTACCACTTTACGTTGTTCTTCTGCTTCCTCACAGGTTTGAAGTAAAGTATGACTATCGTGGAAAGCGAAGCAGATCAATTGTTGACAGCGGGTGATTATTTCCCGATTACACAAAGTACTTGCTTCACCAAGAGACAGATGGTCATTTTCTGGTTTTTCAACCAAATGAAGCACCTGTTCTAGTTGTGAGCGTGACTCCAGGGGCTGGCGGTTCATGCTTTGGGGCAAAATCACCGTTAAAAGAGAGGGATCTGCACGCATAGCACCTTTAATTGCCGCCGAATTTGTTCCTGTTGCCCCAGATGTTATTATACTGTTACCAGCTTGCACGAGAGCAAAGCTCATCATCTCAATCAAGTGTTGATGAGTGATGGGAACATGACGCGAACCCAACAGAGCAATCCGTTTAGAACTGGTTTGCTGAATTGCCGCCAGTTCCTGCGCCAATGTATCAAGTTTGGGTGTCTCTACTGATGATTGACTCAAAAGACTTTAATTACTTAAATTGACCCATGCTATTCTAGCAAATCCTTTTCTGGATTGGGACTTTCTCGGGTAATTTTTTATCTGTTACCAGTTATCAGCCCTTGTTGAGCCAAGATTCCCCAGCCCGACTATCTCTTACCAGTTATCAATAGACCAATTAAGGATTCATGTAGCTTGTTTATTTTTAATAAAAATATGGCACTTTTCTCCCAGACCTGTTATAATTGCTAATTGTACAGACTCATAGCTCAGTTGGTTAGAGCGCTACGTTGACATCGTAGAGGTCGCTGGTTCGAGTCCAGTTGGGTCTATTTAGATTTTTGGGTCAACAACTAAAGTGTTTTTAGTTCCTAAATTTCCCCCAATTCCGCCCTTTAAATGCCTCTGAGCTTAATAATTCTACAGGATTACAGTTGATTTTTGTTTTTCCTTGTGATAAAGATTACTATGAGACCGATGAGCGTGTGAATTGTGTTAACTCTCCCTAACCCCCCCGGGGGGGGAAAACCAGGCAAAAGCTCAAGAGCTTTTTTGAAGGGGATTGTGTTCAGGGCAGGGTTTTTTACGGTTTCGATGAGGTTGAGAAGTTTCCCTCATCTAAATAAGCAATAGGGTGATCAGAAAAAAAAGATGATAGTTTATATTGCGTCATATCCCCGTTCGGGTAATTCGTGGATTCAACAGCTAATATATTACCAGTTTAGAAGGTTAATATCTTCTGTTTATCAGATTAATGATTATCCTCCCCCACAGTTAAATAAGTGGAAAATTAGGATTCAGTCACAAAATCCTAATTCTGGGAATTGGCTAGAATTGTTGAAAGAAAAGGTGATGGGTAATATTTGTATTTGGAATGAATTTATAGCGGTTTATAATGAGCCAGAACAAGAAATAAATCCCCCTGAGCATCGTTTTATTATGCCTGGGTGTCTGGAGTTTTTAACAGAAGAGAATAGGCAAAAACTGGCAGCAGAAGCTAATGTATTTTTCGTAAAAACCCATGAACTTCCTTATCAAAAATATTTTACTGGGGAAAAGGTAATTCAACCAATTAGAAATCCTGGGGCAGTGATTTGGTCCTACTTTAATTTGATAGAAGCAACTAAATGGCCAGGGGAAACATTCAAAAGCTTAATGGAAGTAATTAAGGGAAATGTTCGATTTGGTTCTTGGTCGGATTACCATGAAAAATGGTTGCAGGTAGGGGAAGAGTTGGGCGATCGCTATTTACAAATACCTTTTGAATGGTTGAAAGAACATCAGGATGAATGCTGTTATCAAATAGAAAAGCTGACAGGGCTAAAATATTTGAAAAGAGAATTTATCACTTTTGAAGCGGTGCATAAATTAAATCCTATTGCTAAAAGAGAGGGAAAGGCTTTTGGCTGGGAAAAAAATTATTCTAATGAAGAATTGCGACTACTTTATGCTTGTCATGGTAAAATGATGGAGCAACTTAATTACCCTGAACCTATCTATCACCCAGAATGAATGAATCAGAAATACAAAATGAGAAAATTCGCCTCCGCATCCTTCATGATTTTCTTTATGAAGCAATAACTTTTCCTGGTTTGGCTAACTATTACACCCCTTTTATTCGCTCTTTACGGGAAAGAATTCATCCTGTGGGAGTAACAGAATATGGAATGGCAGAGTTGGCTAAGGGCCTGAAATTTAAAGTGAATTTGGGCGATCGCCTGGGTTGTGATATCTACTACGGATATTATCAGGAATACTTCGACTCCCAGTTATTGTTTAATCTCCTCCACCCAGAGGAGGTTTTTCTGGATATTGGGGCGAATTTTGGCTACTGGGCGGTAAATGCTGCTCAATTAACTAATGGTGTTGTCCATGCTTTTGAACCGAATACAGAAGCTCATAAATTATTGGGAGAAAATGTATTACAAAATAATTTACAAGCAAATATTCACTGTCACCAAGTTGCTGTGGGGGCTGAAACTGGAGCAACTGATTTTTATGTGTGCGTGGAGTCTTCTTTTAGCTCGATGAGTGCTACAGGAAGGGCGGAGCTTTTGGAAAAAGTAAAAATACCTGTATGTAGTCTTGATTCTTTCCTGCCTCAATGGGGTTTGTCTCAGGTACAGGGAATGAAAATTGATGTAGAAGGACATGAGTTTGCTGTGTTGCAAGGAGCAATGGCAACTCTGAAAAATTCTCCTTCTCTCGTAATAATGTTGGAGGTTTCTGCGAAAAATCTCAATGAGGAAAGAAGGGAAGCGCTCACCACTGCACTGACTGCGGTTTATCAATTGGGTTTTCGGGGTTGGGTGGTGGAGCCTGATGCACTGCGTTTAATTACAACTCCAGGAGAAGCTGCAAGTCTCCCTTCTGCTAACTTGTTTCTTACTTTGGCTGACTCGGAAAGAGAACAAGAGCTACATCAAGCTTATAAAGAGTTGCAAAAAAAGGCTTTTCGCGGTATTGCTCGGGAAATTGGTCTAGATACAGAAGTTTTGTTAGAGAGAAATGTAGCAGATCCTTATGGATATTATCAACTTTATGGGGCTTTGGTGAATAAGTTGGTGGGCGATCGGGATGCTAGTATTAATTCTCTTGAAACAAAAATTCTCCAACTCAAAGAGCTTCAGAAACAGGAAAAAGAACTTAATCAGCGGGATTTGGAATTACTCAAGTCTAAGCGAGACGCGGAATTTGATAAGTTTAAAGCTGAAATTGCTCGCTTAGAAAAAGAGAGTCAAGCTAGATTAAAAGAAGTGCGGAAACGGGATGAAAGAATAGTTCAACTTCAACAAGAAGTAGAGAGTTTGAAAAAAGAGCTCAGTCTCTCCATTGGCGATAAAATTGCTCGGAAGATTAAACACAATTTTAAACTATGATACTCATGATTAAATGAGGACTATGATGGGATGATAAATTTGAGGAATGATTTTGTGTGGACGGGAAATGAGCTGAAGGTTGGGTTTTGATTACGCAGATGGGATGATAAATTTGAGGAATGATTAGACCTTTTGCGAAAATCGAACCAAAATCAATTTTTATATTTATTTCATGTAAAACTCTCCCTACTCCGCAACTCCGCTTCTCCCTACTAATAGACTTTTGCAAAAAGTCTATTTTGTGTGGACGGGAAATGAGCTGAAGGTTGGGTTTTGATTACGCAAGTGCTCCCTAAACCTGCCCCTACTGACTAATGACTAATGACTAAATTATGCGTATTTTATATGACCATCAAATGTTTGCCATCCAAAAATTTGGGGGCATAACTCGGATTTTTATCGAATTAATGCGAGAATTGTCGGCAAATTCAGAATGTAAAATTGATTGGTATCGTGGTTGGCATCAGGATGGTTATAATATTCAAGATTATCGTAACCAATTGGGGCGTTATTGGGCTTTTTCTAGAGATTTGTTGAAATTACCTAACTATGACAGGCTCAATCAATTAACTTTTAAAGCTTTTATCTTGACAGGAGGAAAGCAAGCTGATATCTATCATCCAACTTATTATGATGCTTCCTTATTATCTCTTGTCAAACCTAAAAAGCTGGTGACAACTGTCCATGATATGATTCTAGAAAAATTCCTGGGAAATATTGAGAGATTTCAGTCAGTGAGGGCTGGAAAACAACAACTGATAGAAAAATCGGATTTGTTGTTTGTAGCTTCAGAAAATACTAAAAAAGACTTAATCGAAATCTTGCAGGTAGAGCCAGCAAAAATTAAAATTACTTATTGGGGAACAAGAATTAAAGATATCATTCCCTCACAATTGCCAAAAATATGTCAGGAAAAACCCTATTTTTTATATGTTGGCACAAGATCTAAATATAAAGAGTTTGACAAAGTAATTGCAGCTTTCGCTCAAGATAAATGGCTACAAGCTAATTTTAATGTGGTTTGTTTTGGGGGAACTAGCGATTTTACTCAACCAGAATTAGCAAGTATGGAAAAAGCTAAAGTTAGGGATAAGTTTATCTATCTATCTGGGGATGATAGTTTATTAAAAGCTCTGTATCAAAATGCTCAAGCCCTAGTTTATACCAGTCGTTATGAGGGGTTTGGGTTGCCAACTTTAGAGGCGATGGTATGTCAATGTCCAGTAATTTGTTGCCCCACTTCTTCTCTCCCAGAAGTGGTTGGCCAAGCTGCTGCTTTTTTTAATCCAGACTCGATCGAAGAGTTGATAACTCAAATGCAAATGGTGGTAGAAGATAGGGAAAAGCGAGCCTCAATGTTGGCAAAAGGACAAGAACGTGCTAAATTATTTTCCTGGGAAAAAACAGCTCGATTAACTCTAGCAGGCTATCAACAAATTGTTTAAAGTAGGGTGGGTTAGGGACAGCGTAACCCACCATTTAAGGAGTAAAAATAATGTCACTGTGGAATAAACTGGTTTCCCTAATTAAAAAGCCTCAAAAAAATCAAGTAATAGAAACAGTAAAGGCAAATATTGGGATAAGAAAAAAAATTCCCAACTGGCCAGACTGGGAAGAAATGTTGAATACAAACAGACTACTATGGGAAGAAGCAAAGGAAAAAGCGAAAACAGGCCCTCAAGTGTTAATGGGAACCTCAGTGGGGGGTGCGTTACCAATGTCATTACCAGAAAGTATGTTAGCCGTAGCCCTTACCCTGAGAGGAGCGCAGGTGCATACTTTATTATGCGATCGCCTACTCCCTGCTTGTATCCTGGTGCAAAAACTGGATATCCCAGAAACAACTCTGGCAAATTACGAACTGGCTAAAACTCGCTGTCAAGACTGTTTTAAGGCGGGGAGTTATTTTTATCAACCTTTAGCATTACCAGGACATCTATATAGTGAGTTACTCAGCGATACAGAAAGAGAAAAGGCAAAAAATCTCTCAGGAGAAGTCCCCCTGTCAGAAATTCCTAACTACCAGCTTGGTAACTTAAATATAGGGGAACACGCTTATGCAGGGGCTTTGCGCTATTTTGCTAGTGGGAATCTGGACAATGAACCCTACAGGGAAGTAGTAATGAGGCGCTACTTTGAAGGAGCATTGTTAACAGCTTTTGCCACTAAAAATCTGTTGGCTAAACATAATTTTACAGTGGCTTGTTTTAATCATGGGATTTACTCACCTCATGGAATTATTGGAGAAGTGTGCAGGGAAAACCTGGTGCGGGTGGTTAATTGGAATGTAGCCTACCGTAAACGGTGTTTTATTTTCAGTCACCAAGACACTTACCACCATACAATGTTGACGGAACCCCTAGATGCTTGGGAAAATATGCCCTGGAATGAAACAATGGAAGAATCAATTTTAGAATATTTAAAGAGTCGCTGGCAGGGTACAAGGGATTGGATTTGGTTTCACGAACAACCAGATGAAGAATTTGTGCGCATTGCTGGGGAAATTGGGCTGGATTTAAATAAACCTATTATTGGGATGCTCACAAATGTAATGTGGGATGCTCAACTCCATTATCGGGCAAATGCGTTCCCAAATATGCTTACCTGGGTATTGGAAACCATTAAATATTTTGCCCAACGCCCTGAATTACAACTACTCATCCGCATTCATCCAGCAGAAATTCGTGGTACACTGCCTTCGCGTCAACCTTTATTACCAGAAATAATGAAAGTCTGGAAAGAGTTACCCCCGAATGTGTTTATCATTCCCCCAGACAGTAATGTGAGTACTTACGCGGCGATGCAGGAATGCGATTCGGTGATTATTTACGGCACAAAAACAGGAGTAGAATTAACAAGTATGGGTATTCCTGTAATTGTGGGTGGTGAAGCTTGGATTAGAGGAAAAGGTATCACTATTGATCCAGTTTCTCCAGCAGAATATTTCCAATGTTTGGATAAATTACCCCTGAAAATCAAGTTAGCAGGAGAAGAGTTAAAAAGGGCAAGAAAATATGCCTATCATTTCTTCTTTCGGCGCATGATTCCCCTGCAATTTATGGAACCAGTAGCAGGGAAACCACCTTATAAGATTAAGATTAGTAAATTAGATGAATTGTTACCAGGATCTGACCCAGGTTTGGATGTCATTTGTGAGGGAATTTTATCAGGTTCTCCTTTTATTTATGAGGCAGAAAAATTGGGAATTAGTACCTCCTAGGGGCGGGTTGAGGGAGAATTTGAGCTCAAAACCCCCCCACCCTTTTTAGAAATGGGCGGGTTTTGATATTAAGATTGTTAATAATGATTATTAGGTTATCTCTAAACCCGCCCCTACATTTTAAGATAATTGACTATGAGACAAATTGGAGGAAAAATATTGCGGCGAATAAAAAGGGTTTTTACTCCTTCCCCCACTCCCCCAACTACCCCCGCACAGTTACGGAAATGTCAACAGTTGTTAGAGTTGCGATCGCAAATGGAGTTAGTTACACCACCTATCCCTCGACCAGGAAAAAAAGTAATTTCTGTAGTAATTGGCAGTTATAACCGTCGCCGCTTACTAGAAAAAGCCATTAATAGTGTGCGGCATAATCAAATTCCTGTACCCTATGAAATTATAGTAGTAGATGGGGGGTCTGATGATGGGTCATTAGCATGGTTAATTCAACAAAAGGACATCATTACTATTGTCCAACATAACCGAGGGGAATTTCAAGGAAAAACCATTGAACGTCAGAGTTGGGGCTACTTTATGAATTTGGGTTTTAAATCAGCCCAAGGGAAGTATATTTTAATGATTAGTGACGATTGCTTACTGTTACCCAATGCAGTGAATTTAGGGTTAGAAAAATTTCAGGAAATGGAAACAGCAGGCAGGAAAATTGGGGGAGTAGCGTTTTATTTTCGGAATTGGCCAGAGGAAAAGGAATACTATGTACAGAAATCTTTGGGTGGGAAATTAGCAATTAATCATGGAATTTATTTAAAAGAAGCACTAGAAGCTGTGGGTTGGTTAGAAGAAGACCAATATATTTTTTATAAAGCAGACAGTGATGTTTGCTTAAAAATGTGGTTAGCTGGGTATGAAATAGTTGACTGTCCAAAAGCTTTTGTTGAACACTATTATGACCCAGAAGAAGCAGTGCGTCAAAGTAATAATGCAGTTAAGATAAGCGATCGCGAAGTTTATCTCAAACGTTGGGACAGTATTTATTATCATCCCACCTGGCAGGAATTGCGGGATAAAATAATCATCAAATATGACGACCCCCACCGCACTGCTGAACAGTTTTTGGAGTAGTTAATTATGAAACTGTCTGTTGTCATTGGAACTTATAACCGTTTAGAATTGCTCAAACAAGCTATCACGAGCATTTTAGAACAAACCGCAACTCCTGTTAAAGTTTATCTCACCGATGCTGGTTCAACTGATGGAACAATTGACTATTTACAATCCATTGCTTCAGAGCAAATAATTCCCATTTTTGTAGGGGAAAAAATTGGACAAGCTCGCGCCTACAATGAGGTGTTTAAAATCCTAGATACTCCCTATGTTTGTTGGCTCAGTGATGATAATGTGGTGGTAAATAAAGGGTTAGATATTGCAGTAGAAATACTCGAAGCAAACCCAGCAATTGCCATGGTGGGATTAAAAGTGCGTGACCAACAAGGGCCATTTGTCGATGCTCCTTATATTGGGGGAGTTTCTGCTGTAGGAGTATTAAATGTTAATCAGGGTTTACTGAGAACAAAAGTTCTGAAAGAAGTAGGGGGGTTTTGCGAAAAATTTCGGGATTATGGCATTGACCCAGATTTAACTACTAAAGTACTTTTTGCTGGTTATGATATAGTTTATACTAAAGCAGTAGCAATTCATCATTATCGCAATTGGGGGCCAGATAAAAACTCCCCAGAATATGAACAAATGATGGAAAAACAGACAAAATATAAAGAAATGTACCTGAAAAAATATGGCAAATATGCTAATAATGCTTGGTTTTGGAAACTAAAAACATCAGCTTGGTTATTGATGAGAAGAGGTTTAGGAGTCCAAAAATTGCTTAACTCCTCTGAGCCAGTTTTTCTAGATTTAATTACTAGAGATTGGCATAATATAATGAGTGGGCGTTATATTAGTTTGGCTGACCCAATTGTAACCAAAGATAAACCTTACTATTTAGTGCAGCATTGTCCTGCTTATTTACGTCCCAAGTCTTTAAAGTTAGAACCTTTGAAGTGAAAAAAGTTGTGTTAGGCTCAAAAACAAAATTAGAAAGGAGAATTATGGGCAAAAAACTGAGAACATTATTAGCATTTAGCACAATATTATTTGCTCCTGTGGATGTAACCCAAGCTCAAGCATATACTATTGCTCAAGGTCGGAGTATGAGTTACTGCCATCGATTCGCCGAAGATTACGCAAATCGTCATGCTCGTGGTGGCCCATTAGAAGGAGCAGCCCGTGGAGCTGCTGGAGGTGCTATTATTGGGGCGGTTGTGGATGGTGGTCGTGGTGCTGGGACGGGAGCAGGTATTGGAGCACTGGTAGGAGGAACCGCCAGAGGAGCCCGTCAAAACGCAGACCGTGACCATTTATACAGAATAGCTTTCGATGATTGTATGCGAGGCGTTCACCGTTGGTAATCTTGAGTTCACTGTTTTTGAGGAGATAAATAATCTTAATGAAGAAAATTTTTTGGTTGTTAGCTACCACCATACTGGTAGGAGAAATGTCAACTATGGCAGCTTATGCTCAAGATGATACTCAATTTGAGCTAACATCTGTTGACTGTCGAACACTCCTAAAAATGCCTGATGAAGAAGAAGAATATACAATGGTATTTTATCATGGATATATTACAGGAAAGAACAATCAGACTATGGTAGATGGGGCTGCTTTAGCCGAAATTACCGACCAAGTAATTGACTACTGCATTAATAATCCTGATAGCACTGTAATGAGTGGGTTTGAGCAATATAGTTCAGCTCCGCCACAATAAGTGCTAGGGGTTTGGTTTCCAAACCCCACACCAATTAAATAAAACAATTCCCAGTCCAACTCCCATGTAAACCGTAGGGGATATGATGTTTGAGTTGGAGTCGAGCAAGGGGCCCAATATTTAAATCCAAGGCATCTAAAATTACAACCTCAGAACGGTGAGAACTACCATTATAAACTAAAGTAATTACCCAACCATCATCTTCTGTTTTTGCTGCAGGTTTGGGGACAAAAATTGGCTCACTCACATAACCATGAGGAGCAAAAGAGTAAAGTTGTTTTTCCCCTGTTTCTAAATCTAATTTCAAGATAGCTTGGAGGGGCGCATTGCCAGTAGAATTATGAGCAGCACCAATAAACAAATAGCGATAATTTTTCCCTACTTGCTCAGGATGAATGGTAGGAAATTCACAACAACGACTTTCCACCATGGTTTTCCCTACAGTTTCCTCCTTTAAGTTGAGCTCAAAGCGCCAAAGTTGCCCAGGATCTAGTTGGTCAAAGTCAACTTCTTTATAATCAGTATTAGGGTTAATTTGGGGCAAAGATTGATAACAAATGGAATCGATATAAAGATTATCTCCTTGCTCAAAAGCATTAGCATGGTGGAAGATAAACCCAGCATTCACCTGCAGGATTTTTACCTTCTTTCCCTGACGAGGAATAACAATAATATTAGTAGGCTTATTATCTTGAAACTTCACACATTCTCCAGCCCCACGAAAGCCAAATAAATAAGGAAAGGGATTATAGCCTACAGGGTTTTGAAAGAAGATACAATAATTAGGCGTAATGACAAAATCATGGATAAAAGCAAAGCCAGGAATTATCTGATCATAACTAGCTAATAATTTACCATTTGAGTCCAATTCATAGACAAGAATTTTGCTAGAAAGACCTGGTTTAATAGCAAAATTAACTAAACAATTCCTACTGGGATCAATGCGCGGATGAGCGGCAAAAGCATCTCCTGGTTGTAAAATACCATCCAGATAGTCTATTCCCAGAGTTTCCAAAGTAGCTGGATTTAAACTGTAGGGTTCCGCTGCTTCCCACAATGCCAGTAATTTCCCCCCCCAATAAATAATATTAGTATTGGCAATATTTTTGAGTTTTAAATCAAAAGCATTATTGAGCCAACCGCCAGGTTTGGCAGTGCCAAATACGCCCCGATAGAGCATTTTACCCATTGTTTGTTCTGCCACATAAGCCTCAGTGCGGACAAAACGATTGCGGAAGTGACATTGACCATTTTTAAAAGTAAAAGCACAAATCATGCCATCCCCATCAAAAGGATGTTTAATGGGGATACCATGAATATCTAGTAAACCTGGGCCATTGCGAAATAAAGTACCATTGAAAGCAGCAGGAATTTCCCCTGCCATATCATCAACCCAATAGTCATATTCATTAGGTTGGGAGTCATAACCGCGCTTCCATTCTTCTCGGTTATAGGATGGGATAGGTGATTTTTCAATGAGTAAGTTTTCCATGATTTAATTATTTGGCTTTGATGATTTACTAATTCCTACTAATTCAGGGAGGAGATCTGGTAATAAAGGTTGTTCAGTTTGCGAACCTGGAGCATGATGATTGTAAATTTCTGCTGGAGGTAAAGATGTACCACCGTGCAACTCTTGAGGGTCCCCTGTTGGGAGCCACCCTAAAAAAAACAGGGGTAAAAGGGTGGAGAGATTGGTAATGACTACTAATAACCAGAGGTTATCAAAATTAGTTTCACTTACCCCGAGGACATAGGTAAGTAAAGCACCAATTTCGTGAGATAATAGCCCTGAGAGGTTGAAAACTGACATTAATAAAGCAAATAAACTAGCTTCCATGCCCTCAGGACAGAGACGAGCAGAGAGAACTAGCACAGGCAGAAAAGCAATTTCCCCCAAAACAGTGAGAATGAGACTATCTCCGAGACTAAACCAATGATCATCAATGCCAATCAGGCGGTTAGTATGGGTGACTAGGAGTAAAGTGGTCATGCCTCCTATGGCTGAAATAACTGTACTCCAACCGAGAATGGTACGGAAGGGAATGTTTTTGAGAAAACGTTGATAGAGAAAAATGCCTAACAGAGCTGCTAATTTAGTAACAAGACGTACTCTACCTAGAAATTCTGGTTGAAAACCTAACTCATTGGTGGAGAAGAAGAAGAAAGCAGAGTCAGCAGTGGGAGTTGCTTGCCAAATGAAGATAAAGGCAGTGGGTGCAAGGATCGATTTTTGAGCGATCGCCTGCCAGAGTTGTTGCAGTTGCTTCCCAGTAGCTAGTTTTTCTGCCTTACTTATAGCCTCTTCCCCAATTAATCCAGCAACTGTAGCCACAATTAACGGAAAAATAGCAGTAATGCCAAATACTGTTTGATTGCTAAAATGTTCCAATAACCAACCACTGAGATAAGCAGTAATTAAACCACCTAATGCAGAGAAACCCCAACATAAAGATTGTAAAGAACCTGCTTGTGCCAAAGATTCTTTCCTCGCCCTTTCCACCACCAGCGAGTCAACAATTACATCACTAACAGCAACAGAAAGGGAAATAAATAAAATTGTGATTGTGGCAGCTCCAGCAGTATGGACTACAGTTGCCAAAGCAAACCAGGCAAGACAACCTACAATTCCTGATAGAATTAGATAAGGTCGTCGTCGCCAGCCCAAAATGGGAACACCGTCAGAGAGCAAGCCAAATACAGGCTTGATTACCCAGGGAATAGCAGCTATGCCCATCAAAGCTGCTACTTGGGCGGGGCTTAAATTCAAGTCATCTTTGAGAAAGAAACTGATCGCCAGTCGAGCTAAACCCAGAATACCCTGCACGAAATATACAGTTAAGATGGCAATTAATTCGGGGTTCGGCTCATTATTAAAGAGTATTTTGTCTTTCAAGAATTGTTGGAACTTACCCAACCTGGGAGAGTTAAGAACCATAAAGTTTTTTAAAGTTTTATTAACTTTTATATTATAGTCCAAGAACCAGGAGATTGATTTGTAGAGAGAGCCAAAAACCAAAAGAGCGATCGCCACCTTGTAACAAATTGTTAAATTTTGCGGGGAAAAATAAGAGTATGGTTATTTTAGAAACAAAAAAATACCATTAAAAACCATGCTCGAAAAAATATTATACGCAGATTCGGGAACAGGACAAAGCCAAGAAATGCTGAAGGTTTTGATGGATCTACCTGCCATTCAAAAAGCAGCCATTACCATTCTGCACGTAGTACCACCCCAAGTTACAGCAGATGCTTTAACGGCAAAGTGGGATGAAGGTGGCGCTCTGATCAAGGAAATTATCACCAATGTGCACTTAGCTCCGAGCAAAATTGCCACTATTCTTCGTCAAGGAGAACCAAAAGATACAGTATGTCAGGTAGCAGAAGAAATCGATGCCGACTTAATTATTATGGGTTCGCGGGGACTCAAGCGCCTAGAAGCAATTTTAGGCAATTCTGTAAGTCAATATGTCTTCCAACTAACAGACCACCCCATGTTGTTAGTGAAAGATGATATTTACGTCAAGAAAATCAAGCGAGTCATGGTGGCATTAGATAAATCCGATAGTTCAGACTATGCCCTTGAGTTAGCCCTCTTTTTATTAAGAGATTATAAAGATGGGGAGCTACTTTTAGCCCGTGTCAACCCAGACTTAGACCCCAAATTACTCCCGCTGTCGAAAGCTGAGATTGAAAGTAACCCAGTGCTCGCCCGAGCAGCAGAAAAGGCCAAAAAAATGGGTATTCCTCACCGCAGCTTGTTGACAGCAGGGAAACCAGGGGAAGGAATCTGTAACTTAGTGGAAGAATACAATGTGGATTTACTCTTACTTGGTTCTCCCGATCGCCGTCCTTCTGTAGCGAAAAGTCTGCCAGACTTGGATCGATTACTGGGGACTTCTCTCTCAGATTATGTGCGAGTTAACGCTAACTGTCCCGTACTTTTAGCCAGGAAACGTAGCTAAATCAGTGCTCAGGAGTTTCTTCAGCCAAGCCAAAAAAATTGAGGGGAATGGAAAAATTCCCTTTCCCCTCGCGGTTGAGAAACACCTCTATCAACTAACTTTCGGTTTCCTTTCTGGTTTGGATATACAGAATCAAAAGGAAAACCGTAGGAACTAGCACAAACAAGATAGTGGCAATGAATCCAAGGTCGTTTATTTGCATGGAAGATCTGCCTCTTAATTTAACCAACAACTGTTTAGAATATCATTTTAGGGCTTTGTTTTGACACTAACAGGCCCGTTGACCAGAGTTTGACAAGCTAAACGGTAGCTATCTGGCTTTTTCTTCAGCTTGCGCAGTTCAAAATCAGTCCTGGGGGAAAGATTTTCCCCCCCTGAAGTAATCTCTACAATACAAGTTCCACATTGACCATAACCCCCACAATTGGTTAGTTTTCCCTTCAGCGTATAGATATCAATCCGATTTTGTAAGGCCTTTTCCCTTAAGTTCGCACCATCAGCAGCAATTACTTCTTGATTTTCTTTAATAAATGTGATATTGGCCATCTCTCCTCCTTCTACTTGTTCCTCTCTACAATTATCAATTATTGACTAATAAAGGGTTTGGAGACCAAACCCAAACTCTTGATACTGATTTAGCGTTGCTCGAAAAGTCCGTTGTCTGGCAGGTTGCTCACTGAGCGTTGTAACTGGTTCAGTGCCTGGTTGTAGCCAATAATTGCTTGGAGAAAGTTACCCCTTGCTTCACTTAAGGCTCTTTGGGCGTTAATGACATCGGTTTGCGTCCCTACACCCGCTTGGAAACGCAAGCGAGCCAGTCTTAGTCTTTCTTCTGCCGTAGTTACTGCTGTGTCTGTAGTTCCAATATTTTCCTGGTTGGCTATATATTCAAAATAAGCGCTTTCTACCTGTAACCGAATTTCGTTACGCTGGTTAGCAAAGTTAACTTCGGCAATGTCAATATCTCTGTTTGCTTGCTCTGCTTGAGCTTTCGCTGCACCCCCATCAAAGAATACCCATCTGGCATTTACCCCGAGAGTATAGCCATCTTCAATAGTCACATTTTCTTGTAAATCATCGGCTACATCGTAGCTAGCTTGAACCCCTATTGTCGGTCTAATTCCCGCTAGGGCAATTTCTCGGTTCTGTTCGCCAATTTCTCTTTGGATTAAAAATTGTTCTAATTCGGCTCGATTTTGGTAAGCCTGGACAATACTTTCTTCTAAAGATAAAGGCCAAGAACCAGCGGTATTAATTTCGTCCGCTGCAGTCAGCTCAATCCGTTGGGCAATACTCAAGGTTTCTGCCAACTGTCGTCTTGCTGTTCTCTGTTGAGCTATAGCACGGGTTAGTCTTTGGTTTTCATTGGCTAAGTCAACTTCTGCTTGCAAAACGTCAAATCTGGTTCCGAGTCCCGCTTGTTCGAGTAATTGTGCATCCCGTAAACTTTGGGTAGCATCTTCTACCGCAGCTTGGACAATGGCTACTGTTGCATCAGCGTTTTGCAAGTCGTAGTAGTTACTGGTGGCATCAAAGCGGGTTTGTTCGGCAATTCTTTCTACTTCCAATCTGTTTACTTCTAGTTGTCGCCTTGTTCTTCTGATGGTTGCCCCTCTTTGTCCTCCTGTGTAGATATCGTAACGCAAATTCAAACCCCCATCTATTCGGGTGTCATCTGTCTCAATATTACTTTGACCAAACTGTTGTATTTGAACTTCTCGGGAGAGCCTTGAAGTAGCAGAATCTTGTTGGATGAAGTTAAATTCTGCATCTAGGGTGGGCCAAAGGGCTGCTAATGCTTCATCTAACTGCGACTGGGTACGTTCTAATTGCAGTCTCGCTGCTTGTAATTCCTTGTTATTGTTTAAGGCAACTTCGATCGCCTGGTTTAAAGTAACAGGATATACTGTTTCAATGTTTACTTCATCTGGTTCTGTGGGAAAAATTAGGGGATTGGCACTTGGGTTAACTTCTTCTGGTGCAGGTGTAGCTTCTGTTGCTACTGCTGGGGAATTTTCCTCAGTTTGCACGATCTGAGTTTCTCCCTTTTCAGGGTTTGAAACTGGTGCAGGGAAAGATACCTCAGGGCGATCGCCTTTTTTGGCTGGTTTCTCCAGCGAAATTAATTCCTGTGCAATCCCTACTCCAGAATTACTTAATATAACAAAAATAATTGCACTATAAGTTAGCAAATTCCGCAAAATGATCATAATTTTCAATTCCCTTTCAACGATAAAGCCTTAATTCCAATGGTAATGATACACTTTTTTTTTCATCTCAAAGGGTTATTTTCCTATTTTTTCTCCCGCTCCTTCCCGCCTCTCATCTCCTACTGCTTCTTTCTCGGTAACAGCATTGACTCCGCCAAAAAACATATTTTTCTCTTTCCACAATACCACTTTGGTTGCTGGGGGGAGAACCAGTTTATTTATTGCTGCTAAGGTGGGTTCCACACTAAATACATTATTTTCCCAATGCACTCTAGGACTTTGCACTGCTATTGTTAAAGGCATTTGAAAATCAATTATATTAGAAATAACCTGTAAAATTGCCGTTCTAATGCGATTTGACCCCCCCGATCCTAATACTATTTCTGGTTTCCCTTCCTTTAACACTATTGTTGGTGACATCATGGAGGAAATTCTCTGATTACACTTCCATTGATGAAACCCAAAGGGATTTAAATCTGCTTCTCCTAACATATTATTTACCATGATTCCTGTCCCAGGAATCATATAGGAAGAACCTTCCCCATTAGAAGTTGTCACACTTGCTGCATTTCCTTCACTATCTAACACACTTATCTGAGTTGTACTTCCCCATTTATTTAATTGTTCTTGATACTGGCCTACAATTTCTTGAGCTAAAAATTTCTCGGTTATATCAGCTTCATAAACACAAGAATCATAACTATTTTTCCTGGCTAAGTTAGTCAATTGCATTACTTCTACTAATATTTGTAAATGTTCTCCACTGCCAAACTGGATCTTTCCTAATTCTATCTTTTCTATAAGCTTTAAAGCAAAGGCAATTAATATGCCCCCAGAACTTGGAGGTGGATTTGTCACTAACTCATAACCTCGATAATTAATTTTTAAAGGTTTTCTCACAAAAACTTCATATTTTGTCAAGTCTTTTTTTGTTAAATATCCGCCTTTTTCCTGACAATCTTTGACTAATTGATGGGCAATTTCTCCCTGATAAAATTCTCCTACTCCTTGCTCAACTAAATAAGTTAAAGTAGCAGCAAAATCTGGCATATAACAGGTTTGACCAGCAGTAAGTAACTCCCCATCAGGTGCATAAACTTGTCTTGTTGCTGGGAATGCTTGGAGAATAGGCGCAAGTAATTTAAGACAAAAACTCTGATAATTATTAATGATAAACCCATTTTTTGCATATTCAATGGCAGGTTCTGCTACTATTTGAAAAGGCAATTTACCCAGTTTTTTATGCACAGCAAAAATTCCAGCAATATTACTAGGAATAGCCATAGAACCCAGTCCAATGTGAAAAGTTTGTAATTCTCCCCCAAAGTTAAGCTCAACTGGGTAGAAATTTAGTTCATCAAGGGGTCTTTTTTTCAGAGGAGTATTAGGGAAAAAGTCAAAAAGAATGTTTTGCTTTTCCTGAGTATGAGCGAGGAAAAAACCACCCCCCGCAGCCGAAGTAAGAGTTGATTCTACCACAAAAGAAGCTAAAATAGCAGCAATGGCAGCATCAAAAGCATTACCACCTAAGTTAAACATTTCTTGACCTGCTGCTACTGTTAGGTGATGACCAGCGGCGATCGCCCCACGAGTTTTTTGGTTCATTATTCTACAACCCTTTATCCTATAATTAGATTAATCTAAACTTCCGAGTTATCTAGCAGTTTTGAGGTAGAGTTCAATGAGTATTTCACTCCAAAAAGGACAGAAAATATCCTTAGAAAAAGTAGCACCAGGTCTGGTAGCGGGTTTTATTGGTATGGGATGGGACGTAAAAGCTACGGATACGGGTACAGATTTTGACCTCGATACGTCTCTCTTCCTCTTGGATGCTAATGACAAATTGATTTCTGATAAGCATTTTATCTTCTACAACAATCTCACCAGTCCTGATCCAGATGAGTCGGTTAAACTGATGGGGGATAATCAAACTGGGGCAGGAGAAGGGGATGATGAGGTAATTATTGTGGATCTGCGCAAGGTTCCCCCAGCAGTGCAGAAAATTGTGATTACTGTTACTATTTACGAGGCAGAGCAACGAAAGCAAAATTTTGGTCAGGTGCAAAATGCTTATGTCCGTTTGGTGGATGTCCAGACTCAAGAAGAAGTTCTCCGTTATGACTTGGATGAGGATTATTCTATTGAAACAGCAATGATTCTGGCTGAATTATACCGCAAGGATGACGAGTGGCGGGTTAATGCTGTTGGTGATGGTTATTCAGGTGGTTTGGCAGCTCTTTTAAATCGTTATCAGTAGGGTTTTTAATGCTCAATTATCAGTTATTAGTGACCAGGGAATAACTGATAATTGAAAAACCATAATTACTAAGGAAGAAAAATATGGCAATTAATTTAGAGAAGGGACAAAGAATATCTCTTAAAAAAGAAGCTCCAGGTTTGACTAGGTTAATGTGTGGTTTGGGTTGGGATGTGGCTAAACCTGCTAAAGGTGGTTTGTTTGGTATGTTTAGTCAGACTGCGGATTTTGACCTGGATGCTTCGGTTTTATGTTTAAATGCTCAGGGAAGAATTAAAAATGATGCTGATGTGATTTACTTTGGCAATCTTAACCATAAATCACGGGCAGTTACTCATTTAGGTGATAATTTAACAGGTGCGGGAACTGGAGATGATGAACAAATTATTCTGGATTTGCCCCAAATTCCTCCTGAAATTTCTAAACTCTTATTTATGGTGAATATTTACCGTTGTCTTGAACGGAAACAGGATTTTAGTCAGGTAAGTAATGCTTTTGTGCGTTTGGTAGATTTGGCAAATAATAAAGAAGTTGCTCGCTATAATTTATCTGGAGCAGAATATCAGGGTCAAACAAGTATGATTATGGCAGAAATTTACCGTGATAATGAGGAATGGCAAATGGCAGCTATTGGGAAGGGAATTAAGGTTAATGGTTTGGAGGATTTGATTAGAAGGTATAGTTAGTTTTGCCAAAAGCGATTTCATCTGCGTTCTCTGTTTAAAATCAAAATTTTGTTGTACTGTTTAACAAGAAGGTAACTAGAAAAAGATTGTTTATTCGCGCTCAAATAAGAAATACATAGTTTAACTAATCAAGGTATCATAGTCATCATGTAATCCTAACTGACCATAAATCATTACTCACTTTTTTAAAGTGCAAAGAGGGATAAAAATTGTTGCTGCTGCAAAGGCGATAAGCTTTATGCGCTTGCTTTTTAATTGGAAGAGGAAGAGCAGCATAGCAGCGCCAAAAATCAGGAGTTGTTAAGGATTTCATCTAGGGGTTTTATCCTGTTAGCAGCAATATCTAAGTTGACATTTTGGATTAATTTGTCTAGTTTTCCCGATTTAGCGTCTATTTCTATTTGTTTATCCCAGGCATCTTGCAGATAGTCTTGCAGCCAAGTAGAAAGCTTTCGTAAATCTGATTCAGGTAGGCTCATAATGGCGGTTTCAATCTCTTGAAGTGAGTTCATTTGTATTACTCTTAAAGTCTCCATGATTTGAGGTTAGCCCTTTTTCTTCATACTCTTTTTGAAAGATATCAAAAACATGAATTAGTTCAGCACTAGCTTCATTGGCAGTTTTTCCCCAAGGGTGACAACCAGGAATAGATTGTATAATCTTAAATTGGTTTCATTTTTTGAGTTGTTTAAAGGTTTGATAAATTTCGGGGAGACGTTTATAAATGGCAGAAACTTTGAGGAAGAGTTTATTAGCAACTGCAGGACTTCCAGAAACAATTTCTCCTGGGGGGATATCACCGTGAATACCAGTTTGAGCAGTAGCGATCGCCCCATCGCCTATTTTTACTTGGTTTGCTATTCCTACTTGTCCCCCCAGTAATACCCTATTCCCCACTTTCACTCCACCTGCTAACCCTACTTGTGCTGCCATTGCGCAGTTTTCCCCTATCTGACTATTATGTCCAATATGGACTAAATTATCTAACTTCGTGTTTTTGCCAATTCTGGTTTCACCCACTGCTGGACGGTCAACTGCACTATTACATCCCACTTCTACCCCGTCTTCCAATACAGTATAACCAGACTGCTCCATTTTAAACCAGCCAGTAGCAGTGGGGACAAAACCAAACCCTTCCGCACCAATAACCGCACCGCTATGAATTACACAGTCTGCCCCAATTTGGGTACGTTCATGGATAGTACAGTTAGCGTGGAGAATAGTGCGATCGCCGATACTCACCCCAGGATAAATCACCACATGGGGATGAATACAAACACCATTACCAATTTTTACTCCCTGCTGGATCACCACCTGGGGCCCAACATAAACATCATCCCCCAGTTCTGTTGCTGGGTCAATTACTGCTGTAGGATGAATCCCCGTTTGTGGGTGAAAAGGCTGATAAAATAGACCAATAACCTCAGCAAATCCTAAGCGAGGGTCTTTTGTAGCAATCCAAGCTATACCCCTGGCATTTGCTTGTTGCTCGAGGTTTTCATCTAGGGGTAAAATTAAAGCACTGGCTGAGGTTTGACTCACCAACCCTGCAAACTTTCCCCCTTCGATATAACTAATAGTCCCAGGTCTGGCTGTATCTACCGCCGCTACTCCAGTAATCACTGGGTTCAAATCGGAAATCAAACTATGATTTGTTGCTTTTTCCCCTAATTGTTGGATAATTTCACTAAATTTCATTACAATTAATAACGTTTTACAAGATTTTATTGAGAATATATTTTGCCAGGAAGGAGTCAACAAGAAGTAAGGGGAGAAGTATTAGAGATTAGTTTTGGCGCTGGTTTAAATTTACCCCATTACCCATCCCATATTAAAAAGCTTACCACAATTGAGCCAAATTCGGGGATGAATAAAATTACCCAAAAACGACTAATGATGGTTGATGGTTGTGGTTAACCAATAACTAATGACAAAAGCAAAATTAGGAGGTAAAAAAAGATGACAGTTTCACTGCAAAAAGGAGAGAGAGTATCCCTAGAAAAAGTAGCCCCAGGTCTAATAGCGGGATTTATTGGGTTAGGATGGGATACAAAAGATACGGATACTGGAGCAGATTTTGACTTAGATGCTTCTGTATTCCTATTAGGAGCAAATGAGAAACTCATCAGTGAGAAACACTTTGTATTCTACAATAACCTAACTAGCCCAGATCCAGATCAATCAGTTAAATTGATGGGAGATAATCAGACTGGTGCAGGGGAAGGAGACGATGAAGTAATTATTGTTGATTTGCGCAAAGTTCCCCAGGAAGTACAAAAAATTGCCATCACTGTGACTATTTACGAAGCAGAAAAAAGACACCAGAATTTTGGTCAAGTAAGAAACGCTTATGTAAGGTTAGTAGATGTGCAAACTAAAGCAGAAGTACTCCGTTATGATTTGCAGGAAGATTATTCCACAGAAACAGCTTTAATTATGGCTGAATTGTATCGTAAAGATGGCGAATGGCGCATTAATGCTGTGGGTGGTGGATATGAAGGTGGTTTAGCAGCTTTGTTAAATCGTTATCAATAGAAATTTAACTGTAGGGGCGGGTTTAGTGTTTAAATCAAAACCCGCCTCTATCCACACTCATTTATTTCCTTGCTTGGAAGTTGATAAAATAAAACTATGAAATCCCTATATGAAATTGATTATCCTCTCTGGCTAAACCAAACACTTAAATATCTAAAAAATCAGGAAATTGAACAATTAGATTGGGTAAATTTGATTCAGGAGATAGAGGCATTGGGCAATGAATTACGACATAAAGTTGATAGTTACTTAAAACAACTTCTGATTCATCTTCTCCTGTATGGTTATTGGACAGTGGAAAAAGAAAGATGTGGGGCAGGTTGGCGGGACGAAATTGATAATTTTCGAGATGAATTAGAGTTGTTATTAGAGTCGAAAACTCTCTATAATTACTTTTTGACTCGGATTGATGCTATGTATTTTCAAGCCAGGAGAAGAGTTATTAAAAAAACACAATTATCTCCCGTTGTTTTTCCAGAAAAATGTCCTTTTTCTGTGTCAGAATTAAGGGAATTTGATTTTTATCCCGAATAGACATCAAACAGCATTTATTGGTTTAATAGGATTAAAGAAAGGAGTAAGTAATTAGATGGAAAATTTCGGGGAAAAGGTAAGTTTTATCTGGAGTGTTGCTGATTTAATTCGGGATACTTTTAAGCGGGGAAAATATCAGGATGTGATTTTACCTTTTACTGTATTGCGTCGCCTTGATTGCGTATTGCAAGAAACTAAAGAATCTGTCCTTGAAACTCACGAGAAATATAAAGATCAAATTAAAAATTTACAATCTCAGTTATCTAAAAAGTCGGGTTTTGCTTTTTATAACACTTCTCCTTATGACTTTGAGAAGTTGGTTAATGATTCAAATAATCTAGCTAGTAACCTTAAAAATTATATTAATGGTTTTAGTAAAAATATGCGAGAGGTGTTAGAAAAGTTTGATTTTCCCAACACTATTGATAAGTTAGAGCAGTCAAACCTGTTATTTTTAGTGATGGAGAAATTCAAAAATATTGACCTTCATCCCCATCTGGTTTCTAACCTGGAAATGGGCTATATTTTTGAGGAGTTAATTAGGAAATTTAATGAAGCGCTGGATGAAAACCCAGGGGAGCATTTTACCCCTAGAGAAGTGATTCAGTTAATGGTAAATTTGTTGTTTGTGCAAGATAAACAGCCGTTAAGTACAGTAGGTATTATCAAAACTATTTACGACCCTTGTTGTGGTTCTGGAGGAATGTTAACTATTGCAAAGGAGCAGATTTTAAAATTAAATTCTCAAGCAATAGTTTATTTATTTGGTCAAGAAGTTAACCCTGAAACTTTTGCTGTTTGTAAGTCAGACTTTTATCTAAAAAGTGAAGATGGAAAAGATGCAGAAAATATTATGTGTGGGAGTACTTTATCAAATGATTTACATAGCGATAAAACTTTTGATTATTTATTAGCTAATCCTCCCTATGGGAAAGATTGGAAACGTGACCAAAAAGCGGTTGAAGATGAGGCAAAAAAACCAGATAGCCGTTTTTGTGCTGGTACTCCTCGTATTAGTGATGGTCAACTTCTGTTTCTCCAGCATATGTTATCAAAAATGAAGCCATTAAGTGAGGGAGGTAGTCGGGTAGCTATTGTAATGAATGGTTCGCCCTTATTTTCTGGGGATGCAGGAAGTGGGGAAAGTCAAATTAGACGTTGGATTTTAGAGCATGATTGGCTAGAAGCTATTGTAGCTCTACCTGAACAGCTTTTTTACAATACAGGAATTGCTACTTATATTTGGATTTTAACTAATCACAAGGTGGAGGCGAGGAAAGGAAAAGTACAGTTAATTAATGGGGCTGATTTATATCAACCTATGCGCAAAAGTTTGGGGGATAAACGGCGGGAAATAACTCAAGCTCACATTGAGCAAATAACAGAGTTATTCCTCAGTTTTCGGGAGTCGGATATTAGTAAAATTTTTGCAACGAGAGACTTTGGTTATCGGAAAATTACTATTGAGCGACCATTAAGGTTGAATTTTCAAGCATCCGCTGAGAGAATTGAGAAACTAAAAGAGCAAACTGCTTTTGTTAATTTAGCTGTGAGTAAGAAAAAGGATTTAGAGGTTAAACAAGCGGAAGAAACGGCGGGTAAAGAATTACAACAGCAAATTATTAAGGTTTTAAGTGGTTTGTCTGACACTTTGTATAAGAATAGAGAAGAGTTTGATAAGTTACTGAAAAAAAGTTTTAAGTCTGTTAGTGTAACTAAGGGGACAACAAGGGGCTTAAGCTCCTTGTCTGCAACACTGCATAAAGCTATTTTATCTGCTCTTTCTGAGCGGGATGAAACTGCTGATATTTGTGTGGATAGTAAGGGTAATTATGAAGCTGATGCTAATTTAAGGGATACAGAAAATGTGCCATTAAAAGAGGATGTTGATGAGTATTTTGCGAGGGAAGTTAAACCCCATGTTACTGATGCTTGGGTTAGTGATAGTTTTCGGGATGAGCAAGATGGGGAAATAGGTAAGGTTGGTTATGAAATTAATTTTAACCGTTATTTTTATAACTATGTACCGCCACGAGATTTAACAGATATTGAGGCTGATATTAAGCACATTGAAGGGGAAATTTTAGCTATGCTTCAGGAGGTAATAAAATGAGTGAGTTAACTGATGTTTTTGGGAATGATGGTTTTAAGCAATGGCCAAAATATCCTGTTTATAAATCTTCTGGTGTTGACTGGTTGGGGGATATTCCTGAGCATTGGGGGGTTACTAGACTAAAAAACATTAGTACAATTAATGTTAGTAATGTAGACAAAAAAACAGTTGAAAATGAACAAAAAGTAAAATTATGCAATTATACTGATGTTTATTATAATGATTGTATAACAGATGATTCAAAGTTTTTAATAGCATCTGCGTCTAAAGAACAAATAAAAAAATTTATTCTTCAAAAAGCAGAAACGTTGAATGTTAAGAAAACTTAGCATTTAAAGAGCTAAAATCTGTTATAATGTGGATAACAAAACTCAAAATAACTGATATTAATGTTTATTTCTAACTTCCCAAAAATCGCAAATCTTCTTTTAAAAGAT
>JADQBC010000049.1 GCA_016903655.1 Gomphosphaeria aponina SAG 52.96 = DSM 107014
CAATAAATATGTCGATTTTAAAAACTATTGCCATTAATCTTATTAAATTAATGGGATTTATGTCAGTAACTCAAGCCCAAAGATGGCTTAATGCCAACTGTTTCAGGCTTTTGGTTTTATTTAAATGAAACAGCCCTGCCCGAAGATAAGGGGGGGGATAAAAACATCGTAGGGGCACGACATGTCGTGCCCCTACTAATGTCTAATTTAAAACAAGGACGATATTTTTTGCCCTACAATCCTAGGGGCACGACATGTCGTGCCCCTACGCCAAGGGCGAAAGAAATAAGGAAAAAATACCACCCCTGCTGAGAGAAAATTATGGCAATTTTTACGCCAGAGATGATTATTGGGTTTATTAGTTGAAGCTAAATTATTCGAGTCTATCTCATATTTACTCATTTAATGCTCTCATATATGGTTCAATATAATTGATACCTTTTTTGATAAAGTGTTCCGTAAAACTAATGAGATAGTTATCCCGAATTATTGCAAAAGCTTTAGCCATTCTTGCTTTACCATATACTAAAAATTGAGCAGTAGATAAAGCATAAAAATCCTCATCTTTCCCCTCTATTTGATTTTTAAAAGCATCTATGTATAACTGCCTACCTTCGTCGATTAAATTATTTATTTCTGGAGTAAAAGTTATGCAGGAATTATTAGTTAAATTTATTTTTTTATTTTTAATTGAAGACATAGATATTTGCATACATTCTCTGGTTTGTTCGATGGATAAACAATCTGGTTTTTTTAAACGATATGCCCATTGAGTACAGCCATTTGTTACTTCTAATGCTCTGAGCAAAGCTAGTTTATCTAAATCTTCTGAGCTTATTTGTTGCCATTTTTCTAGATGAGCTTCTATCTTGCTTTTGAACTTGGTAAAATCATTGGCAAAAAAAGGTTTTAACTCTTTGATTTCGGCAATTTTTTCCCAATCAATTTTCATAATTTTTCTCCTTTTTGGCAAACAAATCACACTTTAACTTTAGTTTACACCAATCCGTTATCAGTTATTTCCCTTGATAAATCCTCCCCCAGCACTCGAACAAGTCATCCTTTGAAAAGTGACTCAATAAATTTTGCATTTTTCCTTGTGCAGCAGGGGAGGGATATCTGTTCATATCCAGTAAAAGTTGTCTTTCCAGAAAATTATAGCAGTTACCTCAGTACCGTACCCCTAGATTTTTTCTCTGCTCTTCAAAAAGCCAGTTTAGAATACAACAAAGCGACTGGGATCGATAGTTGCAGGATTAACGTTCAAAGTAGCTAGAGCTTCACCAAAAGCACTAATAGTTTTCCCAGAAAATGTTAGGTCGGAGTATGTCAAGGTAGCAAGTCCATTTAAATAGCCGCCGTAACGTACCAATAAACCAGTGAGCAATGCTGGGTTTTCAGGATTAACAATTAATTCAAGGTGTAGGCGGCGGGGAAAATTGGATGACATGACTTAACTGGTGTAGAGGGAAAGAAACTTGATTGAGTAAACAAGAGGGGGAAAATTTTGCTAACCCCCATATCTAGTGGGGTTGAGGGGAAAATACGCGGGCAAGACACTAGGGATATGGTTTAAGCTAGAGTCTGACTATTAAATTTTCGTTATTCATTTAGTAGCGTAAATTATTTTGACCTTAATGCAAGAGATTATGACGATCGCAACAGCAGCACCAAAAAATCAAGCCCAGGGGAATCTACTATTACATAGTGGGGAAAACCCAGGAGAAGGCAAAAACAAAATTAAGGTGATCCGACGAGACGGATCGCAGACTTACCTTGATGTTGCAAAAATTCGCGCTGTTGTCGATTGGGCTTGTAGTGGATATAATGTTAATTCCATTGCGTTAGAAGCTGGGTTAACCACCCGACTGCGGCATGGCATCACCACCATAGAAATTCAGGATAACTTAATTAACTGCGCTCTGGAATTGTGTAGCCCAGAAGAACCTGACTGGCGCTATGTTGCAGGGAGACTGCATATCTGGAGTTGGTGGAAGGATACTTTGGTAAGCCGTGGGTATCCCTATGGGGATTATGGGAAAACAGTCCAATCAAAGGTATATTCTAACGAATATGACAAAAGAATCCTAATATATTCCGAAGTGGAATTACAAGAAGCAAATTCTTGGATAAATACTGATTGGGATTTAGATTACGATTATGCTGGAGCAGTATTATTAACAAAGAGGTATTTATTGCCTAATGAATTGCCTCAAGAGGCTTTTCTCACTTGTGCTTTATTGCTTGCTTCAGTGGAAGCACCAGACAAGAGACTGGTTTGGGCAAGAAAATTTTATGAGGCGATCGCCAAAAGGAGAATATCCCTAGCAACTCCTATTTTAGCCAATCTCAGAATTCCCAACGGCTCTTTAAGCAGTTGTTTTATTACTTCCATAGATGACAATCTAGAAAGTATATATGAGGAATTAACAAATACTGCCAGAATTTCCAAAAATGGGGGCGGGGTAGGAGTCAATGTAAGTCGCATTCGTGCCACAGGAAGTTGGGTAATGGGGAAGAAAAACGCCTCTGGGGGAGTTATTCCCTGGATCAAGCTGCTCAATGATACGGCGATCGCAGTTAACCAGGGTTAACGTTAGCCCCTTCAGTCAGTAATGGCTGTCGAAAACTCCCTTAATTGCTGGGAAATCTTTGTTAACCAAACTAAAATGGTTGATAGTTGATAGTTGATAGTTGAACATGAACGATTAACAATCAACAATTAACAATGAGCAATTATAGAGATGGTGCAATAAAGATAATCAGCAGCCAAGCGGAGTAATAATGAGAAAAAAATGGGAAGACCACGAAATCAGATTCTTGATTGATAACTATAAGCAGTTCATAGTTAATAGTTCATGGTTGATTGTTCATGCAACCATCAACTATCAACCATCAACCATCAACCATCATTATTACTCTGAAGGTTCAACGACTAGCTGAAAAGCGTAGGGTCAAGTGACCCGAAACGGGGAGCATCCCAAAAGGATGATGATATAGTCTGATCTATCTGGTGACAGATAGCGGTTTGTTAAACCGAGTCAAAAGTAACGACCTTGACTAAACATAAATGGGACGACGTGCTGGCGCAGTAACTGTGAGTCTGGATGTTTGGCATCTAGATGTACCAGAGTTTCTAGAAATGCAGGCGGAAAATGGAGATACCCGCCGCAAAGCTTATGATATTTTCCCCCAATTGGTTATCACAGATGAGTTTATGCGTCGGGTGAAAAATCAAGAGGAATGGACTTTAGTTGACTCCTACGAGGTACGCACTAAATTAGGGGTTGAGCTTGCCGAACTTTGGGGTGAAGAGTTTGAACAGCAGTATCAACTCATTGAACAAAAACTGGGGACTACTATCACCTTATATAAAAGAGTGGATGCGCGGGAATTGTTTAAAAGTATCATGCGATCGCAAGTAGAAACAGGAATGCCTTACTTGGCTTTCAAAGATACTATTAATCGGGCAAATCCTAACAAACACGATGGTTATATCCCAGGTGTAAATCTGTGTACAGAAAGCTTTAGTAATGTAACGCCAGGAAAATATGCTCACTGCTGTAATTTAGTTTCCCTAAATTTAGCCAATATTGAGGAAACAGAAATTACTCAAATTTCCCGCATAGCAGTAAGACTACTGGATAATACTATTGAACTAACCAACCCTCCCTTTGAGTTAGCGAAAAATCATAACGATCGTTATCGCACAATTGGAGTAGGTTGTATGGGGTTGGCTGACTGGCTAGCTAAACGACAACTTGACTATGAAAATCTGCCTGAAATTAGCTATTTGTTTGAAGAAATAGGGTACTATTGCACCGAGGCTTCAATGAAACTAGCAAAAGAGCGAGGCGCTTATGAGGCATTTCCACAGAGTGAGTGGAGTAAAGGTAATTTAATTGGGGCAAAACCCGTAAGCTGGTTTCTGGAAAATGCCAAAAATAAAGAACGGTGGGTTGAATTGTCTGAGAATATCAAGAAATATGGGATCAGAAATTCCCATATAACAGCGATCGCCCCTAACACCTCTTCATCTCTGGTACAAGGTTGTACGGCTAGCGTCTTACCTGTATATAGTCGTTTCTTTTATGATAAATGGGCAAAAGGAACAGTTCCCATTGCTCCCCCATTTATTGGCGAAAAATTCTGGTTTTACCAGGAAAATAAAAACCTAGAACAGAAGCAAGTAGTCGAAGCAGTAGCTACCATGCAACAATGGATCGATACAGGCATTTCAATGGAGATAATGTTCAACCTTAACAAAGGAGTTTACTTCCCAGAAGAACCAGAAAGATTTATCAAAGCCAAAGATATTTTTGAGACTCAAATTCTAGCATGGGAAAAAGGATGTAAAGCAATTTACTATATTAGAACCGTGCAGAAAGATGATTTTAAAGAGTCAAGTAATAATTGCGTTGTCTGTGCGAATTAACAAAAATGTAGGGGCGGGTTTAGAGACAATCGTTGATAGTTGATGGTTGATGGTTGATGGTTGATGGTTGATGGTTGTAGGAATCAAAACTCGCCCATTCCTGCATGAGAAATTATAATTTTTGCTGCATTATTGAGCAGAAAAGATTATAATAGAAAAAACAAGGTTTTATTTAGACCTGATCTTTTAATTTGAGTCAGAAAATACATGACATATTGCAAACCGCAAACCCAAAAAATGCCAATCAACCCCATTTTTAATCCAGAAGGGGATGATGCAATTGAAACCCGTTCAATTTGGTTTGGGAACACAACCAACCTCATGCAGCTTAACGATGTGCGTTATTCCTGGGCGGTTGGTTTATATCAACAAATGCGGGAGAATTTCTGGATTCCGCAGCGCTTAGACGTAACTCAAGACGTTACCGACTATTGGAATTTAACTCCAGAAGAGCGTTATGCTTATGATGGTATTTTGTCGTACCTTACTTTTTTAGACTCAGTGCAAACCTGCAATATTCCCCATTTAAAAAGCAGTGTTACGGCACCAGAAATTAGCCTTTGTCTGGCAGAACAAATTTCTCAAGAAGCACTTCATAACCAGAGTTATCAATACATAATAGAAACCGTCATTCCTCCTGAAAGGAGAAATGCTGTTTATGATTTTTGGCGCACCGATAAAGTACTAGCAAACCGCTGTGAATTTATCGCCAAACTTTACCAAAAGTACATTGATCATCCGACAACAGAAAATTATTTTATTGCTTTATTAGCCGATTATCTGTTAGAAGGACTCTATTTTTATAATGGGTTAGAAAACTGGTGTAGCCCACTAGCATCGTGAGGTGTTAGTTAAAACTTGCCAAATTGCTGGAAACCCCTAAAGCCCTTATGCCACAGCGGAAACGGTAAACGTTAGGGAGCGAGAGCAGAAAAAAGTTAAGGGATTTAATGGAAGCCGTAAGGCAGTCATTGAGCGCAATGGGCAATCAGCAGCCAAGCCCTGTTTTGGGGAAGGTTCAACGAACAGAGGGTGAGTATCTTCTTTGTAAAAATGCTATAATTATAGTTGTAAAACTGTTTTTTTATCGCTATGATCAAGCAGTGTTATTTACAAGATCCAGAACCTTGAAAACAGAAGAGCGTATGTGGGTTGCACTCGCAACTTTTCCGTAAGAATTGGCCAGCACTTAGCCCTATCTAGTAGTGGTGATGAATCGTTAGCATTCTACCCAGAGCTAAAAAAGAATCTTGAACACTTTTGTTTTCAGATACTGGAGTCTGGTGTTCTTCTCTCTCGTCTAAGAGAACGGGAAAGTTACTGGATAAGCAAGCTTGACTCTATTGAGTCTGGGTACAACCAATGTCTGTATAGTGGAAATGAAAAAATTTCTTTGGTACAGGTCAACGAAATTAAACTAATCCTAAAAACGGAGAAGACACAACTCTCAGCTATAGCGGAGAGTAAGAGCGTTGACCCATCAGTTATATCAGACATCAACCGTGGAAAAGCTTGGTATAACCCATCAACTACTTATCCAATCAGGCGTAATACAGTAAGGCGAAAAAAGCTCTCTATAGATGAGCTTACTGAAATACATAAGATGCTTGCCAATCCAAGTATCTCGTTTGCGGAAATAGCGTCAAGTTTTGGATGGGAGTCTCAGTCGGTTATTAGAAAAATAAACGCAGGGACTTACTCAGTCAGACTCTTAGATGACGCTTCTTACCCTATACGCTCTGTCGATTCAAGAAAAGGACTGAGAAGATAATGGTATGTTCTAGTCCCATTCCGAAAGGTTGGGTAGTCACGTCATCTATTTTTACAATCTTGCTTCAAGGATGTTAATGCCTGGTTCTGCGGACATTTTCAAAATGATTAATAGGGACGAATTAAGTCATGTCCGACTATTCCAAAAACTAATCCCAGAGGCAATGAAAATATTTCCCCATTCGGTTGACCAAATTTATGAAATGTTTGACACGGCAGTTAAACATGAATGCCGCTGGACTAACCATATTGTGGGCAACAATATTTTAGGCATAACAGAATCAAGCACTGAAAATTATACCAAATACTTGGCTAATATCAGGTTACGTTCTATTGGCCTACTTCCTCTCTATTCAGGAGATAAATACAACAAAAGTCCTTACACTCATTTAGAGCGTTTTTCTGATACGAAAAAAGCCGCTCATACTAAAGCTAACTTCTTTGAAGCTAGCGTTACCAGTTATGTCATGTCTTCTGGTGTGAGCGGCTGGGACGAAATCTAAAGTGTAGGGTGCGTGGATGGCGGTGACAATTTCTGGTTGCCAACATGAATTTAAATATCCGCCGTAACGCACCAACGTCGCAACGTCGCAACGTTAGTTGTTTCCTAGTATCTGATACTAAAACCATCAACCATTGTTAATATTCATCAAGTACGTCTTGAATGGTTTTGTTATAGATAATGCGACCAGGAGTGGTATAGATATACTGAGTAAGTTGCTCACCAGTAGCTGTTTCCCTAACCTTCCGCCATTTATAATACTTCCAGACACTACCATCCGCCATAGTTTCGATTTTGAGTACCTCATGATCTTGTTCATGGGTTTCCACTTCCCCTGCATAACGCACCCAGATATAAGCGTGAAGATCAACTTGTTTTTGTTCGTAAGCCCTTCTTGCATCATCGAGGTTAGCAAAATAGGAATCTTTCCCTTTAGTGGCTGCGAGATTTTCAGCAGTCAGGTAATAACAACCCAATACCATATCTTGAGAAGGAGCAATAATCGGGCGACCTGTAGCTGGGGAAAGCATATTGTGACAAGACATCATCAGTAGCCGCGCCTCTGACTGAGCTTCAATAGAAAGGGGTACGTGGACTGCCATTTGGTCACCATCGAAGTCAGCGTTAAAGGGAGGACAAACCAAAGGATGGAGCTGAATGGCGCGACCATCTACTAAAATGGGTTCAAAAGATTGAATCCCTAAACGGTGCAGGGTTGGGGCCCTGTTGAGCAACACAGGATGACCTGTAATTACTTCTTCTAATACTGTCCACACTTCTGGTGCGCCTTGCTGTATCTTCTTTTTCGCTGCCTTAATATTATTCACGTAGGTTTGGCGAATTAAACGGTGAATCACAAAAGGTTGGAACAATTCGATCGCCATTTCTTTAGGCAAACCACACTGATATATTTTCAGTTTCGGGCCGACAACAATAACCGATCGCCCTGAATAGTCAACCCGTTTCCCTAGCAAATTCTGCCGAAAGCGACCTTGTTTCCCTTCAATAATGTCAGAAAGAGATTTCAAGGCTCGATTATTTGCTCCTACTACCGTGCGTCCACGCCTGCCGTTATCGATCAAAGCATCCACTGATTCCTGAAGCATCCGCTTTTCATTACGGACAATAATTTCTGGTGCCATAATTTCCTGCAACCGTGCCAATCGATTATTACGATTGATTACCCTACGGTAGAGGTCATTGAGGTCAGAGGTGGCAAAACGACCACCATCGAGTTGCACCATTGGTCGCAAATCTGGTGGTATCACAGGAATCACATTTAGTACCATCCATTCTGGTCGGGACCCTGTAGCAATAAAGTTATCAATCAACCGCAATCGCTTAATCAGCTTTGCCCTTTTCTGGCCCTTACTGGCGAGAATTTCTTCGCGTAGTTCTTCTGCTTCTTTTTCCAAGTCTATTTCTTGGAGAAGTTGCTGAATTGCTTCAGCCCCAATACCCACTTCAACCCCTGATAATTCCGAGTCGAGGGCATAAATTTGTTCTTCTAATTCTAGCCATTGATCTTCGTTGAGCAGTTGTTTATGTTGAAGGTTGTTTGCATTACCTTGGTTTAGCACCACATAGGAATTAAAATAAACAACCTGCTCTACATTTTTCAGGGGCATATCCAACAAAATGCTGAGATAGCTGGGAATCCCCTTCAGATACCACACATGAGTAACAGGAGCTGCTAGTTTAATATAACCCATGCGGTGACGACGCATTCGCGACTCGGTTACTTCCACGCCACAGCGCTCGCAGACAATTCCCCGATGGCGCACCCGCTTATACTTCCCACACCAACATTCCCAGTCTTTTGATGGCCCAAAAATCTTTTCACAGAAAAGTCCGTCCATTTCAGGCTTCAAAGTCCGATAGTTGATTGTTTCTGGGGTTGTTACCTCCCCTACTACTATTCCATTGGGGAGAGTTCTTTCTCCCCATTGACGAATTCGCTCTGGGGATGCTATCCCAATTTTAACGTAGTCAAACCGCTTTTCTTCTTCTTGATTTGTCATTCTTGTTTTGATAGTTGATAGTTGATGGTTGATAGTTGATGGTTGATGGTTGATAGTTGATGGTTGATAGTTGATAGTTGATAGTTGATAGTTGATGGTTGCATGAACAATCAACCATGAACTATTAACTATGAACTGCTTGCGGGGAATTGCAGCCGCAAATAGAGCCGCCAAATTTCTCCCACCCATAATACCACCGAAGTTATGCCAATGATTAGCAGCCAATTTTCCCAAGACAGGGGTACGGTTCTGAAAAATTTTCCGCCAAACTGTACTATTATAATTTGACCGAAGAAGATCCCGCCGACAATAGCCAGGAAGCTCCAATTATTCAACAGATTAGAAAATACCGATTGGGAAGTGCCAAAGCATTTAGCGTTAAAAATATTCCATACCTGCAACATTACAAAAGTGGTAAAAAATAGAGTAAGTTCATTTGGAGAAATCACACCATCTTTTTGGATCACCAGCAAAAATACCACCATCAATACTAGGAAAATGGGGGCTACTGTAAAGATACTCATGGTCATTGCTTTAGAGATAATAAACTCTTCTGGGTCACGGGGCGGAACTTTCATCACTTCGAGATTGGGTGGTTCTGTTGCTAGGGCTAAAGCTGCAAAGGTATCCATAATTAAGTTTACCCACAGCAGTTGAATCACAGTAAATGGCAGATTTATTCCAATAAATGGCCCTAATAATGCTAGACCACAGGCTGCTACATTGATGGTAAGTTGGAAGAGAACGAATTTTTGTATGTTCTGATAAAGACTACGCCCCCACATCACAGCGTTTTCGATACTCGTAAATGAGTCATCTAAGATAATGATATCACTAGCTTCTTTTGCTACATCTGTACCAATTTTCCCCATTGCTAAACCTACTTGGGCTTGTTTTAGGGCGGGTGCGTCATTAGTTCCATCCCCTGTAACTGCTACTACTTCTCCTGCATCTTGTAGCAGTTCCACCAGGCGCTGTTTATCCTTGGGACGCGCTCTAGCTATGACTTTGAGCTTCTGCACTGTGAATAGTGCTGTTTCGTAGTCCAGAGCCCGAAAATCAGGCCCTGCTATTACTGTTCCCTTGCTATCCTTTGGCTCTAAAATGCCTATTTCACGAGCAATATGTTCAGCGGTAGCTGTGCTATCGCCTGTGACCATTTTTACTTCTACTCCCGCTTCCCGACACATTGCGATCGCCTGGGGTACTTCTTTCCTGATGGGGTCAGCGATCGCCACTACTCCTAGCCAAATGAGAGACAGTTTCTGCTCTTGTAACTCTACTCCCTCAGTATAGTTTGTTATTTCTTCCCCATAGGCAAATCCTAGAGTTCTTCTTCCTCTTGCTTGATAGCCTTTCACTTCTGCTTCTATTGCTTTTCTTTCATCATTCCCTAGAGTTTTCACTCCCGTCTCACTTAAGTATTGCCCGCATTGCTCTAATAGTACTTCTGGCGCTCCTTTAACGTGGAGAATATCTTTCCCTGTAGCCGAGCGCCCAAAGGTTGCCATATATTTCCTTTCTGTGGTGAAGGTCAACTGATCTTTTACCACAAACTCCGCCCGCTTTTGGATGTAATCTATCCCCCATTCTTCTACCCATAATAACAGGGCTGCTTCTGTGGGATTACCTAGTGGAATGGAGGCTTTTCCTGCTTCTCTTTCCAAGTTAGCTGTACTATTGACACATAAAGCTTCTACTATCAGTTTTTCTGCCTCACTCTCTTTTCCCTCCTCTATATTACACTCCGCAAAACTGGGAAAACTTGCTTCTTTTACCCGCATTTCATTCAGGGTTAATGTGCCTGTTTTATCTGAGCAGATTACTGTAATTGCTCCCATTGTTTCACAGGCGTGCATCTGCCGCACTAGATTGTTTTGCTTTGCCATTTTTTGCATACTGTAGGCTAGGCTGAGGGTGACACTCAGGGCTAATCCTTCTGGCACTGCTACCACAATTACCGCTACAGCAATCATAAAGTAGGTTAGAAATTCATTGGCTACCTCAATGGGTAGCCAGTCTGCTGGATTTTTTGAGATCCAGTTTCCTGCTATTCCTATCCCCACAAAAATCACAAAAACTCCTAATCCGATTGCGCCTGTTTTCAACCATTCCTGAAAGTCATCTTTTTCTAGCCAGGATGGTCTTTTTACTTCCCCTCCCCTTAATTCTAGCCCGTCATAGATCATGGGTAGCCAAATCCGAATTAGAGCTACACTCAAACTGACAAATACTAGGGCGACTACATACCATTGCCCAAAGGTGAGGTTTAGTGTGTCTGTGAGTATTCCTCGCCCTACTAGGGCGATGTTGATTAATACTGCTACGCTAAAGCCTAAAACCCCGATCAGTTTGCTCAGGCGTTCTAATTGTATATTTAAGGGTGTTTCTACCCCTGAGTCTATACTGATCTCTCTCGCTGCTTCGCCGATTTCTGTCCTATCTCCTACCGCTGTAATTTCTATGATTCCATTGCCTTCCATGACCATAGTACCGCGCAGTACTTTGTCTGGGGGATAGGTACTTTCACTTTCTGGGTATTTTTTTTGTTGAGCTTTTGTGTATTTGCGTACATAAGCTGCTTCTCCTGTTAATTTTGCTTCATTTATTTGTAGGGAAACTGCCTCGATCGCTGAACCATCTGCTGGTATTTCTTGCCCGATTTCTACTACCACTAAGTCCCCTACTACTAAATCTTTTTTGGGTACTGTTGTATAATGACAATCGCGAATTACCTCGATGGGTTCTTCATCGTTGGTTTGTTGAAGAATATTAAATTCTTTGTTGGCTTTATACTCATTGATGAATGCTAGTGTTGTTGCTAGTATTATGGCGAGGATGATGCCTAACCCTTCTACATAATTATCATCCATCACGCCAACTGCAATAGAGATAATGGCTGCAACTATAAGAATGCGAATGATGGGGTCATCAAACTTTTCTAGCCACAATTTCCACCAAGCTTCTCTTTGTGCAGGTGTGAGGATATTAGCACCGTATTTTTGCCTACTTTCCTCTACTTCTTCCTGTGTTAATCCTTTGATGTGGGCATTTTTTTTGCCTACTTCCACACTAAATACCTCCAACTTTTTTTCCTCTCTTTCTTTTGTGCTTTATTCTGGGCTAACGCACCACATTCACTTATCAGTAGTCCTTAGTCCAAGCTCATTTAGAACAATTAACGATTAACGATTAACAATTACCATTTAGATTAATCATATCAGAAGCTGCATTGTTCTATTTCTCTTCTTGTTGGCTAGTGATTTTTTTGAATTATGTTTATTAGCAATAATAATCATTCTCATTTTTTGAAGAGAATTTGCCTGACCACTGGGGATTAGCTTTTAGCTGGATTCTTCTTCTCTGATAACCCCTATCATATCATGGCTATGTTGCAATTCTTGCCACAAACGCTTCAACTCTGCATAAGCTGCTGCAGAAGAAATTTTTCCTCCTGTATGTAAACCAGCAATGTAACTCACGCCCTGGGCAAAATCTTGCAAATTAGCGTTAAACATCAGGGCTTCTGGGGAAAATTTACCATGATAACGACTCTGAGGATAGAGAAAGTTGTTTTTGTTGACTTGATCTGACTCACTCATTACTACTTCCTCCTCGACCTACATTTTGATTATGTTGTTTCTTAACCTAACCTTAACCTAAATTTAACTTTATACTTGTGAGTCAGGTTAAGAAATGGTTAAGACGGTTTAAATTAGAAGAGATTATGTGAATGCTTAAGGTGGGAATGTTGGTTAGAGTGATTTATCCAGAATATGCAGCAGGGATGAAGGGCTTTCTTCTCGCTCGAGAAGTTTTAGCTCAACGTTGGATAGTTCAATTGGTGGAAAATCTGATTGACAATAGTGACCAGCCTTTTCTTTTGTCTTTAGAAGAGTCTGATTTTGAGGTGATTGATCTGGATGAGGAGGAGGGAGTGTAAAGATTTTGTCTTAACGTAAAATACTACCGATTAAAATCTTCAACTCCCGTAACAAGGATGGTTCACCAGTAGTTACACCCCGCTGGGTGACTAGGCCGTGACTGGGGCTAAAAAGGAAAGCGAGGATAAATAACCCAGAGGCTACTAATACAATGGCTGGCCCTGAAGGGAGGTTATAAAAATAACTAATGTACATTCCGCTGATACTCGATATGACCCCAAAACCTACTCCTAAAAACATCATTTGGTGCAGACGATTTACTAATAAGTAAGCTGTTGCTGCTGGGGTTATTAATAGTGAAAGTACTAAAACTACTCCTACGGTTTTTAAACTGGCGACTATGGTTAATCCCATCAGCATCATTAAACTTAAATCTAATAGGTTGACTGGCAAACCTACTGCTTGCGCTCCTCCTTTGTCAAAGGTATAAAATAGCAATTCTTTATATAAAAGAACTACCACTATTAAAACTATTATTGCTATGATGGATGTGTCCCGCACATCTGAAGATGTCACTCCAAGAATGTTGCCAAATAAAAAATGGTTAAGGTCGATTTTATTGTTTTTTTGAATAATGGTAATTAAGGTGATTCCCAGGGCAAAAAATCCTGAGAAAACTATGCCCATTGCTGCATCTTCTTTGATGGTGGTTCGGTTTCTAATTAGGTTAATTAATATTGTACTTATTATCCCTGCAATAAATGCGCCGATAAAGATATTTATGCCTAAAATAAAGGCGATCGCTAGTCCTGGTAAGACTGAATGACTAATGGCATCTCCTAGTAGGGCTAATCTCTGTACCATTAAGTAACTTCCTATTACTGCGCAAATTATCCCTACGATAATGGCAACGATAAGCGATCGCTGCATAAAACTATATTGTAATGGCTCGATTAATATTTCTAAGTTCATGGTTCATGATTAATGGTTAATTGAAAAATCGCGGTGAGTTATTAATTCACTCTACAAGATTGGCGATCGCCCCAGGCCCCAGGGAAGCTGTCGCCTTTAATTATTTAACAATTTAATAAATTCATTAACTTCTAACTCAGCTTGTCGAATAATTGCGCGGAGTGTTCCTTTATCAAGGGTTTTATGGTTAGGAACAACTACTTCTGTGAAAGGTTCATCTCCAATGATATGACTACCTTTTTGGCGTTTGATGAAAAAACCAGCTTTGCCAAGGGCTTTAATACATTCTTTTCCTGAAATTAGAGGTATTTTACTCATACAGCAAGCATAATGGTTTCAACTTGATCCTCGGGAATGGCACGACCTTCTTCTTGAAGTTCTTCAAGATACAGTTCAATTGCTTCTTTGATATTGGAAATTGCCTCTTCTTTAGTTTTGCCTTGACTAATACAAGGCGGCAAGCTAGGACATTGGGCAACCCAATAGCCATCTTCTCCAGGGTAAATTAGGAATAACAATGTTCCTAGATTTACTGGTTACTTTTTATTAAGTTGTGGTAGGGGCATGGCATTGCCATGCCCCTACAGTCAGGTTTTTAGTTTTAAAAATATTAGGAATTATGAAACCATTATTATATAGTTTTAGTTGCTATTTCTACCTCAAACTAATGGTTTTCTTTTAGGAATAACATTGTCAGCAATGCCCCAGTAAGCAGAAGCTTGTGACCTATTATAACTTAGTAGCTCTTCTGGCATTTTTTCCAAAGTTAAACACTTGAATTTCGTTGTCTTTTCCCCAAGAGCATCAATTACTGAAGAGCCAAGCTTTTTTGAAAGTAATGGGATTACGGCATTGCCAATTTGGCGAAAGCCATGCCATATTGTCCTGTGAAACTGAAACCAATCAGGAAATACGTGTAGTCTAGCTGCCTCGCGTACGGTAATACATCGGGGGAGAGAATAATGAATTGGTCTGGGGGCTGTGTAAGCACCTTTGTCACTATTAGTTCCTGCCCGTAGTGTATTGCATAATCCGTTAGCTGCTAGCTTAAAAAAACGGCTTTTTGGCTCCACTGTACCAGGTTCTGTATTCGCAAACCTCTCAATTGATGTTTGTGTGTGAACTGAACCAATATGACCATAAACAATAGGATTTACTTGACGCAGATGACACAAAGCAAATATATCGCTTGGTTTAATACAATATTTTTTTCTTTTCCCTACATATTCAAGATTTGCTATTGCTATTCCCTTGTCAGTATTAGTGAATGCTTCTATTTTTTCCAGGTCAGATATTGCTTCTGAAACTGTTGTGAACTTATCCACATTATCGCAATTTATCTCTGGGTATTTTGCCCAAGTAACATCTTCTCTACTCCCTATAATAATTAGCCTTTTTCGTTTTTGCGGCGCACCATATTCACTAGCATCAATAATTTTGATTGGCTTTTGTATTCTATAACCAATTGATGCAAACTTTATCATAAGTTCTTCTAAAAATTGCTGATGTTTTCCTGTTCCTATACCAGGAACATTTTCAAAAAGAAAATATTTAGGTCTTATTTCAGAAACTAAACGTAAATATTCAAATACCAGTGCATTCCTTGGGTCATCAATTTGGCGTTTGCCAATATGTGAAAATCCTTGACATGGAGGCCCGCCAGCAATTAAATCAACTTCAGTACTATATCCTTTTAACTTTAAAGAATCAATAATTTCCGTGCTTTTTACTTGTGATATATCTTTACATATGGTATTGCAATAAGGAAAGTTAAAATGATGGACTAAAGCGTGTACGGCATCAAATTCTACAGCTACAGCAACATCGAAACCAGCAGCCTCTAAGCCGAGAGACATCCCGCCACAGCCTGCAAATAAATCTATTGCTATTGGTCTTTCCTTCACAGCGAAACTCCTCAATGTTTGAGTACTTACAGCATATTGGATTAATATAATGGTTATCAAGGTTTATATTATGCTAAAGCTTAATTTTTTCAAACAGTTATCCGAAGTAGGGGTTTGGACTTCCTTTGAATTGTCAAATTTTTGCATAATAACTACCGAAGAGCCATTATTTAGAAAACCAATGTTTATTTAATAATTGATCTAGGTTATAAGGACAGGAGTTAGGAAAAGTATCAAGTCCTGATTTTTTGATTACATATAAACGGGCATCTTGATAAATTTCTATAATATTGTCATTCAAATAATTATAAAAATGCGAAAACTGACAACTTCTGCTTGCTGACGATAACTTCTTTCATATTCACTATCCCAATATTCTAGTAACAGTAAATGTCGAATAATTTGTTCTAATAAACTTGCCATTGCTAACTTATCTCGTTTTGCCAAACTTTCCAACTCCTCAATCAAATTATCTAAGTCTAGTTCCTGAAACTTTTTGTTTTTCAATAATTTTATCGTCTCTTCTAACCATAAAGAATCATCGACCTCATATAATTCTTTTAGTTTCATAGCTGTTGTAGTTGTCATAGTAAATTTTTCCGTTTAAAATAGTTAATTCTAATTATAGAGCGACAGCGAAGCGATCGCTTTTAATTATTTAACAATTCAATAAACTCATTAACTTCTAACTCAGCTTGTCGAATAATTGCTCGGAGTGTTCCTTTATCAAGGGTTTTATGGTTAGGAACAACTACTTCTGTGAAAGGTTCATTTCGACAGAGAATGATATGACTACCTTTTTGGCGTTTGATGAAAAAACCAGCTTTGCTAAGGGCTTTAATACATTCTTTTCCTGAAATTATAGGTATTTTAGTCATACAGCAAGCATAATGGTTTCAACTTGATCTTCGGGAATGTCACGACCTTCTTCTTGAAGAACTTCAAGATATAGTTCAATTGCTTCTTTGATATTGGAAATTGCCTCTTCTTTAGTTTTGCCTTGACTAATACAAGGCGGTAAGCTAGGACATTGGGCAACCCAATAGCCATCTTCTCCAGGGTAAATGATGATTTGTCTCATATCTCAATTTGTGTTTTCTGTTATTTTATTTTACTATCATCCAGCTTTTCTCAATTTTTAAATAAAAAGTGCTGGAGAAACATTGAAAAATTATCCTAGTTCTTTAGCGTTAAATTTGCTGATTTCCCTTTGACCATTAATGATTTCTGAAACAATGTCTTGAGAACCGATAATCGATGAGTTATTAAGTAGGTAGGCAAAATTATTTATCCAATTTCTTACGGGGCGGGTTTAGGGATCACCTATGTTGCACAACAAAAATTGATTGTTCAAAACCCGCCCTCACCCATGTAATTAATTTTGTCTAATTACTTAATTTACTTTTGCTCTTACATTAATTGAATTTTTGATTGTTACTCATTAAAATTTGGAGAAAATTAGTCCCGTTGACAATGGAAATTCCTTGATAGTTGCCAATGGGTAATAAGTGTTTTTTATCCCCTGTAATAATATAATTAGCAAGCCCGACGATTGCACATTCTATAATTTTATTATCATCAGCATCTTTTTCAACAACATTCAATGTGTTAGTAATTTGAATTGTTTTTGAATAATGAAGAAATTGACTTATGATTTCCTGGGATTCATTAGGAGAATACTTGAATTTTACGGTTAACTTTTCTGCAAATTCATCTATAATTTCTTGGCAAGTAACAGATTGAATTATACCAGACCGCGCTAATTGCAGGCATTTTGAAGGGTTACTTGTAGGAGATAACAAAGCAGATAGTAATATATTAGTATCGAAAACAACAATTAATGGCATTGTCTGTCTTCGTGAATGAGGTCATTAATAAAATCTTCTTTTTCTTCTTCAGTCATTTTCTCCCAATTTTTATTTTTTTCTTGAGCTATTTTTTGGATCTGGAGTTGTCCTTTTTGGGCAAGGGTTTCCCATTTCTTCTGTTGTTTTTCCAGTAAAAACTGGAAAATTTTATCTTGTTGCTCTGGTGATAGTTGTTGAATTAGCGAGAAAACCTGTTCCTCATTTAGGGTTAACGTAGGCATTGTTTTTATTTTCAGATAATTTTAAACACTTTAATACTTTTCTTCAATAGCATAAGTTGACTTTTAATTTTTCCTATCTCTTCAGGGTTGGCTTTTTGTAAAAATTTAATTGCCTGTTTACTAAATTTTACCGCCATATTTTACCCAGTTTGTCATGTCGCTCAATTCGTCAGTTTCATAATCTGAGGGAGAACCTAATTCGGCTTCTATTTCTTTCTGTTCTTCATCATTCACATAAGGAATTAGCGCATTACAGAGCCTTAGTCTCTCTTCTTGCAATACTTCTCTCAGACTCTCTTTGATTAAGGCTTTTAATTCTTTAGTTTCCATTATTTTACCTTTGACTACTATCCCATTATTTTACTCAATTTTTTTGTGAATGTTCCTAGAATGTTGGATTAATCTAACTCCCTATCAATTATTATTTTAAAATCGCTGTGCCTGATTAATTCACTCTACAAAATCTGCCCTAAAATAGCTTATGTAGCAAGCTGTATTTTGCATGACAACCAACCCAAAACCAGATAATTGTATCTTCTTCGATTTGACCGACGGCGCGATAGTCTCTGTTGATTCGAGCAGAATAAATGGGCAATTTGGGATGAACTTTTTTGAATCGCAAACTAGAATAACTTGGATCTTGCTTAAATTGCTTATATGCCTTGCGGGCCTGTTCTTGAATCTGCTCTGTCAGCAAACAGTTTCCGAAATTGAGCAGTTGTTCGAGATTTCACAATTTTTATGGGTCTAATTCCTGAGTTTTTCCTGCACGGTACTCAGCCATTGCTTCGGCTGCTAATTGGGCTAACAAATCTGGTGAATGAGCAAATGATTCGTCCCACTGTCGCTCATCTTCTATTTCTTCTAGAATCATTCTTGCGACCGCTTCTTGCTGATCCGATGGCAATGTTTTTAGTTTTGATATCGCTTTTTCAAGTAAATTATTCATACTAATTGCTTTTCTTCTCTCTACTATTAATTATCCCTTACTTGCTCAATTATTGATAATTTTAACCTCTCTTTAGAAACTCGTTGTTTTGATTGAGCAATTCTCTTTATTCCTTAACTGTTACGCTGCTAATGGGGGATTCATTTCTGAGAAAAATATTACTTTTCCTCCATAAGCTTGATTCAGTTTTTCTTCCTGTAGAACTGTTTCTCTATTTCCCACTGCAATTAGTTCTTTATTTAACAGGATTAAATCATCAAAGTTGGCGATCGATTCCCCTAAGTCGTGGTTGACTACTAAAACTATTTTACCTGCTTTTGCTAGTTCTTTAAATATTTCAAAAATGATATTTTCTGTTTTCTGATCTACTCCCACAAATGGTTCATCAAAAAAGAATATTTCTGCTTCCTGGGCTAATGAGCGGGCTAAAAATACTCGCTGTTGTTGGCCGCCAGACAGTTGCCCAATGGGTCTATTTTTATAAGAAAGCATTTGTACTCTTTCCAGGGCGGCGGCAGCAGTGTGGCGACTTACTGCGGAAAAACGCCGAAACCATCCTGTTTTTCTCACTCTCCCCATCATGACTACATCCCACACAGTCGCTGGGTAACTCCAGTCTATTTGCGATCGCTGGGGTACATAGGCTACTTGGTGGAGATTTTCATATAGTGGTTTCCCTTCATACAACACTGAACCGCTACTGACGTTTATTAAACCTAACATGGCTTTCATTAGGGTGCTTTTCCCAGCGCCGTTGGGCCCGATCATTCCTGTCACTCTGGATGGTTGCACTGTCAGGTTGATACTTTTTAATGCTTCTACTGTACGGTAATAAACGGCTAAATTGCTGACTGTGATTGCTTCTGCGCGGTTCATGTTTACCTTCCTTCCTCTTCCTACTCTCTCTAGTTTAAGATAAAAATGAAAGAATTATGAAAAATTAATGAGAAGATTTTTAAATATGAGGATGAGTAGTCACTCGCAAAAAGCCCAGCTAGTAGTTCCCCCCCTTACCAAGGGGGGGGCAGGGGGGGTTAATTTCCTGGTGATGGTGGGAATAATATTAAGTCTGGGGCTGGGGAGTTGTGGCAAGGTTGAGCCAGAAGTTGGCGGGGAAGTGAGTAAGGTCAAGGTAGTTTCCACAAGTACAATCATTGGGGATTTGACGGAAGCGGTGGGGGGGGAGGAAATAGAGCATCAAAGCATTTTGAAACCAGGAGATGACCCCCATGTTTATGAGCCTGTACCCGCCGACTCGGTTGCTTTTGAGGAAGCAGATTTGATTCTCTACAATGGCTATCATTTAGAACCAGGTTTGATTAAATTGATGGAAGCTGCGGGAATAAATGCCAAAAAACTGGCGGTGGGAGAAGTGGTGCAACCCTTGCAAACAGAGAAGGAAGGGCAAAAAGTGCCCGATCCTCATGTGTGGGGTGATGTAAAAAATGCCATCGGGATGGTGAGTTCTTTACGCGATGTATTAATTGAGATTGCACCAGAGGATGAGGCAGTTTTTCGGGAAAATGCCGCCAGCTTAATTGCTGAGTTGGAGGAGTTGGATCGTTGGATCGCCGCCCAAATTGCTACTATTCCTGAAAATCAGCGCCAACTGGTGACCACTCACGATGCTTTTCAGTACTATGCTCATGCTTATGGCATACCGATGGCGGGCACTTTGATTGGAATTAGTACGGAGGAGCAACCCAGTGCGCAGACGGTGAAAAATCTGGCGGATAAAATTAAGCAAACTGGGGTGAGGGCGATTTTTGCGGAGACAACCATTAATCCAGCTTTGATTGAAACTGTAGCCGCAGAAGCTGGGGTGAAGTTAGCCCCACAAGAGCTTTATTCTGATTCTATTGGGGCTGCGGGAAGTGCTGGGGATACTTATATGAAGATGATGGTGGCTAATACCCAGTCTATTGTGGAAGCTTTGGGTGGTCAATATCAGCCGTTTCAGTTTTCTGGAGAGTAAGAGCGACTTGTAGGGGCGGGTTTAGCCAAGATCTTTTAATCAAAGGGGTTAGCTGTAAATCAAAACCCGCCCCTCACCACACAATTAATTAGACTTTTTGCATGCATTCTATTAGTAGGGAGTAGGGAGGGGGGAGTAGGGAGAGTTTTACATGAAATAAATATAAAAATTGATTTTGGTTTTAGTTTCGCACTCATGTCTATTGTAGAACCTATTTGGTATTGATAAAAAAGTATAACACATACTATTTACTCAGATACAAAAATGGTTTCTAGTTGAGGTAATAATTGCTTTAATGTTGTTTGATTGATTGCTTGAACATTAGCGACGGCCCTGGGGGCCGCGGCCCCCAGGGCCGTCGCCTTTTCAATTTCCGCTGGATAAGCTTCTGCATAAAGCAATGCACAACGTACCCATTCTTTAGCTCTGTGGAAATGTTCTGCTGTTTTCTGTTCATCCATACTATAATCTTTAGCAATTCGGATTACTTCCCAAACCGCTAAACTAGAATTTTTCAAATATGCTTGACGCTCTTTACCTGAATTACGAAATTCAATGTAAGGAAACTCCTGTTCTCTTAAAGCTTCTTCAATTAGCAAAGCACTGGTTTCTGATATTGTTTTCCCTAAGCGATGAGCAAATATTTCTAATCGCTGGGCGGTTTCGTTACTGAGTGGGGTAGTGACTATTTGAGACATGGAATTTTCTCCATTTACACTCTTTATATTTTAAATTAAATTAAGGGAGAGAAGGAATATTTTGTTAACTCCTACTCTACCTTATTTCTCAAGCAAGTTATTAACCAGGAGGAAATATTTAGGTAAAATGACGCTTAAAACGAGGGTCAAGGTTATCTTTTTTCTGCTGGTTGCACTGCCAACATAAAGTTTGTAGGTTACTTATATCATTAGTCCCTCCTTTAGCTAGGGGAATAATATGATCTATATTTAATTGCTTTTCCCTTTTTCCACAGCTTTGACACTGATATTTATCCCTTTCATATACATATTTTCTCACTTCTGGCGGTATGAGTATTCTGGGTGATTTTTTCAGCATTTTATTCGATCTCTACTTAATTAATTGTATTCCGAATCTCATCTAAAGGTGATTTAGGTAAGTTTTCTTCTGCTTTCTCATCTTCAAAACAAGCTTCTAGTGAAATTTTGATTCTTAGTTTGCACTTTCTCCAATTTTTATTAGGTTTGAGTAACTCACACTCTACTCCTTCCCCAAACCATTTTTGATCGATAACTACGGATGATGTTTTATCCTTAAAGTAATTTACTTTTAAAATACCACCTTTTGGCGCTAACTTATTATGAATTAGTTCTAAATTATTATTGTGGATAACTTTCCTAACAACAGCCATAAATTCATCAACTTTCAAAATAATGTTAGTTGCACTAAAAAGAATTACACTATCTTTATTCTCTAATTGGTCATCGATTTCTTTAAATTTTGTCTCGTCGTTATTCATAGCTTAACCTACCAAATATCATTTTTATTGAGAAGGGCATCGCCTTTATATACCTTATTTTATTGGATTGATTTACGAATCTCATCAAGGGGCGACTTTTCTTGAATTGGTTCTATATTTTTAGCGTTGTCTTCTGGTTCATCTGAACAAAATTCTATAGTCATTCTCATTCTTCCTTGTTTCCATCCTCCACCAGTTTGTTTCAAAACTTTAAACCCACTTTGACCATCGTCAGAAACAAAAAAACCAGTACTAGGGTTTTTTTGCAGCGCTTGATATACCCAGGCTTGTATTTTTCTTTTTAACTCAATTGATTTAAACGTTGGTGGTAACCCTGAATGAAAAGGATCTGCATAACTACTTGTTTTAGTAATTACGTCCTCGTTTTCTAGCCTCACAAATTTGTTCTGACTCATAGCCTCTCCTCAATTACCTTGATTATTATGTTGTAGCAAATTCCTGAAAAATTGTCAAGCATTTTCTGAAATTTTTTCAACAAACCCCGTCAAAACTTCCAAATACATTTAAGTATTTTATCCCAGATTAACAAGAAATCAAGAGGTTATTTTGATGATTAGATGTTAAACTTTGGAAAGCATAAAACCCCAACTCTAAAGGTTTTTAGGAGAATATGTAATACTTAAAAAAAAATGATATGAAAGACAAGGGTTTTAAACCCCTTGTCTCCCAGGACTTGATCTATTTCATAACTTTTAGTTAAAATGTTACATTAACAAATCTTTTGAAATTTTGTAAATAAACTTAATCTAAGAGAGGGGATCAAAAAGGAAGAAGATAATGGTAGAATAAAATATTGTCTTTAAAAAGTTCGCTTTTGTCAATTTAGAAAAGTAAAATATGGGGAATTTATTCTTATATCTCTTGTTTTTTGGTTTCAGCTTATTTGTGCTTATTAAAGCATCAGATTATTTTACCGATGCAGCCGAAAAAATCGGTGTAATCTTAGGTTTTAATCCCTTCATTGTGGGCGTAACTATCGTAGCTATAGGCACTTCTATTCCCGAATTAGTATCTTCAATTTTTGCAGTTTTGAAAGATTCATCAGAAATTGTAATTGCTAATGTGGTCGGTTCAAATATTGCAAATATTTTTCTCATTCTGGGAGTTGCAGCAGTAATAAGTGGGAAACATCTAGCAGTAGAATACGACTTAGCAGAGGTTGACTTACCTTTATTTGTCGGGTCAGCTTTTTTATTAGCTTTAACAGTAAGAAATGGGGAATTGTACCCTGGAGAAGCAATTTTGCTGCTGCTCGGATTTGTGGTTTATACCCTATACGCAGTTAACAGTGCCAAAGAAAATGAACCAGAAGAGGACTCAGAATTATCTGAAGAAAGCAAAGAAAATCCCCTTAAACAAACTATGATTCTCGTAGTTAGTGCAGTTTTTATCTTTCTAGGAGCTAATTTTTCTATTGATTCTCTGGTTAAGCTATCTGAAATCTTAAACATTGGGAAAGAGGTCATTGCAGTCATTGCTTTAGCATTAGGAACTTCCTTACCAGAATTATTTGTCAGTATTAGTGCGGCCAAAAAAGGAAATGCAGAATTAGCCATCGGCAATGTAGTTGGTTCAAATATTTTCAATGCTTTCGTAGTGATGGGAGTTCCTGGATTAATTAATCACTTAGAAATTCCTGAAACTGTTTTAACCGATGGAGTTCCCGTTATGTTAGCGGGAACAATCTTATTCTTTTTTACTACTCAGTTTAAAAAAGTAACCAGATGGGAAGGCTGGCTATTTTTGATTTTTTATCTCTGGTTTGTCGGAGAAACTGTAAAAATTTTCTAAGGTTTGTCAATTGTTCATGGTTGATGGTTGACTATCAACTATTAACCATCAACCATCAACTATCAACTATCAACTATCAACTATCAACTATCAACTATCAACTATTAACCATCAACTATCAACTATTAACCATCAACTATCAACTATCAACTATCAACTATCAACTATCAACCATCAACCATCAACTGATGTTTGTTAAATAGGCAGACGCTTAATATCTTTATTAGAACCAATAACCACCATAACCAAGCCTTTACGCAAGCGATGGAGGGGACTGGGGTTAGTGAGAAACTTTTCCTCATTTCCTATTGCCAAAACATTGAGACCAAAACGACGACGTAAGTCTAATTCTGCCAAAGTTTTGCCATCAAATTCTTCTGGAATAAGCACCTCCACAATACTATTTTCTGGATCTAAATCAAAGCGATCGAGAATAGCAGGTTTAGTCAGAGTATAAGCTAAATCACAGCCAGCTTCATATTCAGGAAAAACCACCAGATCAGCTCCCACTCGTCTCAGAAGTTTTCCATGAATTTCTGATGAAGCTTTAGCGACTACGGATCTCACTCCTCCTTCCTTCAAATTCAGGGTGGTAATAATACTTTCTTCCAAATAATTACCAATAGCAACAATTACTGTATCAAACTCAAAAATACCCGCCTGTTTCAAAGCAGTAGGTTCTGTAGAATTTAGTTTAACAGCACTGGTGGCGATTCTTCGGTTTAAAGCTTGTGCTACCAGCTTTTCATCAATATCCGTTCCCAACACTTCATAACCCAACTTATGGAGCGTCTCGCAAACCGCCCGTCCAAAACGCCCTAAACCAATCACCGCAAACTGAACATTTTCTTGGCGTAAATTAGTCAAAAATTTAAGCGATCGCAGATCCATTTCCCACCTCATTATCAGTTAATTGTTAATTGTTGATGGTTAATTGTTAATTGTTAATCTTTCTGGGAAGATCATCAATCATCAACCATCATCAGTTAATTGTTAATTGTTGATGGTTAATTGTTAATTGTTAATCTTTCTGGGAAGATCATCAACCATCATCAGTTAATTGTTAATTGTTAATGGTTAATTGTTAATTGTTAATCTTTCTGGGAAGATCATCAACCATCAACCATCAACCATCAACCATCAACTATCCCACAAGTAGATTTTCCTCTGGATATTGAAGCACAGAAGGGCGAGGTTCTCCTAAAATTGCCGCCATCAAAAGAAGCACCCCAACCCTCCCGATATACATAGTGATAATTAACAATAATTTTGCCCAACTGGAAAGACTAGCTGTAATTCCCGTACTCAGTCCTACTGTGGCAAAAGCTGAAACCACTTCAAACAAAATTTGAATCGAATCAAAATCTGGGTCAAGAAAAGAAATAATAAAAGTTACGCAGATCACCGTCATGACGGAACCAAAAACCACAGCAACAGCTTTTAAAATGAGAGAATTTGGCACTTCTCGCTGATAGATAACTACATTTTCATTTCCTTGTAAAACCGACCTTGTACAGTTGGTTATAATTCTCAGAGTAGTTGTTTTAATTCCACCTCCAGTCCCACTAGGACTTGCACCAATAAACATCAAACCGATAGTAAATAATAGGCCCGCAGTGGTCATTTTTCCTATATCTATACTATTAAACCCAGCCGTCCTCGTTACCACTGACTGAAACCAGGCAGCTAAAATTTTTTCGTGGAGAGGGAAAGGTGCCAAAGTAGCCTGATTTTTTAATTCAGTCAAGAAAAAAGCCACAGTTCCCAAGACTAGCAGGAAGAACGTGGTACTAATTACTACCTTAAAGTTCAGAGACAAAACAAATATTGCCCGCTTATTTTTGAGACGGTTTTCGATCCATAAATACATTTCAAAAATTACTTGATAACCCAGTCCGCCAAAAATAATTAATCCAGGGATGACCAGATTAATCAACCAAGAAGCTCGATAACTCATTAAATTATCTGGAAACAATCCAAATCCTGCATTATTCCAGGCACTAACACTGTGAAATATTGCCAACCAGAGACTCTGTTCCGAATCAAAATTCGCAGAGAAAACCTTCAGCAACAATAAAATTCCCGTAATTTCAAAAATCAAAGTTGTAGCGATAATAGAACGGATTAAACTGGTGCTACCTTGCACAAAAGGGCGGTCAAAAGAATCTTGAATAGCCAGTCTTTGTCTCAGGTCAAATTTCCGTCCAATGAGCAACATGAGGAAGGTAGTAATCATCATATAACCCAACCCTCCCAACTGAATCATTACAACAATGATTAACTCTCCCCAAAAAGAGAAATGGCTACCAGTATCCACCACAACCAACCCCGTCACGCACACAGCAGAGGTGACAGTGAATAAAGCCACAATCGGGTCATTCCAACTGCCATCGCTGGTAGAAAAGGGCATAAGTAACAACAGAGTCCCCACAGCAATAAGCGCTAGAAATCCAAGGCAAATAGTGCGCGAAATGGTCATTGGCAAATTGATAAATTAATTTTCAACTCATCAGTTATCAGTTAAAACTTACGGGGCGGGTAAGAAGACAACTTCTAGTACAATTCCATAATTGTTATATCAAAACCCGCCCCTATTTATTAACAATTATCAGTTAACGGTTAACAATTAACGATGTTTCTTTTAACTGATAACTTCATTTTACTGTTGTAAAGCTGCCAAAACTTGATCGTGAATTGCGCCGTTACTGACCACAACACCTTGATTATCCATCATCTTTGCACCACCCGCAAAATCTAAAGGTTTGCCATACATATCAGTAACACGACCACCAGCTTCTTCCACCACGATCGCCCCTGCCGCGTGATCCCAAATATTCTCCCGATAGTCTGGGGACTTGGGAGAGGGAAGACGGAGATAGAGAGCAGCTTCTCCTGCTGCTACAATACCATATTTAGCCTGAGAGTCAACCCGCACCGACTCAGTAGTAATACCCACCGCTTGAGCGATCGCATTCTGCCTAGACTGGTCGCCATGACCCGACTCCACACTTTCCACAAAGCGGAAGCGATCGCGATCATCCTTACTCACCACCTTAATCCTTTTTGCTTCACCCCCAGCAATGGGCATCATGATTGTCCCCTCACCCCGCACTGCCACAAACAGTATTCCTGTTGTCTCAGATAAATTTAGAGCTGGACAAGCCAAAACTCCCAATTTTACTTCCCCATCTTCCACCAATGCCAAAGCTACAGCATATTGATCTTGACGCAGAAACCCTTTTGTGCCATCAATTGGGTCTAAAGTCCAATATCGTGAGCCTACCTTACCATTACCCTGATCGATCCAGGTTGTTACCTTTTCTTCAGTAGCATCTGGAATTATTTCTTTAACATAACTCGTCACCTTAGTCAAAGTTGCCCCCATTGCTGGTTTGCGCAACTCAGTTGCATCCTCTTCTCCCACAATCGGATCATCAGGAAACACCTCAGCCAAAGCCTTACAAATCAGGGCTTGCGCTCCATAGTCAGCCACAGTTACAGGACTTTTGTCACTTTTTTCTATTGCTTGGGGAATATCTCCCCGTACCCGATCGCAAAGTTTAGCCGCCGCGATCGCCCCTTCCATTGCCACCTTTTTCTCTTGATCGTAAGCCATAAAACATTTACCTAGAGTTTATTATCTCTTGGTTATCATAAATCCTCTGGGCAATCAATATTAAACTAAGCCAGAGAGTCACCTCTCTGACTCGTCTTCAAAACGGTGCGTGATACTTTCGCATCACACCGCTCCTCTGGGATATGTCCCTTTACACGGGTACAATTCAAACTACCATCTCTGGCTGTCTTATCATCA
>JADQBC010000036.1 GCA_016903655.1 Gomphosphaeria aponina SAG 52.96 = DSM 107014
GTTACCAGATAACACGGAACATTCCCCTTCTTTGCAAATAAACATCTGAAACGGGTGAGCGATAAAAATCCTACTTATTCACCGAGGAAGTAGGTTTCTAGAGATATGTCCACATATGTCTAAGAAAATAGTAGGTGGTAAAGGTAATGTTAAGAAAAAGTTAACTACCAGGTTGGGTTTTTGTATTCTAAAGAAGATAATTGATAAATAACTGAAATGAACTCTCTCAACTCCGAACCTCAGATGTCTGCCTTGCATGATAAACCAGAAGAAGCTTGTGGGGTATTTGGGATTTATGCCCCAGAAGAAAATGTAGCTAAGTTGACTTATTTTGGACTGTATGCTTTGCAGCACAGAGGACAAGAGTCAGCAGGAATAGCAACTTTTGCCGAAAATAAGGTACATTGTCATAAGGATATGGGACTGGTGTCCCAAGTATTTAATGAATCTATCTTAAATGAGTTAACAGGAAAAATAGCAGTGGGTCATACTCGCTATTCGACAACAGGTAGTAGTTTGAAGGTAAATGCACAACCCGCAGTAGTAGAAACTCGCTTAGGCAAGCTGGCATTGGCACACAATGGGAATCTAGTAAATACAAGGGAATTGCGCCAGGAATTAAAGAATAATGATTGTTGTTTTATCACAACCACAGACTCAGAGGCGATCGCTATAGCGATCGCCCTTGAAGTTGATGGGGGGAAAGACTGGTTAGAAGGGGCGATCAGTGCTTTTCAAAAGTGTCAAGGAGCTTATAGTTTAGTGATTGGGACTCCCACAGGGATAATGGGAGTAAGAGATCCCAATGGGGTTCGTCCCCTGGTAATAGGTAGATTGGAAGAGCAGCCTCAGCGTTATGTGTTAGCTTCGGAAACCTGTGCTTTAGATATTATTGGGGCTGAATATTTACGGGATGTAGAGCCTGGGGAGTTAGTTTGGATTACAGAAGCGGGGTTAGCTTCTTTCCACTGGGCGCAAAAACCAGAGCGGAAACTCTGTATTTTTGAGATGATTTATTTTGCTCGCCCAGATAGTATTATGCACAACGAGAGTCTCTATAGTTACCGTTTGCGTTTAGGAGATCAACTAGCAAAAGAAGCGGGTATAGAGGCTGATGTGGTAATGGGTGTTCCTGATTCGGGGATTCCAGCGGCGATCGGTTATTCGCGCTCGTCTGGTATTGCTTATGAGGAAGGGTTGATTAAAAATCGTTATGTGGGGCGCACTTTTATTCAACCCACCCAGCATATGCGAGAACATGGTATTCGCATGAAGTTGAACCCGCTGAAAGATGTTTTAGAGGGGAAACGAATCATTATTGTAGATGACTCAATTGTACGGGGTACTACTAGCAAGAAAATAGTGCGGGCGTTGCGGGAAGCTGGGGCGAAAGAAGTGCATATGCGCATTTCCTCTCCTCCTGTAACTCATCCTTGTTTTTATGGCATTGATACTGATAACCAAGAACAGTTAATTGCTGCTACAAAAACAGTGGCAGATATCAAGGAACAAATAGAGGTTGACTCTTTAGCTTATTTAAGTTGGGAAGGGATGCTGAAAGTAACAGGTGAAGAGCCAAAAAGTTTCTGTTCTGCTTGTTTTACTGGGGATTATCCTATTGCCATTCCTGAAAAGGTAAAACGTTCTAAATTAATGTTAGAAGAGGTGAAAATTTAACACCCTGGAAATGAATTTCTAGTTTTTTACCTCTGAAACCAAATCCCCCCGCCCCCTGCGGGGAAGGTTGGGGGGATTAACTAGAAACGTTGAACAACAGGTTTTTGACTTATCTTATTTAAGCCAACTTGCTGTAATAAATTACTCCAAATAGAAGCATAACTTTCCTCTGCTGGATTATTTTGGCGGAGTTGGTCGAGATTAGTGATTGTATCGTACCAAATGCCGTTTTCAGCGAAGAAATTAACTAAATCTAGTTCTCTTAATTTTCCTGGGTTTAATGCTATTCTTTCTATCCAGGCTGAAATTACATCATCTGGGGTATCTTCCCCATTGCATTTAATATATAAATACCATAAGTATTTGGCTCCGATTTTTAATTCTGGACTGGTATTTGGCAGAGTAAAACTAACAAAACCAGGGGGATTATTTAGAGGTAAATAAGTACGATAGATGAGGTTCTCTTCTTCATTTTGGATTTCTAATTCTGCATGAGTATGGGGTGGATAAGCAGTATAAAACCATAAAGTAGGATGGGATAAAGTAGTTTTTCCCCACACATAAGTGTCTAAAGCATTTGCTACTTTTTCTTCAGGAACTAAAGCTATTAGTGGTTCAATGTCTGTTTGTTGATTGTCTAACCTACAACTACCGTTGTGACTTCCTGCTCCTTCTTCTGTACCTGTAGGCGTACCCTGTTTGGGGTTTACTGTTGGTCTAACAAATGTTATTTTTACTGAGTTACTTTCCTCGGCGACGATGGTTGGTAGATGAGTTAGAAAGTAGGTAAGTATTAAAGCAAATACTAAAGGGAATATTATCTGCTGAAGGGGTTTACGATTCATTTCATTAGTGGTTAGTTATGAGCTAAAATTTTTAGGCTTATTCCACAGTTTATCATAGGGAAAACCAAATTAAGAAAAGGTTAGAAATACCTTACTATTATGTAAGAGTAATTGTTTTTTGGGCGTTGCGTTTTTTGAGTAATGAACTATATATTTACAAAAACTGCTAACCAAACTCAAACCCTCTCCCCACTCCCTACTCCCTTCTCACTGGTTTAATACTTTTATATTATCCCAGTTTAAATCCCTTGTCGTCTCAGTCAAGGAATTACTATAGTAGACCTTTTGCGAAACCGTAAAAAACCCCACCCCAACCCTCCCCGCGGGTTCGGGTCCGGAGCCCTACATTCCAAGCATTTCTCCCCCCCGAGCCCGCGGGGGGGTAGGGGGGGTTAACACTACTTTCGCAAAAGGTCTAGTAAAGAAAGAGATGGTATTGATAATAGAGCAAAGAGGGGAATAGTATTGACATTATCAAAATCTAAAACTTAATAATAGTAAGGGTTTTCCTTCTGCCTTCTGCCCTCTGCCTTCTGCCTTCTGCTATAGAGCAAAAGCAAGAAGTCCAAACATTAAAACTGTCGGTAGTCAGCGAAGCTGACTGATGACAGTTTTTCCTAATTTCGCAAGAAGTCTATTCTTTCAATGGGGTTTAAACGAGATTGTCTGTCGAGAGCAGAAAAAGATTGTCCGAAAAAACATCATCTTGGCTATATATAAATATAAACAATTATTTTTTTGCATTACATTTAAGATATAAAAAGTTGATGCTTGAATTTGTTAAAATAGATTCAGAAATAAATTATTAACAAGCAATATCTTATGCCTCCTCGTTGGCCACGTCAACCAGACCGAAAAGATCCTGCTTATCGTCGTTTAGATGACAGGATGAATTTTGCAGTCCATGTGGCAGTTTTTGCCGCCAGTAACTCTGGTTTATGGTTTGTCCATAATTTGAAAAATGCCACTTGGTCGTGGGCGATTTGGGTTACAGGAATCTGGGCGGCAGTTTTGTTGCTCCATTTGTTTTATTTAATGGCGATCGCTGACTATTCTGTGGAAAAATCTCATGGCTAACTCTAATCTTACCCAAGAAATCGAAAAACTTGCCGCTGAAATTGGGGAAAATATCTATATTGAAGTGGCAAAGTGGCATCTTTATTTAGCTAATGCTCATTTGCATACGGTTGTAGCTGAAAGAGTCTATCCCTTATTAGAAAAGGGGAATTTTAATCAAGCTCAAATTGAACAAATTTTGGCAGATATTCCCGTGGAGCTGGGTGGAGGAAAATTGGCAGTTCCGCTGGGGCAACTTTTACCTAATCAGTGTTTAATGAATTTGGTTGGTTTATTGGAAGAATATCAAAATCAAAGGTAATGTAAACTAACTTTAGTAGGGGTTTGGTCTCCAAACCCTTATTGAGTGAGTTACAAAAGTTGTAAGCTTAAGTAAATTAAATATTTTTAACTAGAAAAATGCCTAAAAAAGTAGCAGCAAAACCCCAAAAAAGACTGAGGAAGGTATAGACAAAGACAGCCAGATAATCTTCATGGCTCAAGAGGAAATTATTCTCATAAGCAAAAGAGGAAAAAGTGGTAAAGCCCCCACAAAACCCCGTGACAAATAACAAACTCCAAAAAGGATTTAATCCAGCCCTTTCTCCGAAAGCAATAAATATGCCAATGGCAAAGGAACCGAGAAGATTTACAGTTAATGTTCCCCAGGGAAAATTAGTATCAAACCGACGGGCGATCGCCTGACTCACCAAATAACGGCAAACACTTCCCAACCCGCCACCACCAAAAATTAACAGGAATTTCAACATAAACTTAAGTATAAAAAAGTTGTTGGCTCAATTATATAGGAACAGAGCATGGTAAGATAAAAAAAGTGATTAATTAGGAGCAAGAAAAACCATGATTTTAACAACTACTAGCAATATTGAAGGAAAAACAATTACTGGCTATTATGGCATTGTGAGTGGAGAAGCAATACTGGGAGCGAATATTTTTAAGGACTTTTTTGCGGGTATTCGGGATATTGTGGGGGGGCGATCGGGTGCTTATGAACAATCTTTACGAGAGGCGAAAGATATGGCAATTAAAGAGATGATTGAAGCGGCAGAAAAGCTGGGAGCAAATGCTATTATTGGCATTGATTTAGACTACGAAACTATTGGCATTGGTAATGGGGGAAGTATGTTAATGGTTGCTGCAAGTGGCACGGCTGTAAAATATGCAAATTAACAGTTGTCATTAGTCTCAGCTCATTGGTCATTAGTTATAATATCTGATACTATAACTAATGACCAATGAATTTAACTCCCGCTGAAATTAGACAGCTTTGCCGCATAGGGGAATTTGCCTCCCCTACAGCGGGTTTAGCACCAGGATATGTTCAAGCTAATTTGGTAATTTTGCCCAAAGATCTAGCATTCGATTTTGTCCTTTTCTGCCTTCGTAATCCGAAACCTTGCCCAATTCTCTATGTAACAGATATGGGAAAATCTGAACCTGGAATGTTCGCCCCTGGTGCTGACTTAAGGACAGATCTACCTCGTTATTGTGTTTTCCGTCATGGGGAGCTCCTCGAGGAGCTGACTGACATCAGTACATATTGGCGTGATGACTTTGTTTGCTTTCTCATCGGTTGCTCATTTACTTTTGAAGGGGCTATGCTGCGAGCTGGAGTACCAGTGCGACAAATTGAAGAACAGAAAAATGTGCCGATGTATCGGACTAATATCCAGTGTGTGTCGGCAGGGCCCTTTTCTGGCCCTTTGGTGGTTTCCATGCGGCCTGTGTCTCCATCTGATGCTATTCGCGCCGTGGAGATTACGAGCCGTTACCCCAGGGTTCATGGAGCGCCGATCCATTTGGGAGATCCAGCTCCTTTAGGTATTCAGGATCTAAATCGTCCTGATTACGGCGATGCGGTTACTATTAATGACGGAGAAATACCTGTATTTTGGGCTTGTGGTGTAACCACTCAAGCTGCCTTGCTTGCAGCAAGGCCAGAGTTAGCCATTACTCATGCCCCAGGACATATGTTTGTCACTGATATGAAAGATGAAGAGTTAGGAAATTAAAAGAGTAAATGGCGGAGAAGTCAAGCTCAGTGGGATGATCCAGCAGAGTCCATCCCCTCATTTTTAACCATTCTGGAGTTTTTCCATTACCGAAGGGTTAGCAGTGGGCTTAATCCTTTATCCTTAAGTAAGACTTTTCAAGGAAAATTCCATGAGACGAAAGTAACCTTATGGATTCTTGCTGGGGTATTTATCCTGCGATTTGTCCTGAAAGATCTAAATATTACATAAGAAAACTAGATGAAATCTCCCGATATCTTACCAGGGAAAAGCTTTCCCCTCGGTGCTACTGTCTTCCCCAATGGGGTGAATTTTTCCATCTTTTCTAAAAGCTGCTCGGCGATGGAATTACTATTATTTGACGACCCCTTAGAAAAAAAACCAGCTCGAGTGATTCGACTTGACCCCAAAAAAAACAAAACTGCCAACTACTGGCATATCTTTGTGGAAGGAATCAAAGCTGGGCAGATTTACGGTTATCGAGCTTATGGGCCTTTTGCACCAGAAAATGGTCATCGTTTTGATGGAACAAAAGTATTACTTGACCCTTACGCGAGGGCAATTGTAGGGGATGAACATTATAGTCGGGAAGCAGCTAGTCATCCTGGTGATAACTGCCCTCAGGCCCTGAAGGGAGTAGTTGTGGATACTAGCACCTACGACTGGGAGGGAGATAAGCCTTTAAAAATTCCCTATTCTCAAAGCATAATTTATGAACTCCATGTAGGTGGCTTTACCCGCAATCCTAATTCTGGTGTCTCCCCAGGAAAAAGAGGCACTTATGCAGGACTAATAGAAAAAATTCCCTATCTTCAAGACTTAGGGGTGACTGCAGTAGAATTATTACCTATTCACCAGTTTGATGTTCAGGATGTCAAACCAGGTTTGAAAAACTACTGGGGCTACAGTACCATCGCATTTTTTGCACCTCACAGGGGTTACAGTTCCCGCCGCGACCCCCTGGGCCCTGTAGATGAGTTTCGCGACATGGTGAAAGCATTTCACCAAGCGGGCATAGAAGTAATTTTAGATGTGGTTTTTAACCATACGGCAGAAGGCAACCACAATGGCCCCACCCTTTCTTTTCGCGGGTTGGAGAACCAGCTTTATTATATTTTGGAACAGGATAATAAAGCTTATTACAGTAACTATTCTGGTTGTGGCAATACGGTAAAGGCAAATCACCAAGTAGTCGGGCCAATGATTATTGATTGCTTGCACTACTGGGTTTCTGAAATGCACGTGGACGGTTTTAGATTTGATTTAGCTTCGGTAATGTCACGGGATAGCTCAGGTTTTCCCATTAAAGACCCCCCAACTTTGTGGTTAATTGATACAGACCCAGTTTTGGCAGGAGCAAAACTAATTGCAGAAGCTTGGGATGCTGGGGGACTCTATCAAGTGGGTTCATTTGTGGGCGATCGCTTTACGGAGTGGAATGGCCAATTTCGGGATGATGTGCGTCGTTTTGTCAAAAGCGATCCTGCGATGGTGACAAAACTAGCCGCTCGACTCATGGGAAGTCCTGATATTTACCCTCAACCTGACCGAGAAGCCAACCGTAGTATTAATTTTATTACCTGTCACGATGGTTTTACTGTCAATGATTTAGTTTCCTATAACGAGAAACACAATGAGGCAAATTTAGAAGATAGTCGAGATGGAGCAAATGATAACTATAGTTGGAACTGTGAGGAAGAAGGAAAAACAAATAACAGAGAAATAGAAGCCTTGCGCCAAAAACAAATCAAGAATTTATTAACAATATTGCTTGTTTCCCAGGGAACTCCCATGTTATTAATGGGCGATGAAGTCAGGCGGACTCAAGAGGGAAATAATAATGCCTATTGTCAGGATAATGAGTTAAATTGGTTTGACTGGAGTTTAGTGGAAAAAAATGCAGGTTTGCTGCGATTTACTAAGAGTTTGATTCATTTTATTCAGCATAAAGCTATCTTTCAAGAGGAGAGTTTTTTGGCTACCTACCCCCAGAAACAGCCTTATGTTATTTGGCATGGAGTGCGTTTAGGACAACCAGACTGGAGTGATGATTCTCATACTTTAGCCTTTACCCTCCATCATCCAAAAAGTGGTGAACATCTTCATATAATTTTAAATGCCTATTGGGAAGCTTTAACATTTGAACTGCCACCCCCAATTTATCCCTCAGAACATTGGTATCGCCTGGTGGATACTTCTTTAAGTTCTCCTGATGATTTTTGCGAGGCAAAAACCGCGCCAAAAATTGAGGAATACACCTATAAAGTTGAGCCGCGCTCGACTGTGATTTTGATGGGAATGTAGTCAATTGTCAGTTATTAGGGATAATCTAGTAATCAACTTAAGTAGATAACTTTGCTTATCTACTTATCAGTTATCAGTTATCAACCATCAAGCTAACTATAATGAAAAAATTCCTGAATTTATTTGAACGCTATATTATTACAGCTTTGCTGATTATGATGATTCTGGTGGTTTTCTTAAACACTATCGAACTGAGCATAATTCTTTTAAAAGAACTGCTCAACCCTCCATTTATGCTGCTCGATATTAATAACATTCTTGATATCTTCGGTTATTTTTTAACTATTTTAATTGGCCTAGAATTAATAGATGCAACTAAAATTTATCTAGTAGAAGAAGTCGTGCATGTAGAAGTTATTTTTCTAGTTGCAATCATTGCTATAGCTCGCAAGGTAATTATTTTAGATGTGAAAGCTTTACCTCCTGTAACTTTATTTGGTATTGCTTCTATCATCTTATCCCTTTCAGTGGGATATTATTTACTTAAACAGGCTTTGAACACCAAAAAATGAGCTCGGCCTAATTTCTGGAATTGTGTTATTTTTAATTTCTACTCTGAAGTTCAGAGCTTAAAGTTTTTCTAGTGGGGCTAGGATAGTTGGTTCAACTACTATAGATTAAACTGCTTTTACCATATTTTGACTGCTGTAAAGCTAAAAAAAAATTAAATTCTTGCATCAAATAAAATTTAATCTTTTCTTAACCTATTAAGGAAGACAATCTCGTAAACTCAGGTTGAGGGAAAAAAAAGGAGATTTTCTTAAACAAAATTTAACCTTTGGGGGAAATAGTAAAACGAGAATAAGAGGAGCAAATAAGACTCTTAGTAAAAGTGATTACAGAAAAATAACAAAAAGATTGTCAAGAAAATCACAAAATTAGCAAGATTGTCAAGGGCAAGGGAAACCAGCCACAAAAATAATTTTGACAGAACAAAACCAGTAAATAACTGGTGAAAAAAATAGACTTGACAGAATCAAAAAATCTAGCTAGTCTATGCTAATAATCACAAGAACTGAATTGATCAGTTGCATTACAAAATCCAAAAAGTAGGAATTAGATATGGTTCAAGCACTAGATGCACCAAAAACAAAAGTAGAAGGGCCCTTAAGCTCAGAAGAACTGCGCAAAATTGACGCTTACTGGCGGGCTTGTAACTACCTGGCAGTGGGCATGATTTATCTGCGGGAAAATCCCCTACTGAAGGAACCCCTAAAACCAGAACACATTAAACACCGTTTGCTGGGTCACTGGGGAGCGTCCCCAGGGATGAGCTTTAGCTATGTCCACCTCAACAGACTCATCAATAAGTACGACCTGAATGCAATTTTCTTGGCAGGGCCAGGACATGGCGCACCAGGAATACTCGGCCCTGTCTATTTAGAGGGAACTTACTCGGAAGTCTATCCCGATAAGAGTGAAGATGAGGCAGGGATGCAGAAATTTTTCAAACAGTTTTCCTTCCCTGGTCATATTGGTTCTCACTGTACCCCCGAAACTCCAGGCTCGATCCATGAAGGAGGAGAACTGGGTTATAGTGTTTCTCATGCTTACGGTGCAGCTTATGACAATCCAGATTTAATCGTCACCGTCATGGTGGGGGATGGGGAAGCTGAAACAGGGCCACTGGCTACTGCTTGGCATTCTAATAAATTCCTCAACCCCATCCGCGATGGTGCAGTATTACCCATTCTGCATTTGAATGGTTATAAAATCGCTAACCCTACCATTCTCTCCCGTATTCCCCAAGAAGAATTGGAAAGCCTTTTCAGTGGTTATGGATATACTCCATACATAGTGGCAGGGGAAGAGCCAGCAGTTATGCACCAGCAGATGGCAGAAACAATGGAACGGTGCGTTAACGAAATTCGAGCAATTCAAGCAGAAGCACGCAGCACTGGGGTAGCCAAGCGGCCACTCTGGCCCATGATTATCCTGCGCACTCCTAAAGGTTGGACAGGGCCAAAAGAAGTGGATGGTCACAAGGTAGAAGGTTTCTGGCGGGCGCACCAAGTGCCCATGGGGGAAATGCACAGTAATGAGCAACACCGCCAAATGCTCGAAGCTTGGATGAAAAGCTATAAGCCAGAAGAGTTGTTCGACGAAAATGGTAAGCTCATTGCTGAATTGAAAGAACTAGCACCTAAAGGCGATCGCCGTATGAGTGCCAACCCCATCGCTAATGGTGGTTTGGTGCGCAAAGATTTAATTATGCCAGACTTCCGTGAGTATGGGGTGGAAGTAACTAAACCAGGGACAGTGGAAGCGGAAAATACTGGGTTAATGGGTAAATTCCTGCGAGATGTAATGCGCAAGAATATGCACAACTTCCGAGTATTTGGCCCTGACGAAACTGCCTCTAACCGTCTCAGCGCTCTTTATGAAGTTACCAAAAAAGCTTGGATGGCTGAATATTTGCCTGAAGATGAAGATGGTAGCCAGTTGGCTCCCGACGGTCGGGTAATGGAAATGTTGAGCGAACATACTTTAGTGGGGTGGCTCGAAGGCTACTTACTCACAGGACGGCATGGTTTCTTCCATACTTATGAGGCCTTTGCTCATGTAATAGATTCCATGTTCAACCAGCACGCAAAATGGCTGGATATCTGTAAACATGAAGTTCCCTGGCGTGCGTCTATTTCTTCCTGGAATATCTTGCTATCTTCTACTGTATGGCGACAAGACCATAATGGTTTTAGTCACCAAGACCCTGGCTTTATTGACCTAGTAACAAACAAAAGTGCTAGTGTAACTCGGATTTACCTGCCACCAGATGCTAACTGTTTGTTATCTGTAGCCAATCACTGTTTGAAGAGTAAAGATTATGTCAATGTAATCGTTGCTGACAAACAGAAACACCTCCAGTACCTGAATATGGAAGACGCAGTGAAGCACTGTACTAAGGGGATTGGTATTTGGGAATGGGCAAGTAATGATGACCAAGGAAAAGAACTAGATAACCCAGATGTAATAATAGCATCATGTGGAGATGTGGCAACAAGAGAAGCTTTAGCGGCAACTGCCATACTCAGGGAAGAATGCCCACAGTTACTGGTGCGTTTTATTAATGTGGTTGACTTGTTTAAGCTGCAGTCAGAAGGGGAACACCCTCACGGACTTTCTAACAGGGATTTTGATGGCTTGTTTACTAAAGATAAGCCAGTGATTTTTAATTTTCATGGCTATCCTTGGTTAATTCACAAGTTAGTTTATCGTCGGAGTAATCAGGATCGGATTCACGTTCGGGGTTACAAGGAAAAGGGGAATATCAATACTCCACTAGAATTGGCGATTAATAACCAAATCGATCGCTTTAATCTGGTAATTGATGTGATAGACCGCGTTCCTAAACTGGGTTCAGCCGCAGCTTATGTGAAAGAACACATGAAGAACAAAATTATTGAGAACCTCCATTACGCCCGCGAACACGGGACTGATAAGGACGAAATAAACAATTGGAAATGGCCTTTCTAAATCAGTGAACAGTGTAGGGGCGGGTTGAGCCATTGTAGGGGCGGGTTGAGCCAAAAAACCATAATCAAACCCATAATCTAAATATCAAAACCCGCCCTTTCCTCCAACAATCAACAATCAACAATCAACCATCAACCATCAACCATCAACAATAATATTATGGATGCAAAAGAACTCTGGCAACGTTATCAAGACTGGTTATACTATCATGCTGGTTTAGAATTGTATCTAGATGTGAGTCGGATGGGGTTTGATGCAGTTCTGGTGGAAAAATTAACACCAGAATTTGCCAAAGCTTTCGAGGAAATGGAGAAACTGGAACAAGGGGCGATCGCTAACCCAGACGAACACCGCATGGTTGGTCACTACTGGCTCAGAAATCCAGCTATCTCCCCCAATTTAGAAATCAAACAAGAAATAATTACTAGCATCGAAGAAATTGACACTTTTACTAAAAAGGTACATTCTGGGGCAATAAAACCGCCTCATGCACCCAAATTTACTGATGTTTTGTCTATTGGTATCGGTGGATCGGCTCTCGGGCCACAATTTGTAGCAGAAGCATTAGCCCCAGATGAACCTCCCCTAAACATTCATTTTATTGACAATACAGATCCAGCAGGGATAGAGCGGGTTCTGGCTCGGTTAAAAAACCGTCTTAACAGTACTTTAGTGTTAGTCACCAGTAAATCTGGCGGGACTCCCGAAACCCGTAACGGGATGTTAGAAGTTAAACAGGCTTATGCAGTACAGGGTTTAAATTTTGCGAGCTACGCTGTCGCCATTACTATGCCAGGTAGCAAAATGGAGGAGTTAGCGACTGAAGAGGGTTGGATCGCCCAGTTTCCTATGTTTGACTGGGTGGGAGGACGCACCTCAGAATTGTCCACAGTGGGACTATTGCCAGCCGCATTACAGGGGATTGATATCCATGCTATGTTAGCTGGGGCAAAAGAAATGGACGAAGCTACTCGCCTTCGGGAAATCAAAAATAATCCTGCTGCACTACTGGCTGTGAGTTGGTATTTTGCAGGGGATGGTCAAGGGAAAAAAGATATGGTGGTATTGCCCTATAAAGATAGTCTGCTGCTATTTAGTCGTTATCTCCAACAATTGGTGATGGAGTCTTTGGGTAAGGAAAAAGATTTAGATGGCAATACTGTTTATCAGGGAATTGCTGTTTATGGTAATAAAGGTTCAACTGACCAGCACGCCTATGTGCAGCAGTTAAGGGAAGGAATACCCAACTTTTTCGCCACCTTTATTGAGGTATTGAAAGATCGGAAGGGGAACAAGTTTGAAGTAGAGCCAGGAGTTACTTCTGGGGACTATCTCTCAGGTTTGTTACAGGGAACAAGACAAGCACTCTACGAAAATCAACGGGACTCCATAACTGTAACTGTTCCTGAAGTAAATCCTAAGATTGTCGGGGCTTTGATTGCTCTGTATGAAAGGGCAGTAGGTTTGTATGCTTACCTGATTAATATCAATGCTTACCATCAACCTGGGGTAGAAGCAGGGAAAAAGGCGGCAGCATCAATTTTAGAATTGCAGCACAAGGTAATGGAAAGTCTGAAAGGGGCGGGGAAACCGTTGGGGTTAGGAGAATTGGCAGAAAAAGCAGGTTATCCCGAAAAAATAGAAGCAGTTTATCTGATTGTACGCCATCTCGAAGCCAATGAGCGCGGGGTGGTACTCGAAGGCGATCGCTCTCAACCTTCGAGTTTGCTAGTGAGTGCAGAGTAATCAGTTGTAGGGTGCGTTACGCTTCGCTAACGCACCGAAAATAAATCTGCTGAATTGAAGCATGAAACCTTAAAGTAGCGGAGTTGCGGAGAAGGGAGTGGGGAGAAGGGAGTGGGGAGAAGGGAGAAGGGAGAAGGGAGTGGGGAGAAGGGAGAAGGGAGAAGGGAGAAGGGAGAAGGGAGAAGGGAGAAGGGAGAAGGGAGTGGGGAGTTTGAGTTTTGTTAGTATTTTTTTTTTACTAGATAATTCATAACTCAATTCAGCACCGAAAATAAATCAAGTAAGTGCAGGGAGTTGTAGGCAACGAAAATAAATCTAGAGAAAACCTGAGAGAAAAATAAGCAGGATCGAGCGGAATAAATGAAGAAAAAGCTGAAAAAAAAGCTAGAAAAAAAGCTGAAAAGTAAACTGAAGAAAAAGCTAACTAAAGAATTAGGAAAAGGCAAGGAAAAAGAAATGGAACCAATAAATTTTGAGACAAACAAAGCAATTCAGGCTGTGGAAATAGAAGACGATCGCACAGGTTTAAATGTTGAAACCATAAAACGTGCCTTTGCAGATAACCTCTTTTATATTCAAGGGAAATTCCCAGGCATTGCGACGAAAAATGATTACTATATGGCATTAGCTTATACAGTACGCGATCGCCTACTCCATCGCTGGCTCAATACCGTCAAAACCTACTTGAAAGAAGAGGTCAAAGTGGTCTGCTATTTTTCGGCAGAATTTCTGATGGGCCCCCATTTAGGAAACAATTTAATTAATATGGGGATTTATGATAAAGTACGTCAAGCAGTCAAAGAATCAGGACTAGATTTAGATGAATTAATCGCCCAAGAAGAAGAACCAGGTTTGGGAAATGGGGGTTTAGGGCGACTTGCAGCTTGTTATATAGACTCCTTAGCAACCTTAGAAATACCCGCAATTGGTTACGGGATTCGTTACGAATATGGCATATTTGACCAAGAAATTCACGATGGTTGGCAAGTAGAAATTACAGATAAATGGCTACAATTTGGCAACCCTTGGGAAATTGCCCGCCCAGAAAGCAGTGAGTATGTCTATTTTGGCGGCTATACAGAGAATTATACAGAGGAAAATGGTAACTCGCGGGTGCGTTGGGTTCCCCATCGTGTGGTCAAGGGTGTTCCCTACGATACTCCGATTCTGGGATATCAGGTAAATACAACTAATACTTTACGCCTGTGGAAAGCAGAAGCTTGTGAAACTTTCAATTTTGAAGCCTTCAATGTGGGTAATTATTATGGGGCAGTGGATGAAAAGATAGTTTCAGAAAATATTACTAAGGTTCTCTACCCCAATGATGAGCAAATAGAAGGGAAAACATTGCGCTTAGAGCAACAATATTTCTTCGTTTCCTGCTCTTTGCAAGATATGATTAAAAATCATCTGTCAGCAGGACGTAGTTTAGAGACATTCCATGAGAAATTTGCTGCTCAACTTAACGATACTCACCCTGCTATTGCCGTGGCGGAATTAATGCGGTTATTAGTAGATGAACATCAGATGGATTGGGATAAAGCTTGGTATGTTACGACCCAAACTTTGGGCTATACTAATCATACTTTGTTGCCAGAAGCTTTAGAAAAATGGCCATTGAGTTTATTTGGCAGTCTTTTACCTCGGCATTTGCAAATAATCTACGAAATAAATCAACGTTTTCTCGATGAAGTAAAAGCAAAAAATCCCAATGCTCCTCTAGGAAGTTTATCTCTAATTGATGATAAGGTCGAGAAATATGTGCGCATGGCGAATTTGGCTTGTGTAGGTTCTCATGCAATTAACGGGGTAGCAGCACTGCACTCAGAACTTTTGCAAAAGACAGTGCTCCATGATTTTTATGAGTTGTTCCCAGAGAAGTTTAGTAATAAAACTAATGGGGTGACACCAAGGCGTTGGATGGTTTTAAGTAATCCACGACTCACCAATTTAATTAATCTGAAAATTGGCAAAAACTGGATTAAAAACTTGGAGGAATTAAGGGGGTTAGAAGCTTTTGCTGATGATGCAGATTTTGGCTGGGCTTGGCGACAAAAGAAACAGGATATTAAACAGGATTTGGCAAATCGCGTTAAAGACACTCAGGGGATTGAGTTAAATATAGAATCCATTTTTGATGTTCAGGTAAAACGCATCCACGAATATAAACGCCAACATCTGAATGTTCTGCACATTATTACTCTCTATAATCGGATAAAACGCAATCCGAAAATAGAAATGACTCCCCGTACTTTTATTTTTGGGGGGAAAGCAGCACCTGGATACTTTATGGCAAAAAGGATCATTAAATTGATAAATACTGTGGGGGAAGTGGTAAATAATGACCCAGAAGTGGGCGATCGCCTCAAAGTTGTGTTTATTCCAGACTATAACGTGACTAATAGTCAACGAGTTTATCCAGCGGCAGATCTTTCTGAACAAATATCTACTGCAGGAAAAGAAGCATCAGGAACAGGAAATATGAAGTTCTCCCTTAATGGTGCTTTGACTATTGGGACTTTAGATGGGGCAAATGTTGAGATCCGCGAAGAAGTTGGGGCAGAAAATTTCTTCCTGTTTGGGTTAACAATAGAAGGAGTTAATGAGTTGAAAGCTAAGGGTTATAATCCCTGGGATTATTACAATTCTAATGAAGAATTGCGGAATGTAATAGACAGTATAGCTTATGGAGACTTCAAGCGGGGAGATATTTTTCAACCTTTAGTAGATTCTTTACTCTATGATGACCAATATTTGCTATTAGCAGATTATCAGTCTTATGTAGATTGTCAGGATCGGGTAGCAGCAACATATCGTGACCAAGAAAAATGGACAAAAATGTCAATTTTGAACGTAGCTCGCATGGGGAAATTCTCAAGCGATCGCTCTATTTGGGAGTACTGTCAAGATATTTGGGGTGCAAAACCTGTTCCCATTCAAATAGATGAATATGTCCAAGCAAATGCAGGCATAAAAGTATAAGGACTGAGGAGAGGGCGGGTTTTGATAATTAGTGCGAAACTAAAACTAAAATCAATACTCCGCAACTCCCCTACTCCCTACTCCCCACTCCCCACTCCCCACCCGGGGCCTGGCCACTACAGTTTGAACTAATAATTGATAATTGATAAAATGAGCTTAAAAATATATTTTTTGAGGCACGGAGAAACAACTTCTAGCCAAACAGGAACTTATTGCGGGATATTGGATATAGATTTGACTCCAGAAGGGAAAGAAATGGCAGAAGATTTTGCAACTGCTTATAAAAATATTCCTTGGACAGCAGTTTTTTCAAGTCCATTAAAGCGGACAATGGCTACGGCAAAACCTTTGTGTGATTCTTTGGGAATAAAGATTGAAATAAGGGAGGGATTAAAAGAAATTACCTATGGAAAGTGGGAGGGGAAAACCCCACAAGCAGTAAATAGTGAGTTCCATGATGAATATGTTCGCTGGTTGGCAGATCCAGGTTGGAATGCACCAACTGGCGGGGAAAAAGGCATAGATATTGCTCGGAGAAGTTCGGAAGTGCTAGAAGAAATTGAGCATACTTATAAAAGGGGGAATGTTTTAGTGGTTTCCCATAAATCAACCATTAGAATCATGTTGTGTAGTTTGTTGGGGATAGATGTGGGACGGTTTCGCGATCGCATTGGGATGCCAGTGGCTTCGGTTAGTATTGTTTCAATGGCAGAACATGGCCCATTATTAGAAGTAATGGGCGATCGCTCCCATTTAGGAGAAGACCTACGCAATCGATACGGAACATAACATTAGTTATTGGTCATTAGTCATTAGTCATTGGTCATTGGTCATTAGTCATTAGTCATTGGTCATTGGTCATTGGTCATTGGTCATTGTAGGGGCGGGCCCCCCGAGTGGGGAGTGGGGAGTGGGGAGTAGGGAGTAGGGGAGTTGCGGAGTATTGATTTTGGTTTTAGTTTCGCACTCATGTCTAATTATCAAAACCCGCCCTCTCCTCCTTCATTAGTTGTGAGGTGTAAGGTATAAAAGGTGTAAGTTTAAAGATTTTTGTAGAATTAATGACATTCCGACCTTCCAACCAAAGGACTAATGATATGGGTTTAACACTCTACTTTCTCCGTCACGGGCAAACAGATTACAGTATAACAGGGGGATATTGCGGGACACCTGAAAATGACCCAGGTTTAACCGCTGCAGGGATGGAAATGGCTCAAGCTTTTGCTGAAGTATATCAACATTTACCCTGGAGAGCAGCTTTTGTCAGTCCCCTACGACGTGCTATTCAAACAGCAAAACCTTTGTGTGAAACTGTAGGTATGCAAATGCAGCTCAGAGACGGATTGAAAGAAATTGCCTATGGGGAATGGGAAGGACTTCATCCGCAAGTGGTTAACCAAAAATTCCATGATGAGTATGTACAGTGGTTAACTGATCCAGCTTGGAATGGCCCTGCAGGAGGAGAAAGAGCAGTAGATATTGCCCACCGTAGCTCAAGAGTAATAGAAGAAATAGAAGAAAAATACGCTGCTGGGTGTATTTTAGTTGTTTCTCATAAGGCAACAATTAGGATAATGCTGTGTGAGTTACTGGGAATAGATGTGGGGCGATACCGCGATCGCTTTGATATGCCTGTAGCCGCAGTTAGCATTGTAGAATTTACTAGGCGTGGCCCTTTATTTCATGCTATTGCTCTTCGCTCCCATTTAGGCGAACATCTCCGCTCCTTACCTAGTACTTAGGGTTTTGATAATTAGGTTATGGGGAAGATTACTAGATTCTGGCTAAACCCGCCCCTACAAGGTAAAAGATACTGTATCTTGAAAAAGAGTTTTAATTAATTTAAACGAGTATGAACAATAGAAGACCAGAATTTTACCTAGAAAATCAATCGGTGATTTCAGTAGTTACCGAACTGCATTCTTACTTCAGAGATTTACAATCTTATTACAAAGTTGCTCATGGGGAACTTATTGACCAGTTAGACTTAACCCAGGATGAGGCAAAAACTGAAGAGTTGAAGCAGAAACTGGGTGAAGTTAATCAAAAAATTGATTTCTTTCATGTATTAAATAACGCAATTTCTATCGCAGATACAGTGCTGCACAATGAAGCAATGATTGATGAGTTTCGTGATGATAAATGAAAAAGTCATTAGTCATTAGTTTTTTTTACTTTCCAAGTTGAGCAGGATAAAAATAAACTAAGGACTAAGGACAAATGAATAAAGAATAAGGAATAAAAAAATGTTGCAACCAGTAGAGACAATCAAACTATTCCAAAAAAATGACGAAGGCCCAAAGAAATTTACAGCGGGAGAAGTCATCTTTGAAGAAGGAGCAAAAGGTGAGGTAATGTACGGCATCATTGAGGGAGAAGTAGAGATGTTCGTCCATGGAAAATTGGTAGAAACTATTCAACCAGGGGATGTTTTTGGGGAGGGGGCTATAGTTCACCTTGACCATAAAAGAACATCTAAAGCTGTGGCGAAAACTGACTGCATACTAGCATGTCTCAATAAAGAAAGGTTTCTCTTTGCTGTGGAAAATACCCCTTTATTTGCTTTGGAAGTGATGAGAAGTTATTCAGACCGTTTCCGTCGTTTAAAAGAGTTAATTTAAAGCAGTTAAACCTCGGACTGAATGTTGAAAAGATTGGCTGTGAGTGTTGGGAAAAAATCAAAAATTGTTTCCAGAGCAATCTAAATCTAGTTAGGAGAGACTAATATATGTTAAATTTCAAATCATGGAACAAAGGACAAATGCTTTTAGCACCACTGCTAATCTTTACTCTGGGTATTGGTTCTTGTGGAAATAATCCACAAAGTAATACGGAGGGTGGTGGCGCTCCCCAAGCTTCAGGTAGTCGAGTTTCCATCACAGGCGCTGGTGCTACTTTTCCCGCCCCTCTCTATCAGCGCTGGTTTTTTGAATACAATCGGGACGTTAATCCCAATGTCCAGATTAGTTATCAGTCTGTGGGCAGTGGTGCGGGGATAGAGCAGTTTACTCAGGGAACTGTGGATTTTGGAGCCAGTGATATAGCCATGAGTGATGAGCAAATTGCCAAAGTTTCCAGAGGTGTGGTTCTCCTCCCAATGGCAGCAGGTAGCATCGTTTTTGCTTATAATCTTCCTGATGTACCAGAATTGAAACTGTCTCGCAAAAATTATGTAGATATTATGCTAGGGAACATTACTAAGTGGAATGACCCAGCCCTCGCCGCAGATAACCCAGGTGTAAACTTACCAGACCAAAATATTACTGTGGTTGTTCGCTCTGACGGCAGTGGAACAACCAGTGTATTTACTCAGCACCTAGGGGAGATTAGCTCTGAATGGAAAGAAAAAGTAGGTAGTGGGACTGCAGTAGAATTCCCAGTCGGTATTGCTTCGAGGGGGAATGAAGGGGTAACAGCTACCCTCAGCCAAACTCAGGGTTCTATAGGTTATATAGAATATGGTTTTGCCAGGAAACTAGGTATTTCTATGGCCACTATCGAAAATCAGGCAGGAAATTTTGTATCTCCTAATTCAGAAACCACAAGTGCAGCTTTGGCAGCAGTGGAGTTACCTGAGAATTTACGGGCTTTTATTTTTGACCCAGAGGGGGAAAATTCTTACCCAATTGTTACTTATACTTGGATTCTCGCTTATAAAACAGGGACAGATCCAGCAAAAAGAGACGCTTTTAAGGGTGTGATGCTTTGGGCCTTGGATAATGGCCAAACTATTGCTGATGACCTGGGATATATCCCTCTCCCTCCTGAAGTGATTACTCGCATTAAAGACGCTATGGAGACTATAGAATAATTAGTTTCGTAGTAATCGCTTTAGCGATTAATAGATAATCGCTAAAGCGATTACTACAGAACGGCGATTACTACAGAACGATAAAGGAGTAAATATGAAAATATTAGTATTAAATGCAGGTTCGAGTACTCAGAAAAGTTGTTTATATGAAATAAAAAATAATATATTACCAGAAAACCCGCTTGAACCTTTATGGGAAGGGATGATTGACTGGGGAAGTGGTAATGGGATTTTGAAAGTAAAAGCCAATAAAATTAAGCAAGAAATTAAACTCGAATCTAATAACCGTCCTCAAGGAATATCCCAAATGTTGACTACTTTGGTAAAGGGGGAAACTCAGGTTTTAGAGCAGTTAAAAGAAATAGAAATTGTGGGCCATCGGGTGGTACATGGGGGAGCAGAATATTCTACGGCAACTATCATAACTCCAGCAGTGAAAGAGGCGATCGCCCGTCTTATCCCTCTCGCACCTGCTCATAACCCCGCTCACCTTGAGGGAATAGAAGCGATCGAGCAAATATTAGGTAAGGTTCCTCAAGTGGCAGTATTTGATACCGCTTTCCACCGCAAAATGCCCCGGGCAGCGGCAGTATATCCTATCCCTTATGAGTGGTATGATAGGGGGATTCGTCGCTATGGATTTCATGGGACTAGCCATAAATATTGTGCGGAGCGCTGTGCGCAAATTTTGGGCAAACCTTTGGAGTCTCTGAAAATAATTACCTGTCATTTGGGAAATGGTGGCTCTTTGGCGGCTGTGAAAAATGGCATTAGCATTGATACAACAATGGGGTTTACGCCATTGGAAGGTTTAATGATGGGGACTCGCAGTGGTTCAATTGACCCAGCAATTCTCATTTATTTAATGCGGGAACACAATTTTAATGCAGAGCAGTTAAATGAAATGCTCAATAAACAATCAGGGTTAAAGGGAGTTTCGGGGATATCTGGAGACTTGCGGGCAATTTTAACAGCTATAGGAGAGAATAATCAACAAGCTATACTGGCTTTTAATATTTATATTCATCGACTCAAAGCTTGTATTGGGCAAATGTTAGCGGGTTTGGACGGGTTAGATGTACTGGCATTTACAGCGGGAGTTGGGGAAAATGCAGCGTTAGTCAGGGAAAAGGCTTGTACAGGGTTTGAGTTTTTGGGGCTGAAACTGGATTTAGAGAAAAATGTTTCACATCCAATGGATGAGGATATTGCAACAGTAGAGAGTAAGGTAAGGGTAATGGTGGTGCATACAGAAGAAGACTGGGCGATCGCCTGTGAATCATTTACAATGGTTGATTGTTGATGGTTGATGGTTGATGGTCTAAGACTAGAGCCTAGTAGGTAGGCAAAATTATTTATATAGCAAAGAGGGGAATAGTATTGACATTATCAAAATCTAAAACTTAATAATAGTAAGGGTTTTCCTTCTGCCTTCTGCCTTCTGCCGATCGCGCTTCTGCTATACAATAGACCTTTTGCGAAAATCGAACCAAAATCAATTTTTATATTTATTTCATGTAAAACTCTCCCTACTCCGCAACTCCGCTTCTCCCTACTAATAGACTTTTGCAAAAAGTCTAATTTCTTACGGGGCGGGCCAGCGGGATAACCTATGTGGCACAACAAAAATTGATTGTTCAAAACCCGCCCTCACCCATGTAATTAATTTTGTCTAATTACTTATCAAAACCCGTCTTCTCCTCCAACCTCCAACCATCAACCATCAACATTAATTTAAGTTTGAATTGCAGTAATAGCTACTGTGTTAACAATGTCTGCTACAGTACAGCCGCGACTCAAATCATTTACTGGTTTTCTTAGTCCTTGAAGTACAGGACCAATGGCGATCGCTCCTGTTTCCCTTTGCACTGCTTTATAAGTGTTATTTCCTGTATTTAAATCGGGAAAAATCAACACAGATGCTTTTCCTGCAACCTCTGACTCAGGCATTTTTTGCGCTGCTACACTTAAATCTACCGCTGCATCATATTGCATTGGGCCATCTAATTTTAAATCAGGTTGTCGTTTTTTTGCAATTTGAGTCGCTTCTCGCACCTTTTCCACATCTTCTCCTTCCCCCGAAGTACCAGAAGAATAAGATAATAATGCAACCAGAGGTTCTACCCCAAACCTTTGTGCAGTTTCAGCAGAAGAAAGAGCAATTTCTGCCAATTGTTCGGCTGTAGGATTAGGATTAACTGCACAATCACCATAGACCAATACTCGGTCTTCAAGACACATAAAAAACACCGAAGAAACAACCGAACAATCAGGTTTAGTTTTAATGAATTGTAAAGCTGGTCGAATAGTGTGACCAGTGGTGTGAACAGCACCAGAAACCATCCCATCCGCATCCCCTGCATACACCATCATCGTACCAAAATAGGAGACATCCATCATATATTCTTTGGCTCCCTCTTCAGTCATTCCTTTATGCTTTCTCAGTTCATAAAACTTTTGAGCATATTCGGTTAACTTTTCACTCTCAACTGGGTTAATAATTCTCAGTCGTTTCATGTCTAACTGGATGCCATGTTTTTTAATAGTTTGTTCGATTTCTTCTCGCTTACCTAACAGAGTTATCTCCACAATTTCCCGCGCTAACAGTACTGAAGTTGCTTCTAAAATCCGCGGTTCATTTCCTTCTGGCAAAACAATATGGCTTTGCTGCAATTTAGCTCGCTGCATCAGATTATAGGTAAACATTTTGGGAGTAATTCCCTTGAACTTGATAGTGCGAATTTGTGATTCTAGCTTTTCGAGATCCACATACTTATCAAAAGTTTTGATACTGAGAGCAATTTTTTCCTGGTCAGCAGGAGTAATAGAAGAATGAACATCATGGACTTTTGATGCAGTCTCATAAGTTTCGGTTTGAACTGATAATATAGGCAGGGGATCGTTTAGCCCCTCAATCAATTTGGCAATGGAAGCTTCAGGTTTTAAACCAGTAGAAAGTAACAGCCCTGATAAATTGGGATAATTGGCAGATTGATGTGCTTGGAGAACCCCAATAATCATATCTCCCCGATCTCCTGGGGTAATGACCAAAGTATCTTCTTTTAGCCGAGGAAGAGCGTGCTGCATTTGCATGGCCGCAATTAAATAATGGGAGACTAAACTATTTAGTCTTTGATGTCCATAAAGTACTTCTGCTTCTAATTGTTCCGCAATTTCTTTCACCCTGGGACTACTGAGTTTTTGCTTAAAAGGGATTACAGCAATAAGATAATTAGAGTTTTTATTTTCCTTGAAAAGTGCTTTATGTAAATTATCCACAATCTCTGGATTAACTTTGTTGACCACTATGCCAATAACTTGACACTCTTCTTCTTCGTAAGATTCTAAAGCAATTTGCACAGACGACTTGGCCTCTTCTACACTTTTTTCATACCCATTCCCCAGGATTAATATTGGACAACTTAAGTTTTTAGCAATTTCTATATTCAGATTAAATTCAAAAGCCGAACTATCCCCAAGATAATCTGAACCTTCGCAGAGGATAAAATCACACTTTTTTTCTAGTTCCTTATATTTGGCGATAATTCTTTCTACTACCTCCCCATGTTGTTTTTTCCCAATCAAATCATTGGCATCTTTGTAAAATAACCCAAAAGATTCTGAGTAAGTTTGTTCTAATTGAAAATGAGTTATCATTAAGTCAATGTCTTCATCCTTTTTCCCATTTGGTGTTTCCCGTATAATTGGGCGAAAGAAACCTACTTTAGTTGTTTTGCGGAGGATAAGTTCAAGAATCCCTAAAGACATTAAAGCTTTCCCGCTTCCTGGTTCTGTTGTGCTAATGTAAAGTGAACTGGTCATTTTTTTTTTCCTCACAATCTTTGTTTAATTTCATTTTAACCAATTTATCTAATAAATAGACATCTCCAATTATTAGGGTTGAGAAGGGCGCTTTGCCCTTACTACGATGGCCGCAGGCCTTGCCCCTTGGGCAAGCGAGTTTAATTTTATTTTCTGGAGATGTCTAATAGATTTACTTGAGTTAATGTATTCTACAACACATTTTTTCAGGCTGTTAAACATTTGTAGGGGCGGGTTTAGCCATTGTCGGGGCGGGTTTAGCCAAAATCCAATAATCAAATCCATAACCTAAATATCAAAACCCGCCCTCTCCTCCAACCATCAACCATCAACCATCAACCATCAACCATCAACCATCAACCATCAACAATTTTAGCCATTGTAGGGGCGGGTTTAGCCAGAATTTAGTAATCTTCCCCATAACCTAAATATCAAAACCCGCCCTCTCCTCCAACCATCAACCATCAACCATCAACAATCAACCATCAACCATCAACAATTAATGATATAAGTTAGTTATTATGAGTTAAGATTTGAACAGTAAAGATATTAGGAGCATTTCCATGGCTAATCTACTTGAACAACTGCGCTCAATGACAGTAGTAGTTGCAGATACGGGAGATATTCAAGCGATCGAAACTTTTAAACCGCGGGATACTACTACAAATCCTTCCCTGATTACAGCAGCAGCCCAAATGCCCCAGTATCAAGAAATTGTAGATACTACCTTGAAACAGGCAAGGGAAACACTAGGGCAAAGTGCAGAAGCAAAAGAAGTAGCCTCTTTAGCATTTGATAGACTGGCAGTTGCTTTTGGGTTGAAAATTCTGCAAATTGTACCAGGAAGAGTGTCAACGGAAGTGGATGCGAGATTATCCTATGATACTGAAGCCACAATAGCTAAAGCTCGTTATATCATCTCTGAATACAAAGCTGCGGGAATTTCTGAAGAGCGGGTTTTAATTAAAATTGCTTCAACCTGGGAAGGAATAAAAGCAGCGGAAATCTTGGAAAAAGAAGGCATTCACTGTAATTTAACTCTGTTGTTTGGTATTCATCAAGCGATCGCCTGTGCGGAAGCTGGAGCTACTCTTATTTCTCCTTTTGTGGGGCGGATTTTAGACTGGTATAAAAAAGATACTGGTCGAGACAGTTATCCCCCAGCAGAAGATCCAGGGGTTTTGTCTGTGACTTCCATTTACAATTACTATAAAAAGTTCGGCTATAAAACCGAGGTAATGGGAGCGAGTTTCCGCAATATTGGGGAAATAACAGAATTAGCAGGTTGTGACTTGTTAACTATTTCACCCAATTTATTGGAGCAATTGCAATCAACAGAAGGGGATTTACCTCGTAAACTTGACCCAGCAATAGCAGCCAAAGCTGACATGGAAAAAATCTCCATGGATCAAGCTACATTTGATAAAATGCACCAAGAAGATCGGATGGCAGCCGAAAAATTAGAAGAGGGAATTAATGGTTTTACCAAAGCTTTAGAAGCACTCGAAAAACTATTAGCTCAAAGACTAGCCCGCCTTGAAGGCGAAGAAACCATCACTCATGCAGCAGAGGATATTTTCCGCGTCTATGATTTAGATGGAGATGGGTTTATTACTAGGGAAGAATGGGCGGGTACTGATGCTGTTTTTGATGCCCTTGATAAAAACCATGATGGTAAAATTACCCCAGAAGAAATGGCAGCAGGACTAGGTGCAGTTTTTCATTTAGTCAGTTAACATTGATGGTTGATTGTTGATTGTTGATGGTTGATTGTTGATGGTTGATTGTTGATGGTTGATGGTTGATTGTTGGAGGAGAGGGCGGGTTTTGATATTTAGGTTATGGGGAAGATTACTAGATTCTGGCTAAACCCGCCCCTACAATGGCTAAACCCGCCCCTACAATGGCTAAACCCGCCCCTACAATGGCTAAACCCGCCCCTACAATGGCCCCGACTAAACAGAAAGAGTACGGGGGAGAAAAAGATGAAGCGATCGCTCTAATTGAGCCAACTCCCCAGCCAAACTAATCCGATTTTTTTCAATCACACCGATCACTTGACGCGGATTATCTTCTGCTACAACAGGAAGAAGATAAAGCCCCCTTGCTCCCATCCGTTCTAAAGCTTCAGCCACCGACTCATCCCCATAAGCATAAAGAATTTCCGCAGTACAAATATGCTCTAATAGTTCTTTGGATAAGATTTTCTTCGCCGCTCGTAAAGAAGACTGACTACTAATAGAAGCAATGCGCCGTTGAATATCGCTCAGGCTAATCACTCCCAACAGTTCCCCTTTGGCATCTAAAACAACAGCCGTATGACATTGTGCGTACACCATTTTCTTACCTGCCTCTAATAATGCCATCGAATCAGGCAGTGATAAATAAGACCGTTCCATAATGGTAGCAACTGGCACTTGCTGTAAAACTGCCACATCGTCCTGTTTTTCCAAATTCATGCCCATTTCTTGGAGATTTAAACCAGCAACAACTTGTTTAGACTTAATTTGCTCCACCAACCACACACTTACTCCCACTGCTACCATCACAGGCAAAATAATTAAATAATTTTGTGTCAACTCAAAAAGTAGCATAATTGCCGTTAAAGGCGCTTTAACGCTGCTGGCCAACACAGCAGCCATTCCCACCATTGCATAAGCAGCGGGGGGAGCTATTTCAGCAAAACCTGCAGGTAAAACCAAAGCCAAAATATTGCCATAAATTGCCCCCAGACAAGCTCCGAGAAACATTCCTGGGGCAAAAATACCCCCCACTAAACCACTACCTAAACTAATCGCCGTTGCAACTAATTTAAAAACCAATAACAGACAAAGTAAATAAAGGGGAAACTTCTCTCCAGAGAGGATAACTTCCAAAGTACCATAACCAATTCCCAGAATTTGAGGCAACTGCCAAGCGATTAAACCCACACAAGCGCCGCCAAAAACAGGTTTTAACAGTTGAGGGATTGTACCCAACCAACTCAAAAACTTAATTTCCCCTTGAAAAGTAGCCTGAGCTAATTTAATCCCCTGGGTATAGATAATAGAGAGTAAGCTAGCCAGTAAACCTAAACCCAGATAAAAAACCCATTCCCAATTACTCACCACTTGATAACCAGGAATATCAAAAGCGGGATGAACTCCCAAAAAAATACGAGCTACTATAGCAGAAACGAAAGCAGACAGAAGAATGAGACTCACATCTGGGGTAGTAAAGGTTTTCCCCAACATCACCTCTAAGGCAAAGAAAACCCCAGCAATAGGAGCATTAAAACCCGCAGCAAAACCTGCAGCAGCACCCGCACCAATAAGTAAACGATAGCGCTCTTTAGCAACTTGAAAAGTTTGGCCCAGTAAAATTCCCAGACTAGCACCAATTTCCACACTTGGCCCTTCTGGGCCCAAAGAAGCTCCAGTACCTAAAGAAACAGCAGCAGCCAAGATTTTCATGGCAGGTCGTAGGGGTGAGATTTGTTGTAGCCTAGTGTTAATCAATAAATTAGAAAATCCCTGACCTAATAAAGCTGGATAGAGCCAACAGATCAAGCCCACAATCAAGCCCCCACAAGTAGGAACTAAGGCTACAGTCCAGGCTCCCCAGACTGATATGGCCCCCATCAAATTATCAAAAGTTAGGCTTTCAAACAGGGTAATTAAATAATGGAAAAGTACCAAAGCTAAACCAGAACTTCCCCCAATTAAAATAGCATAAATCAGCACCAAAGACTCTGGAGATGGCTGAGTGCGATTCAGTAAGCTGGTCAGGCGATCTGACAGAGAAGGTAAGGTTGACTGTGGCGGTATAATTACTTTAGCTTCAGCAATATTAGTGGTCATTTCAATTATTAATTATCACTGTGTCAAAAAAATTAAGGTTTCTTTTCATAAGCAGCGCTTCGACGCTTCCACTGCGCGGATACCCTCCCGTATTCGAGATGAGTCATGAATTGTTTTATTACTTGATAATAAATGCACGACATAACGCCCTTTTTCTCCTCCTCTCACTCCCACAGCGATCGCCATTACCTAAGTTCTTTACCCTGTCCTTATTATAGGCAATCGGTGCAGCTAGCAGGAGGGGAAAAAACGGCGTTGCTAATTTGACGCATGAAATCTTGTACGGGCACGATATGTCGTGCCCGTACTGGGGAGAGGGTTTTAGTTGGGTTAGTAGTTTTTGTAAAAAATATAATTCATAATTCTATTCAGCAACGGGGAAAAAACTATCTCCCTCAAAGCTTTGGGGGATTCCTGAATTACTTAGAAGTATAAATACAAAAATCTTAACATTTACCTCTTGACAATTCCCTAATGATGGTGTTTAATTAAATCATGTTCTTTTTTCACAACAGCAGCACGAACTCATGGGATTGTGATGGATAACTTATCTGGTGCAAAAGTTCACTTTATTTCTGGCCTTCCCCGTTCTGGAAGCACCCTACTAGCGGGAATACTACTACAAAATCCCCGATTTCAGGCGGGAATGTCTTCCCCAGTGGGTGGACTGATGAACCAGTTGCTGGAGTCCATGAGTACTAATTCGGAGTTTGCTGTGTTTATTTCAGAACAGCAAAAACGAGACATCCTGTTAGGTGTTTTTTCGGCTTACTATCACCAGCAATTAGCAGACAATCAGGTAATTTTTGATACCAACCGCCTCTGGTGTAGTAAGCTCCCCCTCATTAGAGAGCTATTCCCCCAAGCCAAAGTAATTTGTTGTGTCCGCAACATCGCCTGGGTAATGGATTCTTTTGAGAGGTTAGTGCGGAAAAACGCTTTAGATGTTTCAAAAATGTTTGGAGGCAGAGGGGAGTCGGCTACGGTTTATAGTCGCACAGAAGCCCTCAGTGGAGGCAATCGGATTGTGGGTTTTGCTTATAATGGGCTGAAAGAAGCATTTTATAGCGAAGATGCAGAGAAACTTTTGTTAGTTGACTACGAGTTACTCACCCAAAACCCCAAAACTGTGATTGATTTAATTTATCAGTTTGTGGAAGAACCCCCATACGAACATGACTTTAACAATGTGGAATATACAGCGGAAGAATTTGATGATTTTTTACGCACTGCTGGACTGCACACAGTTAAACGGAAAGTAGAGTTTATCCCCAGAAGAACGGTATTACCCCCAGATTTATTTGAGCGGTTTTCCCAGTTGACTTTTTGGGGGGATAATCATGGAAGCAACGCCAATGTGATTTCTGTGGTTGATAACAACAACAAAAAACAAAAAAGGAGTAAAAATTAAATGCCAGCAATTTTCAAAGTTACTGAATCCAGCGATAATGGTGTAGGTAGCACAGTCGGAACTCTCAGTTGGGCCATTAAACAAGCAAACCAGACTGCTGGAGCAGATGAACTTGAGATTACAAATGATGTCAGGCTCAATTTAGACCCCAGTTTAAAGCGGATGCAAACCCTGATTAATAGTGATATTGTGATTAAAGGTGGGTGACATAGCATTATTGGTGACAATGATAATGATGGAGTAGTGGAAACTAATGGAGAAGACCGCCCATTACTATTTATTAAGTCAGGAAATGTTACTATTGAAAACCTGACTTTGGAAGGGGGAGTAGCGAAAGGAGGAAATAGTGGACGAGGTGGCGGTGGGGCAGGCATGGGCGGTGGCCTGTTTATGTACTCTGGCGCTGTCACTCTCAGAAATGTGGTTTTTAACAATAACATAGCTCTCGGCGGCAGTAGTGGACTACCAGGAAGCGGCGCTGGCGGTGGTCTGGGCGGTAGTGCTTTTGGTTATGGTGGTGCTGGTTTGTTTGGGGATAGTTATTCCAACAACGGTGCTTATGGGGGTAACGGTAACTATGGTGGTGGGATAAATGGTGGTTTCGGTGGCGGTGGTCGTGGCGGTTATGATGGTAATCAAACTCCAGGTGGCTTTGGAGGCGGCGGTGGGGCTAGCGCCAGGTGGAACTACTACGGAAAGCCAGGCGGCTTTGGAGGCGGCGGCGGTGCAGGCTATACTTCTCAAGAGTTTGTCTATTATCACAATGGTTATTATGGCTATTATATTCCAGGCGACATTTTTCAACGTAGTGGAAAAGGTGGTTTTGGTGCAGGTGGCGGCGGGAGTTATGGAAACGGCCCAGGAGAAGTGGGGGGCTTTGGTGGCGGAGCAGCTAAAATTATCGGTGGCGGTGGAGCAGGTCTGGGAGGTGGTCTCTTTGTACGCAGCGGTAATTTAACCCTAGATAAAGTAGCCTTCAGTAACAATTCTGTCACAAATGGCACAGGGAATGTTGATGGCCAAGGTATTGGTGGGGCTATGTTTATTATTGACCAAGCCGCCCAAGAGGCACAAACCACACAAGGTAACACCCAGGGAATGCCAGCAACCCTTGCCATTGTTAGTGGAACAGCAGGTTTTGGTAACAATACAGCAACCACAAGCAATACTGATATCTATGGTGGCAAAACAACAAATATTGCCATAATTTCAGGCACAGCAACCAACGATACCCTCAATGGAACAACCGCTAATGAAATAATTAACAGTTTCAAAGGTAAAGATAGAATTAATGGTGGTTCAGGAAATGACCTACTCAACGGCGGGCCAGGAAGCGATCGCCTCGACGGCGGGCCAGGAAACGACACAATGGCGGGAGGTACAGGTCATGACATATATACTGTCAATCAGAGTGGCGATCTAATTATCGAAGGTTCAGAAGACGATCTAGATACAGTTAACTCCAGTGCTACCTATACTATTGCCGACAACAAGGTAGAAAACATAGTTCTCACAGGTTCAGAGAACATAAACGGAACAGGAAACGATCTAGAAAATGCCATCACAGGAAACAGTGGGAATAACATTCTCGACGGGAAAGGGGGTGAAGATACAATGATGGGGTTTGAAGGAAACGATATCTATATTGTTTCGGAAACCGAAGATGTAGTTAAAGAAGCTAGCAATTTTGGTACAGATGCAGTTAACTCCAAAGCCACCTACACCCTCCCCAACAATATAGAAAACCTCGTTCTCATCGAAACCGAAACAATAGACGGAACAGGAAACACTCTCAACAATACCATTACTGGAAACGAGGCTAACAATACTATTGATGGCAGTACGGGAAATGACATAATGGCAGGAGGGGCAGGAGATGATATTTACATTGCCAATGAAACCGCCGATGTAGTAGAAGAAGCCGCAGACTCTGGTACAGATACAATCAACACCAATATCACCCAAACCCTAGGTAATAATGTAGAAAACCTCGTTCAGACTGGCACAGCCAATATAAATGGAACAGGAAATGCTTTAGACAATTCCCTCACAGGAAATAGTGGGAACAACATTCTCACAGGAAAAGCAGGGAACGATGTTTATACTGTAGGTCAAACAGGAGACGTGGTAGTAGAAGCAGCCAATGAAGGGACAGATACAGTCAACTCAAATATCGCCCAAACCCTAGCCAATAATGTAGAAAACCTGGTGCAAACAGGTACAGCCAATATAAATGGAACAGGAAATGCTTTAGACAATTCCCTCACAGGAAATAGTGGGAATAACACTCTCACAGGAAAAGCAGGGAACGATGTTTATACAGTAGGTCAAACGGGAGATGTGGTAGTAGAGGCTGCCAATGAAGGGACAGATACAGTCAACACCAATATCACCCAAACCCTAG
>JADQBC010000118.1 GCA_016903655.1 Gomphosphaeria aponina SAG 52.96 = DSM 107014
GGATGATAATTTTCCTATAAAAAGGGTTTATGAGAATATTAAATCATAACCATCATGGGAGGGGATATTTTTAACGATAATGCTTACCACAGCTCAAACAATAAAATGCTTTATTGTCTGCCAAAGTATAACTCAGATGTATTTGCCAATTTACTTAGTTAGACTAGATGAACGCACTGGGGATATTTTTATTCTTGCAGGGGAAGAGTTCCAGGTTTTAATAAATAGCAATGGGGAGGTAACAATTTTATGAGTAAGTCCAATTTTCAGACCATGAGTCAAACTGAATTACGTGCTTATGTTCTCTCCCATCGAGATGATCAAGAAGCTTTTTATGCTTTAAGCGATCGCCTCCGTAACTTACCAGGAAGAAAGTTATCTGAAGAAGACCTTGATCGCTTACCTGAAATTATTCAAGAGATCCAACAAGCAAAAAAAGAATCAACATGATGGGTTAAAAATAAGCAATTTTGGGATGATTTAGAAGAAGAATAATGTTTTTTGGGGCTTGAAAACCAAACCCCAAAACCAATTAACTCAATACCCAATTTACGAGGGTGCGAACAGGAAAACCTGTGGCTCCTTTATTATTAACTCCACTCTCTTTTTCTGCCCAAACAGGGCCCGCAATATCCAAATGTACCCAGGGAGTTTTCTCCACAAATTGCTTGAGAAATACTGCCGCAGTAATGGCTCCTCCCTGACGTGGCCCAGTATTTTTCATATCAGCAATATCCGATTTTATCCCGTCAAAATACTTCTCTTCTAAGGGCATTTCCCAGAATTTTTCCCCTGCTATTTCTGCTGCGGTTTTAATTTCCTGAGCCAATTTCTCATCTGTGCTCCACAACCCAGAAATATTATCACCTAAAGCCACAACACAAGCCCCAGTCAGAGTTGCTAAATCTACGATCGCCTCTACTTCCAACTTCTCTGCAAATACTAACGCATCTGCTAAAGTTAAGCGCCCTTCTGCATCAGTATTATTTACCTCAATAGTTTTACCATTGGAAGCAGTTAAAATATCTCCTGGGTGCATTCCGCGACCACTAATCATATTTTCGGTTACAGCACTAATAAAATGCACCTCTACATCAGGTTTCAATTGCCCTATAGCCTTAGCAGCGCCTAAAGTAGCTGCACCACCCCCCATATCCATTTTCATAGTTTCAATTCCCCCAGCAACTTTCAGGTTATAACCCCCAGTATCAAAGGTTAAACCTTTCCCCACAATTGCCAGTTTACGCCTAGGTGTTCCCTCTGGTTTATAGGTAATATGGATAAATTTCGGGGGTAAATCTGAGGCTTTAGCCACTCCCAAAAATGCGCCCATTCCCAATTTTTCGCAGTCTTCCTGCTCCAAAATTTCCAGGGATAAACCATATTCTTTGGCTATTTCAAGGGCGGTTTGGGCCATGGTAATGGGGGTTACGGAGTTGGCTGGGGCGGCCACTAATTCCCTGGCTAAAATTACTCCAGATGCCACTTTTTCCCCTTTGCTAATGGCTATTTCCTGAGCGCCTAATTCCAGTAATTCCACACTTTCTAGTTTTGCTCCCTTCTCTTCCACTTCTGATTTAAAGCGATTATCCTGGTGGAGAGTCAGCATGATAGCTGTTGTAATTATCTCTGCTGTTGTTGCTGCATCCTTAACTACAGGGAGACTAATGCCCAAAGTTTTGACGTTTTGATTTTTAGCTTGGCGGGCGATCGCCGCTGCTGCAACACTGACAGTATCAGTTTTCAGGTCATCTGTTTGCCCCAAACCCACTAAAATTAGCTTGCGGATGGGGCTTTTTCCGCCTACACGAGTTGCCGCACTACTACCGAGTTTTCCTTCAAACTCTGTTTCCTCAATTAACTCAGCAATGGTACCTGCCAGTTTTTCATCCAACTGGGCCAACTCGCCAGTTATTGCTGTTTTCCCTTCAAATATACCAAAAGCGAGGGCATCTCCAGTCCAAGCTAATTTTGCAGTATCAGTTGCTCTAATTTCCATTTTTTTTGTTTTTACCATTCCTTTGAGATTTTAACAAAATTAAGCCTTACTGGTGTTTATTTCCCAAAACCTAATGATAACTGTCTTCAGGAGTGGGCGAATTTTTTACTTGTAGGGGCGGGTTGAGGGATAATATATGATACACAACCCCAATTAAAATATCAAAACCCGCCCTTACATTCTGTTGATTACTACATTTTAGGAGAGGGCAGGTTTTGAATCTTATATTATCTCTAAACCCGCCCCTACAAGCCCTATCTAATAATTAAATCTAAAATCGGTTGATTAGTTAAACAGTACCAGTGGCAGGTAAATAAATCTGGTTGCTGAATATTAATACTTGCTAAAGCTGGGCTGGCGGGAAATGGCCAGAGTCTGTCAAAGACTATTTCTTTTTCTACTAAGCTAAATTGTAATAAATAAACTGCGGGTAATGCCTCAAGCTCTTGCAATAAATTATAAGCTAAATAATAAAGCCGCTGCCGCACATCATCTGTTAAATCTATGGGTTGACGATAACAGTTTGGTAATGCTCCTTCCCCAATCACCTCACCATAGAGTGGCCCTTTTGCTGTTAGTACCACTGGCAACCACATATCCCCTAACCAGGAATCTCCGATACTGGTTTTATAATCTAACTTTTGTTCTACCCAGCTTCTTCTTTTCTCAATTTCATCACACTTTTGATAGATTGTTTTTGCCCCAAATTCTATCCAATCTGGGAGTTTAATTGTTAACGGGCAAATTAAGTTATTTTCCTTATTTTCTATCTGAATTTTTCCCGCCCATAAATCAGCCGCCCCCACTACTTTTACTTTGGCTGGTTTGGTGATCTTTTTCCTCTCCCCTACCCCAACATTTCCCATTCCTCTGATCAGTGCTGTCACCATTTTTTCCGTTACTGGTGCGGCTGGGCTGATTTTTCCCCCCTCTTTTATGTCCGCATTTACAATAATTATTACTTCTTCCATTCCCCATTCAAATTATTTTTAGGTATTAATACTCAGCTAGTTCCCATGACGCCCATAAATATTTTAGCCTATAAAGCATTACCATTAGAGATGGTTGGCTAAGAAAATGATTTAATATGAATAAAATTAATTTTGGTACAGATGGATGGCGGGGTATTATTGCTGATGACTTCACTTATCCTAATGTGTGGAAGGTGACAAGGGCGATCGCTTCTTACTTGGAAACAGCTTACCCGAAATCTAGTCCTATTTTAGTAGGCTACGATACTAGATTTTTGGCTGATGAGTTTGCTTACTCTGCTGCTGAAGTTTTAGCAGATCTGGGTTGGCAGGTGCAAATAACTTTCCGTGACTGTCCGACTCCAGTTATTGCTTATAACACTAAATACCTCAAGACGGCAGGGGCGTTGCAGTTTACCGCTAGTCATAACCCGCCTGAGTATTGTGGGATTAAGTATATCCCCGATTATGCAGGCCCAGCAACTACGGAAATTACTAATAAAATTGTTGCTGATCTCGAAAGTGCTACTGATACACCGCCGACTGGGAATTATTCTGAGAATATCTCTTACTTTGACCCCAAACCAGAATATATTAAGTTTCTTTACAGTATGCTTGATATTGAGAAGATTAGAATGGCTGGGTTAAAAGTTAAATACGATGCTCTGTACAGTACTTCTCGCGGTTACTTAGATGAAATTTTAAATCACTGTGGTTGTAAGGTGGAAACTTTTAACGCAAAAAGGGATGTTTTGTTTGGGGGAGGAATGCCAGAACCCCAGGGAAAACAGTTAGCATTACTGCAAGATGTGGTAAAAAAGGACAGTGCTGACTTAGGGATGGCTACTGATGGGGATGGCGATCGCTTTGGAATAGTTGATGAGCAGGGTAATATTGTAGAAGGAAATGCTATTTTCCTGGTTTTAGCTCGTCATTTAATTAAAAATAAAGGAAAAACAGGGGCAATTGTGCGCTCGGTAGCTACTACCCATTTATTAGATAAATTGGCGGCAAAATATGGGTTAGAAATATTTGAGACACCAGTGGGTTTTAAACATATTGGGGAGAAAATGCGCTCAACTCAAGTATTAATTGGTGGGGAAGAGTCGGGAGGTTTGAGTATCATTGGATATATCCCAGAAAAAGATGGTATGCTGGCAAATATGTTGGTGGCAGAGGCGATCGCCTATGAGGGAAAACCTCTCTCTATGTTAGTAGCTGAAGTGATGGCTGAAGTTGATGGCCCAACCTATAATCATCGTTTTGATTTAAAGTTAGAGGATAAACAAAAGGCTGATTTATTAACTGAAATCCCTCCAGAAATTGCGGGAATACAAGTAAAAGAAGTGAGTCAGAAAGATGGGATTAAACTTTATTTAGCAGATGGGGGTTGGGTGCTATTACGTTTCTCTGGGACTGAACCTCTTTTACGGGTTTATTGTGAAACAGACTCCCTAGAAAAACAAGATAAAATTGTGGAGTATTTGACCAAAAATATTGTTTCATAATGTAAATGTAGGGGCAGGTATTGCCATGCCCCTAAAGATTATCGGTATGTAAAATGAAAATTATTGCTCACCTCCTAACATCCTTAATAATGGCAATTTGGCTAGGGGCGATCGCTCTCATCTCGATCCAAAATATTACCCCCATATCCCTAAAATTTTTGGTATTTGAGTCAATTCAACTTCCAATGGGTATATTATTAGCTATTAGTGTGGGGGTAGGAATGGTATTTGGGGCGACTATACCTATTTTTTGGCAACTTTCCCAACCAACAACAGGAAAAAGATGGCGACAAGATGAAGAGGAAGATCCCTTAGAAAATTGGCAAGAAGAATAAGTGTAAAAACCTAAATATATGATAGAACAGAAGAAAGCAAGAGAAAAGATAAATATATGTTTTTAGTTACAGGTGCAACTGGCTCTCTGGGGCGGCGAGTAGTACGACAACTACGAGAAGAAGAAACCCCCGTCCGTGCTTATGTGCGGTTATTTTCAGATTACAAGGAATTGGAACATCGCGGGGCTGATATTTTTATCGGTGACTTGCGACGGGATAAAGACATTGAGAAAGCTGGTGAGGGAGTACAGTATATTATCAGCGCCCACGGCTCTGGGGGAGATACGGAAGCATTAGACTATCGAGCCAATATTGAATTGATAGACTGGGCTAAAAAAAATGGGGTGAAACATTTTGTTTATACCTCCGTTTTGGGTGTGGATAGAGGTTATGAAGATGCTCCAGTATTTAAGGCAAAATGGGAGGTGGAAAAATACCTGCAAGCTAGTGGTTTAAATTATACTATTCTGCGACCTTCTGGGTTTGCCAATAACCTTTTACCTTTGGCAGAAAGGTTTCGGGAAACTGGGATTTATTTACTCATAGGTGATCCACAAAATCGCTCATCTATCGTAAGTACTGATGATTTAGCTAAAATTGCCATTGACTCAGTAAAAGTTGAAGGGGCAAAAAATAAAATCTTTCCTGTCGGGGGACCAGAAATGCTCACCAGGGAGGATATTCCCCAGATTTTTGGGCGGGTATTTAATCAAGAACCATTGATAATTAATCCTCCTTTATTTGTGTTTGATGGTTTGCGGGCTGGGTTAGGTTTATTTAATCCCCAAGCACAGAAATCTTTTGGCACTTTGCGCACTTTATTGGCTAATGAGTTTTTCTGTACACCAGATGAAATTGCCAATTTAGAAGCGGTTTACAACATGAAAATGGAATCTTTAGAAGGTTTCCTCCGTCGTTATTTGGGTTAGTTAGTTCTGTAGGGTGCGTTAACGCAGTGTAACGCACCAGCTTTGCTAAAAATCTTCCTGTTTTAAACCTGTTTTTTTGGCAATTCTAGCTAACATTTTTGCGCCAATTTCATCACTATCTCGAAAAGCAAAAATATAGTTAAGTGGTCGCACTTTCATTAATTACCGCAGGTTCGGGCGGGTTTTGATTTAAAGATCAATTGCTCACAAAGATCAAGGCTAAACCCGCCCCTACAGAAATTGTGTAAATAATTTTGCTTATCTACTTATTCAGGGTCTAAACATTCCAAAACTAAAATTAAATTACTAATGATTGTACCTATTGAGCGAGTTTGTTGTTGATTATAAATAATACCTGCATGATTAATTCCTGTAGTTGCCAAGCTTAGAAAATCATCATCAAAGGTAAAAATTACTCTTTGTTGAGAGAGTGCAAAAATAATTTATTCTCTATCGGAAACGCCAATTAATCCTTCTTCTGGTACGGTTGTTACATCAACATCTCTTCTTCTTAAGCCTTGTGCGATGGCATTAGAAACATTTTCATCTAAATGAAATTTAATTTTCTTTGCCATATCTTTGATTTAAGATATTTTGTACCAGAGATGGTTGATTTCCTTGTAATTGTTTCGCCAAAGTTTCTCCTGCTTCAATTTGTTGTCTAATTTCTTGTCTATGAGTGTGATAATATGCTAAAGCGGCATAGACATCTGCTAGAGTGATACTAGGATGGTGATAAATGATTTCGTCAGGTGACATACCCATTTTTTCATGCCAGATAACCACATCTTGAACTTTAATTCGATGTCCCGCTATGCGGGGTTTCCCACCACATAGGCCTGGAGTAATGTCAATGTGTTCTAAAATGACTTTTTCCATTAACTATTCCTGGGTTGATTTAGTTTGATTATAACTGAGAAACAAATGGTGGGTTACGGCGGATTGAGAAATTAGGGTGTGAATTTTGTCTTAATCGCCGCCTAAACCACCCTACAGTTGATTTAGCTTGATTATTCATCCTTCCATCCAACTAATGGGAAGACTGGAGGCAAAATTCAAAGGGGAAGCACCAACTAAGGGTTGGGTTTCTTTGTCTAATACTTCTTCTACTTGATGATAAATTGCTTCTGCTTCTTCTAAAGAATTACCAATACTGGTTAACCCTAATTTTCCATATTCGGAAAGTGAACCCATTAAATGAAAAACATTTCCTGTTCTGGTGCTACTATCAAAATGAAGGCGATATTTGGCAATAATATCCATTAAATCATTGGGTAATAAACCGCGATATGATGGTTTTTGTAAATTGTCCGTTGCGATATAAGATTTGGGGCGACCATCTTGGGAATAAAATAAGCCAGTCTCATCATCATAAGTGCCATTAGTCAGAAATTTTAATGCCATAAATGGGTGAGTTGTCCCACCTTTGCGTAGGTTAATTTCTATGGCTTGCAGCTCCCATTGATTTTTATGTTTTACCGCAATAAAATCAACTCCATATCTTTCCATTGCCCCTTTTTTTGCTAAAACTTGACCTACTTTTAACCCTAATTCTTGCAGTTGCAGGCGATAAGCAGCATCGGCGGGAAAACGACAACCCAAGTATATTTGACCATCCGGGCCACCTAATATTTGGTCATGGGTAGAAAGAATGTGTACTTCTTGAGTTGGAGAAATGTAACCTTGCACAGAAGGCGATCGCTTTTCTTCCCCTTCAATAAATGCTTCCACTATCGCCCCTAATTCTGGTATGCGACTAGAAAAGTTGCCCCAGGTTTCTCCATTTGCTTGAAAACTTAAATGCTCTAACTGCTGTTTAAGAGCGGTTATTCTTTCTGTAGGAGCTGCATTTTGAATTGGTTTTAAATTTAAAATAGCATTTCCTTCCCCAGAAAAACCCTCATTCAGTTTAACCACCATTCGCTGTAACTCAGGTTGACGTTGCCATAATTTCTCGGCTGCAATGATTAAATCATCCACATTGTTAACTAACTGGCTACCATCGGGATGGGGAAGCTGACACTCAGCAAAAATATCCCGACTCCCACTTTTTGAACCCCAGTAAAGTAAATCTGGGCTAGCTGCTAACAGGGGAATACCCAGTTTTACCGATAATTCCTGTTCGAGATGGGTAGAGTTGAAACAAATCATATATGATTTGTCCGAGCGAAGAGCGTGGCGAATACGTTCCACCAAACGGGGGCGCTCTAAAATTTTCTCTGTCAGGGGACGAAAAGAGCCATCATAGGTAGTCAGGAGGAGAAGGCGATCGCGTGCATGGGAAAACGGTATTCCTGGTAACAACTGGAGATAGTAATCAATAATTATGGGTGAGAGAGGTTGGGCTGTGACATATATCAATCTTGTATGGGGATTACGCAGCCGTATTAAAGAAAATAACAGTCTTTCTTCGTAATGGAGGAAACCTGTAACCTTTTTTCCTACCCGCTGGTCAATACTAAAAGAAGGAATGATGAGAATATCATAATCATCCTGGTCAAATATATCCACACTGTGCCAGATTTTGCGTAACTGCTCCTGAAGCTGGTGAAACTTTTCAGAAGTAGAATAATTTGATGTTTCCATCCCCATTTTCCTCCTGTTACTCCTATATTTGCTATTTTATCATCTTTCTGTCCCCTTGCTTCTCAATGCTGTCAGTTAGATTTTCATTGTTCCTAATGATGATAACTGAGCAGTAAGCTTATGTTATAATAACAGTGAACAATTAGGGAACTAGCAATGGCTCGACGCAAAATAACCCAGAAAACCAACACGGCAACAACAACCACTTTAGCATTGGCTTCCTTACCCCAACTAGAACCTCTCCTAAAAGAAAAAGAATGGTTACTCAAACAAATCAAACGAAAGCGGACAGAACTCAAAAACTTTGTGGATCAAATGCGTACTATTGCTAGAGAAGTTTTTCTGAAAGCTGATCCATATTACAAAAAAATATATGCTTTTGATGAAGAAATTCATAGCCTGTTTCAAGAAATATTGACCGCGAGAAAACTGGGAAAAAAAACCAAAAAAGATATAGAAAACATCTATCGCAACCTTCAATTAATGGGTTTAATTAGTCCTACCAATCAAGGGCAAGAAGAGCAGTATTTAGATTTAGACGAACTCTTTGAGGAAGATGAAGAAGAAGAAGAAGAAGAAACTAATACCCAGCAACAATCATCTGAAATCTCTCAAGATTTAAATCACAGGTCAAACACTAAGGAAATGCGCAATATTTTCTTAAGTTTAGCAGAAAAGTTTCACCCCGATAAAGTAACCGACCCAGAAACTCAAATGCGCCATACAGAAATTATGAAAGAAATTAACCGCGCCTATAAAGAAAATGATCTGGCTAAATTAATGGAAATTGCGGAAAAAGAGGCGGTTGAAAGAGGTTTAGACCTGGAAAATGAAGAGGAAATCGATAGAAAATTTAGACTGTTAACGAAAGAAAATCAACTGCTCACTCAGCAATATGAATACCTGAAAAAAGAACTGAGTTTAGCCAAAAATACCCCTGAAGGTGAGTTAGTTAAAGAGTATCGGAAAGGAAAGCGACAAGGCAATGATTTAATTGCAGAAATGGTGGACATGGTGGAAGGACAACTAAAAGCTGTAGAAAATGTCAAGAATTTTGTCCAAGATTTTCGGGATAAGAAAATCACCATCAAGGAATTTTTAGCAGGGCCTAATCTCGGAGTAAAATTAAATAAGGAAGATTTGGAAGAGATAATGGAGCAAATGTTTGAGGAAATAATTATGGAAATGGATTTTTAACAGTTATCAGTTGATGGTTGATGAAATTAAAGACCATCAACATCACTCTTCAATTTCCTCAAAGTTAACTCCATCATAAAGTTCAGCCAAAGGAAGCTCCAGTTTAACTGAGTTGAGAGATAAAATAGCATTTTCTCCATTAAATTCACTTAATAACCATTGATTTTCTGGATTTTTTGTGGATTTAATTACATAAAATTTATCTGGGTCAATAAGAATATATTCGGTTAAGGTGGGAAGGGAACGATCAGCTAAAAATTTATCTCCCATATCATAGTTTCTAGTTGATTTTGATAACACTTCTACCAACAAAATGGGATTAGTTACTGTAGTTGTTCCTTTTCCATGATAAATAGGTTTATTTTCAATTACCATGACATCAGGATAGGTATATTGCCGATATTCAGGTATCCATAACCGAACATCACCAATATATACCTTATATTTTTGCCCTTTCAAACCAAATTTAATATGAGCATAAAAGTTTCCAGCAATTTCATTATGATTTGTTGTTCCCCCAGTCATTGGTACTATTTCTCCATCACGGTATTCACTTTTATATTCTGCCTTTTCTTCTAAAGCTAAATATTCCTCTGGAGTGTAAAAACGTTGTTTAGTTTGCATCTTTTTCTCCTAATAAGCACTGCTAAAAAATAATTTCCTCTACAAGAACAACGAAATCGGGAAATATTGGGATATTAGGGATTTACTGCCCGATTTGAACGATTTGTTCAGCTACTAAATTCAGTTCGGGAAAAGCGAGCGATCGCACTAGATCTTGACCTCTAAATAACTCTACCGTATATTCTCCTTCTACTAAATAATAAACAGAAATTGTTGGTTGTTTAGGATCACCAATATAGCGCCGACCTCCTAAACCTAAATAATCAATTATCCAATACTCACCGATGCCTATTTTTTCATATTCTCCTAGTTTCATCAAATAATCATCTTGCCAATTAGTACTCACTACTTCTATGGCTAATTTAATACTTATACCTTGAGTAATGGTTGAACGCTTTTTCCACATTGGTTCATTTATCAGAGCATTTGAATCTAATACCATCACATCAGGAATATAACCCGATTTATCAGAATCAATAGCCTTAATTATCCCTTGTCGCGGGATAAAAAATGGCAAATTCAGACGTTTAATTTCCACACCTAGTTCCAAAGCAAGAAAACCAGCTACTTGTTCGTGAGTTCCCGTTGGTTGCATTGTAATAATTACTCCATTATGTAATTCAAATCTACCATAACCATCGGGATACCAGTCAAGAAACTCCTCTAAAGTCATTAATTTCATATCCTCTTCTTCGAGAACATTCCTATTCACTTTTGCTTGGGTAAACATATTGGTACTCCTAGTAATGTGGGTTATAAATAAGGAAGGGTGATTTCATTCGTTATTCTAAACATAATTAATAATTGATTCACTCTTCAATTTCCTCAAAATTAATGCCATCATAAAGTTCAGCCAAAGGAAGCTCCAGTTTAACTGAGTTGAGAGATAAAATAGCATTTTCTCCATTAAATTCACTTAATAACCATTGATTTTCTGGATTTTTTGTGTATTTAATTACATAAAATTTATCTGGGTCAATAAGAATATATTCGGTTAAGGTGGGAAGGGAACGATAAGCTAAAAATTTATCTCCCATATCATAGTTTCTAGTTGATTTTGATAAAACTTCTACCAACAAAATGGGATTAGTTACCGTAGTTGTTCCTTTTCCATGATAAATAGGTTTATTTTCAATTACCATGACATCGGGATAGGTATATATTCGATATTCAGGTATCCATAACCGAACATCACCAATATATACCTCGTATTTTTGCCCTTTCAAACCAAATTTAATATGAGCATAAAAATTTCCAGCAATTTTATTATGATTTGTTGTTCCACCAGTCATTGGTATTATTTCTCCATCGCGGTATTCATTTTTATATTCTGCCTTTTCTTCTAAGGCTAAATATTCCTCTGGAGTGTAAAAACGTTGTTTAGTTTGCATCTTTTTCTCCTAAATGTTAGTAGTAAGCACTGCTTAAAAATAAGAATCTGGGGAGAGTTTCTCCCCCTTTCAAAGGGATATAACCCCTATTCGTACCTAAGTTTCAACTTCAATTAATTCTCCACTAACTTGAATCTTAGGTAAAGGGTCAAGAGGAGTCATAACAGGAGCATATTTACAGTAGCAAATAACAATTGATTCTAGTTCACTATTGGGTAAATTTGGGAGATATTCTTCCACTTTCGTAACTTTCCAATCACCCGTGCGGCTATGGGTACTTGCACCAGGAAACTTAGAATCAGTAAATGGTTCAATTTGATGATACTCTCTAATGCGATAACCCACTTCAGGTAAAGGAGCATCAGAAGCATCATAATGTTCAGCGAGAATATTAGTTAAAGCTCCTGTATGGTTCAATTTTCTTGTTTCCCACCCTTCTGCTGATGCTGATTCAGTTTTAAAGATAATATATTTACCCATTTTAAAATACCTATTGTTTAATTGGGAATATGTACTGTAGGGGCGGGCCAGCGGGATAACCTAATAATCACTACTAATAACCTAAATATCAAAACCCGCCCCGACAACTGCCCTATAACTCCATCTCAGTGACAGATTTGGGTACAGCAGCAGTTAAAACCTCATTCCCCTCCACAGTAACTAACACATCATCTTCAATTCTAATTCCAATTCCCCGCCATTTTTCAGGTACTTCTGGTTGACCTTCCACTGGTTTAATATAAGGGGAAATATAAATACCTGGTTCAACAGTTAAAATCTGACCAGGTTGGAGAGTTTGCCAAACTTCTTCCCCACATTTATATACCCCAGCATCATGGACATCTAAACCCAACCAATGACCAGTACGGTGCATATAAAAAGGTTTATATTTTTCTTCTTTAATGAGTTCTTCAATCTCCCCCACAAGTAAACCTAAATCTAATAAACCTTCCACTAAAACCCGCACTGCCCTATCGTGAATTTGGTTATAAGTATTGCCAGGTTTAACTTGAGCGATCGCCTTTAATTGTGCCGACAAAACTAACTCATAAATGGTTTTTTGTTCGGGAGTAAATTTCCCCCCCACAGGAAAAGTTCTGGTAATATCCCCATTATAATAACCATAGGAACAACCAGCATCAATTAATAGTAATTCATGATCCTGCATTTGCCGCCCATTTTCCGTATAATGGAGAATACAAGAATTAGCACCTGATGCCACAATCGAAGGATAAGCAGGACCCATACCCCCTTCCAAGCGAAAAGTATGCTCAATTTCTGCTTGAATTTCATACTCATAACGGCCAGGTTGAGCAAAAGAGCGCGCGCGGTTATGGGCAGTTGCGGAGATTGCCGTAGCCTTACGCATCAACTCCAACTCAGCAGGACTTTTAATCAAGCGTAGAGGATGGAGAACTGGGTTAGAATCATACAGGGCAATCGGCCCCGTACCACGTTTAGGATAAGTAGCCATCAAACCCTGCCAAAGACTGAGGATAGTATCATTAAAAGAGCGATCGCGTCCCAAGTGATAATAGATACGGTCTGCCTTTTCCAAATAACCTGGGAGCTTTTCTTTCAATTCATTGATCGGATAAACCGCATCAGCCCCAAAAAGTTCTTTTGCAACTTCCACACCAAAACGATAACCAGTCCAAGTTTCCTTTTCCTGGTCTTTTGGTTGCACAAATAATATAAAGCGATGTTCAAGATGGTGAGGGGCTAAAACTGCCACCGCTTCCGCCTCATTAAAACCAGTGAGATAAAAAAAATCACTATCCTGGCGAAAAACATACTCAACATCATTGTGCATTACCGAAGTAGGGGCGCTGCGAAAGATAGCCGTACCATTGCCAATTTTTTCCATCAACCGTTCCCGACGGTGACGGTATTCTGTCTGGTCAATACCCATATTATTTTCCGATACACTTTCTCTATCTTAAAAGCCATTTGAATCCCCCTAAATCCCCCTTTGAAAGGGGGACTTCAACTATACTCGCCCCTTTCCTCCGGATTCCAAAGGGGGGAAACTCCAATGATTACAAGAGGTCTAGGACGCAACATAACTCAAAACACGAATTACCGTTCCTTCTTCAGGTAAATCTACAGGTCTGATAGTAATTTTATTAGTGTCGAGGACTTTTATTGACATCCCCTCAGCCAACTGTAAAAACTCATCCACGCCGACAAGCTCGCAAGCCGACTTATCCGCAGCCGCAGTAAGATACTGAGTAGGAATAATCACCCTAGGTTTAAGTGACTGCATCGCCTGTAATGCTTCTTGAGGATTATAAGCTTTTGGGCCACCCCCAGTAGGAATGAGAGCCACATCTGGACTACCCATCAAAATTTTCTGTTCCAACTCAATGGGAGCCGCTGCACCCCCCAAATGAAGAATTTTCACTCCGCCCTGAGTCCACCGCCAGACGATATTATTACCAAAACGTTTGCCACCATCGCGATCGTGAGGCGTAGTAATACCTTGAAAGCTAATCCCCTTAATATTATAAGCCCCAGGTTCTGTAAGTACTTGAGGATTACCAGGAACTTTAGAATAGGCACCTTCATCCAACAATTGACTACTAATTAGTACCAAATCTGGAGTAATATTAGGTAGAGAATAACCAGCAGTACAGCCCAAACTTTGATAAGGATTTACCAAAATTCCCACCCCATCACCCGTAAACAAAAAGCTAGTATGCCCCAGATATTCTATCGTAACACCTGCTGGTTGTGCTTGACTTTTTTTACTTGCCATTACTGTGAGTAAACTTACCCCAGCGTAGCGAATTAACTCTCGCCTTTTCATCAATTATCAATTATCAATTATCAATTATCAATTATAAAATACGTTAAGCAGTGATAATCTAAAAATAAGAAAATGAATATAAATGTCTGCCGTAACGCACCGAATTTCTAGAGAACCCATTTGGGATCTTTTTCTCCTCACCTCCTATGGGAAATTTTATTTATGTAGCCTTATGCTGGTGCTGGTTTGAAGGCTATAAACATGGCAAGGGGTTTTAACCTGGGGTGTTGATTTTGGCTCAACTTTAACCAAGTAATTTAATACACTTTTTATCAGAAAAAGTTTGTAGTTGCGCTTTAGCGCAAAGGCTCTGGTGTGATCGCGCGTTGCGCCAAAAGACCTTTTGGCGCTAAAGCGCAACTACGAGCTTTTCCTCATAA
>JADQBC010000092.1 GCA_016903655.1 Gomphosphaeria aponina SAG 52.96 = DSM 107014
TTGAGCAGATTGAGCCGCCATTGCTTTGTAATGAGAGCTTTGTTTTAAAGCTTTATCTAGTTCTGGATAACTAATATTACATTTATACGCTTTCCAAGCAGAGCAGTATTGGTCATTATCACGCCAGTAAGTATTTCTAGAGTTCTCTTTGTCTTCCAACTGAGTATAATACTTCTGTCTTGTGTAATAAACAGCGCAGTTAATTAAGCTGCTTGAGTTTTGACACTGGTCAATCCAAAACAGCTTTTCCTCGATTGAAAATTTAGCCCTGATTGAGATTGTTCTGTATATTTTGCTAACCTCCTGTTTTTTAAATAGAGTAAACTTATTCTGTCTAAGTTATCAGCCGAAGATTATGAATACAGACGTACAGAAAATTCTGTTTCCGACCTTATCTACCATTTTGTCTTCGTCCCCAAAAGGCGAAAACCAGTTCTAATAAAAGAAGTAGCAGGAAAACTTCAGGAGATTATTTTTGAGTTAGTTAAAGAGCATAACTGGAGATTAATAGCTCTTGAAATCATACCAGATCAACAAATAGCTCATTGGGTAAAAGGCAGAGCATCAAGTATATTAAGGAAAGAATTTCCCGAGCTAAAAAAGTTACCTACTTTATGGACTCCAACCTATTTTGTAGCCTCAACAGGTCAAGTCAGTACCGTCAGCCTATGAGTCTCAAACCATAAAACAAAAAAATTTGAATTTTTTTGTTTTATGGTTTAGGTAGTTTAAATGTAGTTTGAAATTGAATGGCGGGAGGCGGATTTGAACCACCGACCTTCGGGTTATGAGCCCGACGAGCTACCAGACTGCTCTATCCCGCGCTGTCTTTTTTTAGTATAAACCTAAACAGATCAAAATGGCAACCTTTTTCCCAAAAAATTTTTTTTTCCTATCCCAGTTATAACATTGACAATTCCCCGATCGCTTCCAAACGCTTATGGTTAGTTAAACTCATAAACTTTTCCCCCAAATTTTCAGCCACACTGGGACTGATCCAGCCCATTTGCTTGAGTATTTGAATTGCTGCTGCATATTTAGCCCGTTTTGCTCCATCAATTACTTTAATGGCTAAACCCATACCCTCCCCTACACGACCAACACATTGAATGCCTTCTGCCCCTGATTTACTTACGAGTTCTCCTTGGGTTAAGCGCATTAATTCTGTATCGAAAGCTCCCTCACCTGCTACCATTTCGGGATGACTGGTCATTGCGCGCAGGATCCGCTCTAAATCTAAACTATCCCCTGATGCTAACTGGGCATAGAGAAATGCCATTTGTCCTAATTCCATTGAGTAAGTTGGTGCGCCACAATCATCCCTCGCACCAATAAATTCTTCTGCGGGCATTCCTAATAATTCTGCCACCTTACTTAAAATCAGTTTCTGTACTGGGTTGGAGCGGTGCAAGTAGGTATTCAGCGGCCAATTGCGCTGTTGGCAGACAGCAAGCATTCCCGCGTGTTTCCCAGAACAGTTATATTCTAGGGGACTTTTTTTCCCTTCTGGGATGGGGCATTGAAGAGCGCTCGGGTCAACTTCCGCCCTCCAAAGTACATTAAAAACTTGACGTGCTTGGGCAACAGTGCCTTGGTGAGAACTGCAAATAATCGCTAAATCTCTGTCTCTCAATTCGTAACGCTCCATTGTCCCTGTGCTGGTAACAGCCAGCGCTTGAAAAGGCTTGAGAGCGGAACGGATAAAAGCAGTAGTTGCCGAATTGCCAGCTACTAACATCACCCGTCCCCGATGATCGCACACAGTTGCCTCAACTTGATGGATTGATTCCACAATCCCTTCTCGCAATAAATGCACTTCTACTTTGGGCGCTGTAGTTCGTTTTCCCCTTGTCATTCGTTTTTGAATAAAGTTTTTTTCTTAATACATTTTGTCGCTTATTTGAGCCAGAGCCAAATCAAGCTGCCTGTTAGGATACAGATCCCCAAAAATAGAGAGCTTTGTCTGATCCTTGCCAGAATGGGATCTACTTGATAGGAGGCGATCAGGCGATCGCGGGTAATCACTGCTGGTGGTTTCTCCCATATTTGCCCATCATACCACCCTGATTCTTCATAAAACACTTTTTCCTCTCTCAGGCGAGTGCCAATATAATACCAACCTAAATAAAGTCGAAGTTGTACCAGGCAGACGAAAAACCCCGCTCCCAAAGTTGCTGACAGAGCGAACATGACTGGTTTTTTTTCTGGGTTAAAACTCCCTGAGGCGATCACGCCGAAGATGATCCACCCCCAAGCTAATACCCAACCGAGTTTTTGCCAATATTGTTCTAAGGTTGGCAGACGAAAAAACCACGATTCCTTTAACTGTTCGTATTCGTTAATTGGCTGCTGTTCTTGGGGAACTGGGCAAAATTTTCCCGCGTATTTCGTCATGTTTTTTAAACGTGAAAATTAATTTTTTCTGCGTGTCCCCAAAATGCTTCGAGGTTGTAAAACTCCCGTTCTTGGGGCAAGAATATATGGGCGATCGCGTCTCCATAATCTTGTAAAATCCAACTCCCATCTGCCTTTCCTTCTGTGCGCAAAGGCTGTTTTTGCCACTCTTTAGCTACTTTTTCTTCGATTGAGTCACAGATCGCTCGCACTTGGGTTTTAGAATATCCTGTTGCTATTACAAAGTAATCCGTTATATATGACACATCTGCCACCCGCAATAAAATTATCTCAGCCGCTTTGCGATCGTCTGCCGCTGCTGCAATAGTCCAGGCTAGATGCTTACTAAATTCTTGGTCTTTGCTAATTATAGTAGCTTTATCTAACTGCTCTTGTTTTGTCATTCAGCTTTTTAATTCCTTCGTTTTTTTTTGCTGTTACTTACCCTTCCCTCACCCAACTTCCCATTTTTTACTTGATCTTTGTTGGTTGTTCAAGCTCTGGCTCTAACTCAGGGGAGATGAGCAGGACAGCCATAAATAACATTTTAGCTAAATCTTATTTTGATTGGTTACCTTTTGGATGATTTTTCACAATACTAGAAAATACTTGCTCATATTTAGCCAAAGCTGACTCAAAGTTATAATTTAGTTCAGCATACTTTCTGCCTTGTGCAGCTAATAATTTTATTTTCGGGGGATTAAAGTATAATTCTTCAATAGAAGCTGCAAGTTTTTCTGGTGCTTCTGGTGGCACTACTAAACCGCCACCACTTTTTTCTGTTACCTCGGCCGCAGTTCCTGTTAATGGGACTGAAGCGATGAGTGGACGACCTGAAGCTAACCATACTTGAATTTTAGAAGGCATATTAAAACCAATCACATTTCTTTTTTGCAATACTAATCCTATATTAGCTGCTGCTAACATTTCTGGTAATTGTTTTCTGGTTTGAAATGGCACTAAAGTTACATTATCAGCACCATATTCTTCACATTGAAGTTTTAGGTTGGCTAAAGCTTGTTTTTCCCCTACAATTACAATAGCAATTTCTTGGAGATGGCGCAAGTAGGTTGCCGCTTCAATCAGAGTTTCTAAACCTTGGGTAAGTGCAATATTCCCAGCGTACAAAACCACAAATTTATCTGCTAATTGATGCTCAATCCGAAAATAGTTATCTGCTTGGGGTAGAGGTCTAATAAAGTTAACATCAACCCAGTTGGGAATTGCTACTATTTTTTCAGGATTTACGCCTTTTGCTAAAAGATTATTAATAAAACCTTCAGTGATTACGCTGATTTTCGTTGCTTGAGTATAGGCAAATTTTTCTAAATATTGAAAAATACGAATCAGTTTTTTATTGGTCAGCAGTCCAACATGCACTGCGGCATCGGGTAAAATATCTTGGACATTTAAAACTATGGGACAATGGTATAACCAGCCTAATATTGCTGCGGGAACGGAGACAGATAAACCAGGTACTGTAAGCAGAATAACATCTGGAGTCCAGCCCAGAAGTGCTTGACAGAAGCTGAGGCTGACAAAACTTAATTCAAATAAAATTCGATTAACAAAACTTCTTTTTTTACGAATCCAAACATAACAACGCTGAATTTTTACCCCATTAATTTCTTCTGTTAAATATAATTTACCTCGATATTCTTGATTAATTTTATCTGCTGGATACCAAGGCATAGCTGTTACTACTCGGACTTGGTGACCCCGTTTAACTAAACCTTCTGCTAAATCAGTCATTAATGGAGCAATGCCAATCATTTCTGGGTGATAATTGTAAGAATAAATTAAAATACGCATAGTTTAAGTTTAAGGGATTTTTTGGTTTTTGCAAGCTGAGTTATACCGTTATTTTAAGTAAATAAAACTCCAAAAAAACTAAGCAGGGGTTTGATCACCAAACCCCTACTCTTGTTACACCATTAAGTGTGTTTTATATTGTTTTTCATCCCTCAAAAAAGATCTTTTTTCCCTCGCAGACGCGCAAAAACCGTTACTGGATCATTGCTCCCCATTGCTAACTGTAAGCTGGGTGTATCCCAACGTAAAAAGGGGTTGGTGTGTTTTTCGCTCCCCAGGAGAGAGGGAACTGTAGCCTTTCCTATTTGCCTAGCTGCTTCAACTTGGTGATAACGGGATTGTAAATCTGAATTATCGTAATCTACACTCAGGGCAAATTTAAGATTGTTTAAAGTATATTCATGGGCGCACCAAACGCGGGTATGATCTGGGAGAGCGCGAATTTTACTTAAAGAGTTGACCATTTGAGCGGGAGTCCCTTCAAATAATCTGCCGCAACCCCCAGCAAATAAAGTATCTCCACAAAATAATTCTCCTGGTGTATCATTAGTTAGGGGCGGAAAATAATAAGCAATATGAGCGCGGGTATGTCCTGGAACAAAATATACTTGTCCTACTCGACCAGCAAATTCCACCTGGTCTCCCTCTTGTAACAAGACTTTTTGTCCAGGTATTCTTCCCTGATCTTCTGCCCCTCCATAAACACAAAGAGAAGGGAAATGTTGCATTAACTGCTGGTTTCCTCCCACATGGTCAGCATGATGATGGGTATTAAAAATGGCTACCAACTCCGCTTTCAGGTTATTTAAATAATGTAGCACTGGTTCAGCTTGCGCTGGGTCAACAACTGCCGCTATATTTTTTTCAGGGTCGTGGAGTAAAAAAATATAATTGTCAGATAATGCGGAAATTCTATGTACTTGCATCATTTTCTCCTCTACTGTTGTCCTTTAAACATTATAAACTAATGACTAGGTTAGTGAAAACGCTATCAACAGGTTATGTTTGATTTATGATGATTTTTGGACGGTTATGACCGAACTCAGAACTTGATAACTTTTAAATCTTGGTTACTGGTGGTCATAGTAACTAATGAGCTTAGAGCTTAGAACTTGGACTAAACTAATGACTTTAAAAATTTCTTTGATTGTAAGTGATTTATCGAGTAGTGGAGCTGGTAGATGGGGAGGAGGGGTACGTCCATTTTTGCTAGCTCAAGCTTTAAAAAAGCTAAATTATCAAGTGGAAATTGTTGGGTTAGCATTTAATAGTGATACTCCTCCTATTTATGCTCCTGGAATATCAATTGCTGTTATTCCTTGTGAATATTATTCTGGAATTATTAGCGCAGCGCAAGAACTTTTACCCAGAATTAATGGCGATATTATTTATGCAGTGAAGCTGAAAACAACAAGTTTTGGCATATCTGTAGTTAAAAAGCTAATTAGTCATCGTCCTTTGATTTTAGATATTGATGATTGGGAATTAAGTTGGTATGGTGGGGATGAATGGCAATATCGTCCTAATTTAAAACAACTGGCTAGGGATATTTTTAAACCAGATGGGGCGCTGAGATACCCAGATCATCCTTTGTATTTAAAATGGATGGAGGGGTTAGTTTCCTATGCAGATGCTGTTACTACTCAGACGCAATTTTTACAGCAAAAGTTTGGGGGCGTATATGTTCCTAATGGCAAAGATACTGAGTTATTTTCTCCAGCCAAATATGACCCAGAGGTAAGTAGAGCTAAATATGGTTTAACTGACTATAAAGTTTTAATGTTTCCTGGAGCGCCACGACCATATAAAGGATTAGAAGATGTTCTTATGGCTTTAGAAAAAATTAATCAACCCAATTTAAAATTGGTGATTGTGGGTGGCAGTCCTTATGATGATTATGATAATCAATTAATGGAAAAATGGGGTAACTGGATCATTAAATTACCCAGGTATCCTGTGGATGTAATGCCAGAAATAGTATCAGCAGCTCATATGATTTTAGTGCCGCAGCGAAATACTTTAGCAACTCAAGCACAATTTCCCCTCAAATTGACAGATGGCATGGCAATGGCTAAACCGATTTTGGCTACTCGTGTGGGGGATATTCCCGCAATTATTGGGGATACGGGTTATTTAGTAGAACCAAATTCTCCCGATGAAATTGCTGAGAAAATTAAGTGGATTTTTGAGAATTTTGATGCGGCTTCAGCTAAAGGTATGGCAGCAAGAGAACGTTGTGTTAAGTACTTGAAAATTGAGAATATGGCTGCTATCCTAGAAGAAGTTATGGCTCAGATAATTGTTAATGGTTGATTGTTAATGCCAGAAATTATCCATCAATTATCAACTATCAACTCTTATAAAGATACATTATGTCATCAAGTAAGTTACTTATTCAATATGCCCTCAGATATCCAGGTTTGATGATGAGCAGTGTTATTTTAGGGGTTGGGGGAGCGGTTTTAAATGGTGTGGGAACGACTTTAGTAGTGCCAATTGTGTTGGGAATTATTGGGGAAAAAATGATTGATTTGCAAGGATTTCCCCCAATGCTACAGAGAATCTTGTCTTTGTTTGATGTTTTTGCAGAAGATGTGAGGTTATTTGCCATGATTGGGACAGTATTACTGGCAATAATCCTCAAAAATGTGGCAAACTATGGCAATACAATGGTAGGGGTACATTTAGCCCGTTGTCTTCGTAAAAGTATGCAAACAGCAGGGATACAATTATTACTAGATGTGGATTTGGATTATTATCATAAACATCAAATTGGCGAGCTAACATCTTGTATTAATCGGGAGACTGGTCGCACCAGTGGGGCGATAAAAATAGCTATCAGAATTTTTATGACTGCGATTAGTATTTTAACTTTAATTTGGGTGTTATTATTGCTATCGTGGCAAATAACTTTAATCACCACCAGCTTGTTATTACTTATTGGCGTGGTTAATCAGTATTTTGTTAAACGTTCTAAATATTATGGGGAGGTGGTGACGCAAAAATCCAGAGCTTATAATCAAAAATTAATTGAAATTTTAACGGGGATTCGTTTAATTAAAACTGTGGAAAATGAAGCTGGTGAATATGAGCAAATTAAAAAATTAATTGCAGAACAGGAGGATGCAGAGTATCAGTCTCAAGCCAATGGTAGTTTAATTGCTCCTTTTAATGAAATTTCTGGGATAATTTTAATCTTGATTATTATTATTATTGGCCGTTATTTATTTGCGGAGCAACTCCAAGCAGTGGCAACATTGTTGCTAACTTATTTAGTGGTTTTGTTTAGATTAATTCCTTTTGTTAGTCAGTTTAATGGTGCAAGAAGTCAATTTGCTAATGCAGCACCTAGTGCAGCAATAGTGGCTGAGTTTTTGCGTCGGGATAATAAACCATTTATGGGAAAAGGTCAGGAAAAATTTAGTCAATTAAAGGCAGGGATAAAATTTGAAGGGGTAAGTTTTGCCTATCCAGGTAATGGAACATTGGTGTTGAAAGGGATCGATTTATGGTTGGAAAAAGGGCAAACGATCGCTTTAGTTGGTGCTTCTGGTGCGGGAAAGTCAACTTTGGCAGATTTATTACCTAGGTTTTATGATCCAACTGAAGGTAGAATAACTATTGATGGGAAAGATATTAGGGAATATGATTTAAAAACCCTGAGAAAGGCAATGGGAGTGGTGAGTCAAGATACTTTTTTGTTTAATAATTCTGTGAGGTATAATATTGCTTATGGGCTGGAAAATGTGAGTGAAGCGGAGATAATTACAGCAGCCAAAAGAGCAAATGCTGATGAGTTTATTCAAGCATTACCCAAAGGTTTGGACACAGAAATAGGCGATCGCGGTGTACTCCTTTCTGGTGGACAAAGACAAAGAATAGCGATCGCCCGCGCACTTCTACGCAACCCCCAGATCCTCATTTTCGATGAAGCAACCAGCGCTCTCGATACCTTCTCAGAAAAACTTGTTCAACAAGCGATCAATGAAGTCTGTAATCAACGTACTACTATAGTCATTGCTCACCGTCTTTCTACCATCCAAAAAGCTCATCAAATTGTGGTTTTAAATCAAGGTAAAATTGTAGAAATTGGCAACCATGAAACCCTACTAGCAAAAGGTGGTTATTACGCCCATCTTTACTCAATCCAATTTGCCAATGAATCCCATCAATTAGCCCTAAAACTCATTCAAGAAGATTTAAGTGGTTTCACCAAATTAATTACCTAGGTTGGGGCGGATTTTAATTTACAGCGATTTTTATTAACCACGCTCATATATTGTAAGCAACGCCCAACTTTGGGCTTAGGTTAACACAGATGCACTCATGATTAACAACCCGCCCAATCATACTGCTCTGGAGATAACCCGAATTTTGCAGCGCATTTAAACAACTAATAGCCATTGCTTCAGGAATACTAGCAAGTAAACCCCCAGCGGTTTGCGGATCAAATAAAAGCTGATATTTTGCCTCATTCATCACCTGCTCTAAATTGCTAATATATTGAGCAGCTTGTAAATTTTGCGGTTGAAGAGAGCTAGTAAATCCTGCCGCAATTGTTTCCATTGCACCTACTAAAATAGGTATAGCTTCTAAATCCAATTCTACCCCAACTTTTCCTGGGGAAACCATTTCCCTTAAATGCCCCAATAGCCCAAACCCAGTAATATCTGTACAAGCAGTCGCCCCATGTTCTAAAAATATCTGACTTGCAGCTTCATTTGATAATAACATGGATTCTACCGCCCCATCAATCCATCTACCTTTGGCAGACAAATTCATCTCAGCAGCAAACAAAGTACCAATACCGATCGCTTTATTCATCATCAACACATCCCCTGGTTTCATGCCACTTTTTTGCAGCAACTTTTCGGGATTTACTAACCCATTGCAAGCTAAACCAAAGGCTAATCCTGTTCCTTCTGTCGTGTGACCACCCACTAACGGAGTTGTATCTAATACTTTAATCGCCCCAGAAAGTAATTGATAGAGAATTTCTGCGATTTGCTCATCTTTTCCATAGGGAATTGTCGCGATCGCTAAAGCCGTTTGAGGAGTTGCACCCATAGCGTAAATATCACTTAAACAGTGATTAGTTGCTATTTGTCCAAAAACAAAAGGATCATTAATTAAACTGGGGAAATAATCAACTGTTTGCACCATATACTTATCTGCTGTTACTTGCACAACCGCAGCATCATCAGGGTTATTTATCCCAATTAAAACATCTTTATGTTCCTTAATTTCTAGCCTGTTTAAAACTCTTGTTAAAACCCCACTCCCCACTTTAGCTCCACATCCTGCACAAAACATTTTTGTATTTTTGTCTTGTTTCATTGTCTTTTTGAACAGACTTAGTGGATGAGCCTGAAAATTCATTTCTTGGCTTTCATTAAACCTAGCCTTAATCTTAGTTTTAGTCATATTCATGGGTAATAAATCACGAAAACCCCCCATAAATTTCTGATCAATATAATCTTTCCAACGCCAGCATAAAGGAGACTCCCAACCCCAAAACCCCCAAGAGGCGATCGCCTTTTTATCTCCTGTCCCAATTAAACTCAAATAGCGCTTCTGTGGCACATATTTCTTCAGCTTTTTTCCCTGGATAATTCTAGTTATATTTTCCCCTAAAGGTTTTCCCTGACGCACTGCAAAAACCCCCGCTTTTGGGCGAGAATAATTTACCATTGTGGCAATATCACCTGCTGCAAATACATGGGGATGAGATTGAGATTGCAGGGTATCTTCTACTAAAATAAATCCCTGAGCATCAGTAGCTAACCCCGATAACTTTACCCAGTCTGGTGCAGCAGCTTGAGTCACCCAAAATATATAATCACAACCCACAGTTAACCCCGACTCACAGACAACTTGCTCAGGAAAAACCTCCCTCACATTTTCCCCTAAATGCAGTTTAACTCCCCGCTCAACTAATATTTCCCTTAATCTTTTACCCACCCAATAATTATGGCCTGCTAACAACTCCCTCCCCCGTTGGAATAAATTAATCTCTAACTTATCTGCAGGCAACCTTTGCCGTAAATTACCTTGCATATTCAGAGCCAATTCCACCCCACCAGCACCCCCACCAACAATACTAATACTTATCTTCTTGGCTAGATCAACTGCCGCCAATAACCCCTCCCAAGCTTGTAAAAATTGCGGTACAGGTTTAGCAGGAATGGCGTATTTTTCTGCCCCAGTTACCAAACTTCTAGCAGGAGTGCTACCAATATCAATAGATAAAAAATCAAAAGCCACTGGAGGATGATTAGCACAAACCACCTTATTGTTAACTAAATCTAAACCAATAGCCTGATCAAGATATAATTGTGCTTGGGAAAATTGAGCCAGCCGCCGTAAATCAATGTGAGTTGCATCAAAACTGTACAAACCCGCAACATGGGCGGGTAACATCCCTGAATAAGGGGTATGGGAAGTGTCAGTAATTAAAGTAATTCTTACTCCCTCTATCGGTTTCATCCCCAATAATTTCAGGACAATTGCATGACTATGACCCCCACCAATTAGCACTAAATCTTTCAGAATAGGATTAATTCTTGGCTGCACTTTCCACAATCTCCTGTATAACTTCTACTCTTTGATTGTATTGTATATTATCTAATACAGCTTGACTACCTGCCAAAGAAATAGACTGATTTAAAGGGAGCCACGACTTACAGCCACCATATTTTTGAGCATAAGGAATTATTTCAGGCTGGGCTAATTTATAAGTACGCAAAAGAAGAAGGTAAAGTGGTTGTGAAGGTTTCCAATTAAACCTCTCTGTAACAAATTCTTCCTGCCAAATATGAGCAGGTGATAATTGTTTAACTGTTGCTAAATCACTCACCGCAAAAACATTAGTGATGTTTGCCCAGCTACTAATTTTCACCGTTGCTGGATGCCAACCTGAAGTTACTGGTGTTACCTGATTTTGATAGTCAGATTTGAGTAAATGAGGCTTTTGATGTTCATAAGTAGGATAAAGCAAAACTTGCTTATATTTAACTTGAAAATTGCCGCCCACTTCCCTAATTCCCCCTTTGCGCAACAGGAGAATTGTGTTAGCTTTTTCTAAAGCTTGAATCGCTACTGCCCATTCTTTTAAAGCGTGAGTAATTGAGTTCATAAATCAATTATCAGGAGGATTACTTATAATATTGTTACTTACGCACTCAATACCTAAAAGAAGGATTTTAAGTCATTGCGAGCGATCGGGTAGCCATCTCAAAGCCTTATTATTTCGCGCTCATCCTGCTCCTGTGGTTGTGTGAGCTTCTGGCGGCGATCGCATTTCCACATCAATCATCAATCAATTGTTTCCACATTACCTGCCTTCACCCAACCCTCTTCACCTGTCTCGGGAATGCGGATTTTTTGCCATTGTTGATCCTCACTTGCTCCAAGAATCATAATTTCCGCATTGTAAGCTACAGCCCCAATACGGTTAGACTCGGTGGTAGGCTCTTCCCGCACATAAAGTCCAATAGAAGCTGTGACACGCGCCTTATAAGCACCTGCTGGTAACTCTTCGGCGGGGAGAGGTTTTGCACTCGCCACTACTTCCTCTCCTGAAGCAGTTGTTGCTTGTTGCTCCTCAGCGAAAATTGGTCTAGGGGGTACTTTTGCCATTTTACCCAAGATGAAATAAGCAGCACCTACCGCTCCTGCAGTAAACACCGCTACTCCTAAGATAAAACCAAGCATAAATTGGAACACATTTGACAGACGACTCATATCAGCTCCCCTAATTCACTTGACGCTGGATGTTGCTCATCCCACTCTGTCTAGATGCTAAACGTGCTTTCCCTGCCGCTGCCCAGTTTTGCAGAAATTGGATTTCTTCTTGTGCCGTTCGCGCCAAGGGAATGATCTGACTAGCTGCTTCTAGAATATCATCAGTGGTAAAATCGCGATTTTGACTAAAACCAATGTGCATGGCCTCAATGAGAGTTTGTTCAATTTCTGCCCCAGAAAAGTCTGGTGTCTCATAAGCCAATCTTTTTATATCGTAATTTTTGACATTATGGGGGCGCAGACGGCATAAATGAACGGTAAAAATTGCCTCTCTTTCTTCTTGGCTGGGCAAACCCACAAAAAATATTTCATCAAACCTCCCTTTGCGTAGCATTTCTGGGGGCAAAGCTTGGATTTTATTGGCAGTTGCTACCACAAATACTGGGGTTTTCTTTTCTCCCAACCAAGTAATAAAAGTGCCAAATACTCTATTCGTAGTGCCACCATCTCCTTTCCCTTCAATGCCAGAAAAAGCTTTATCTATTTCATCAATCCACAGAATACAAGGTGCCAGGGCTTCTGCTAAAGTAATCATTTGTCTGGTGCGTGACTCCGACTCCCCTACCAACCCCGCAAAAAGACGACCCACATCCAAACGAAGTAAAGGTAAATGCCAATGATGGGCGATCGCCTTGGCCGTGAGTGATTTTCCTGTACCCTGTATTCCTACAAGTAATAACCCGCGCGGATGGGGCAACCCATAACTTCTCGCCCTCTCACTAAACGCCCCACCTCGTCTTAACAACCAATCTTTCAAATTATCTAAACCACCAATATCCGATATTTGCTCTGTAGCTGGATAATAATCTAAAATTTGCGTTTGGCGAATAGATTGGCGTTTTTCTTCTAAAATCAATTCCACATCTTCTGCTTCTATTTTCCCGTGAGTCGCTATACATCTACTTAAAACCCGACCTATTCTCTCTTCTGAAAGTCCTTGAGCAGATCGTACCAATTCATCTAACATTTTTTCTGGCAAAGACTGCCCTGTAGCACTCAACAACCTTTGCATTTCTGCCTTAATTTCCCCACCTGTTGGCAGGGCAAATTCCACCACCGTTAATACTTCCGTTAACTCTGGTGGTATGGCAATTTGGGGAGCAATAATTACAATATTTTTCCCTTGAGATTTTAATTTTCTTGCCAGATTTCTAATTTTTCTCGAAATCGAAATATCTTCTAAAAAGCGGTGATAGTCTCTTAAAATAAACACTCCCGCCGCACTTTCTGGTAATTTTTCCAGATATTCTAAAGCCTGCAATGGATTCCGTTTCCCCAACCCTTCATTATTGGGATTATCCTGATAACCCTCCACAAAATCCCAAATATAAACCTTCCGATTCCCCACCCTTTTTGCACAGTTAATCACTGCTTTTTCCACTCGTTCTTCTTCTGTTGTTGGCAGATAAATCAGGGGATAACATGCTCTTAGCAATAATTCAAACTCTTCACTAAAGCTCATTTTTTGAAAGTTGTTTTTTCAGCGCTTCTAATGATGCCCAACGGCTATCTATTTCTTGTTTATTTTTTCCTGTTTTCGGTACAGCCACTTGACAATCTTTTCCACACAATTGGCGCATGGGCAAAGCTAAACACAATTGTTCATATAACCATTTTTCTGTTTCAAAATACCCATTTGGTGGCAATGTTTCTGACAATTCTTCTACTGCCACTTCTCTTTCTAAAGGTAAATTTTCGAGTTTTTCTTCCTCTAACCAGATCAATTCTGAGGTATTAATCCCTAACCGATAATTGTACTGTTGCAGACAGCGATCGCAACTTAACGTCACAATTGTTTCTGCCTTGGCTGCAATTTCGAGATAATTTCCCCCATGACTTACTACCATTCTCCCCTTTACTGGAGTTAATGTTTCCAACCCTGAAATAAACTCCTTTATTGCCATTTCCTCTTTTTTCTCTGGTGCTTTCAGCAGTTGAGGAATATATATTGTTTCCATCATTTTTTCTGAACCTATCCCATTCAGTTGTTCATCGTTCATGGTTAATTGTTGATCGTTGAATTTCTTACCTCAGAACTCTCAACGCCTCAACTCTCAACCATCAACTGCTTTCACCTACGACGTACAAACACACGCCTTTCTGGTTCTTGACCTCTACTTTCAGTTGCCAAATCTTCTGAATCTTGCAGAAAAGTATGAACTTGACGGCGTTCTGCGGAAGATAAAGGAGGCAGTTGCACTTCTTGTCCTGTTTGCCGTACCTTTTCTGCTACCTCTTCAACTAAGGCGAATAATTCTGCTTCACGCTTTACCCGATAACCATCTAGCTCAACTGTAAAAGCTCCCTGATTTTCAGGTTTTACTCCGATATTCAATATTGTATTCGCCAAATATTGAATCGCATCAATTGTTTCCCCTTTTTCCCCAATCAATCTTTCTTTTTGTTCTGGAGTTAAGTTAGTTTCATCAATTGTCAACCAACATAAATTTGGTTCTCCCACATCCCCACCGATCTGGGTTATTTTCACCTCCGCTGGTATTCCCATTAACTTTAAAAGTTCTGCCAACCAATCCTGACCTCGCTGGATTTGCCTCTCTCTCATCTGTACTATCCTGACGTTTTCTCTTTTTTCTTCAGCTTTTTCCGCTCAAATGGCAGTGCTTCTCTGTTTTTTTCTGCCTCTATTTTTTCTTGCTGTTCTACCAGTTTTTGCAAGTTTTCTGGTAGTGGTTCTCGCATCAGTATTACTGTCTGTAATGTCTGAAAAACGTTAGCCAGCACAATATACATCAACACCCCAGCAGGAAGGGGAAAGAAGAGGAACATGGCACTAAATATTACTGGTGTCACTTTGTTCACTGTCTGCTGCCCTGAAGCTGCACTAGAAGAGGAACTTGGTTGACCTGACAATTCCTGGTTGAGGTAGATACTCAGCCCAAAAAACACGATCATTCCCAAAATATCCCAGTTAATTGTTCCATCTGCTGCTGTTACCCCCACCTGTCCTAGAGCTTTAATAAAGAGAAATCCTTCATTTGCTGCTATTCCTGGTATGGTTGCCTGAATTGTTGCTTCTCCTGGCTCTGCCCCTGTTACTGTTCCATCTGCGTTAATTTGTAACCTTTCAGCTCCTTTTGTAACCGTTAATTTCGGTTGAATCCTGTTTTCTTCATCCTCTCCTACGAGCTTATCTAAAGGCTTCCCTTCTGTCGTTTGAAACTCAATTTTTGTCTTTTCCCCCACCCCTAATTTATTCCCGCTCGGAATTAGAGCAGCTATTTGGTAATGCGTCCCTTCATTGATATAAATGTTTTGGGGTTTTGTCTCGTAAGGTATTGGTTCAACGCGCTCAATCTGTTCTCTGGGGAAGATTTGCACATCTACTGTATAGTTAACGTCCGCAAATGGCGATCCTCGCAACGTGGCAAACAGAGCAAACAGTATCGGCATTTGTAGCAACAGTGGAAAACAACCTGCTAAGGGATTTCCAAACTCTTGCATTAGTTTCCCCATTTCTTCCTGCTGTTTTGCTGGATCGCTCTTGTATTTTTTCTGTATCTCCTCTTGTCTTTCTTTCATCAGTGGTTGAGTGATCCGCATTTTTCTCATATTGCGAATCTGACCTGCACTGAGAGGATACAAGGCCAAGCGAATTACCAGTGTCAGTGCGATTATCGCAAAACCATAGCTTGGCACAATCCCATAGAAAAAGTCTAGGATTGGCAGCATTACATTATTGGAAATAAATCCGATCATGCTTCTAATTTCTCGCCTTATCAGTTATCAGTTATCAGTAGTCCTTTGTCCAAATCAATTAGATATTATAACTAATAACTAATGACTCTTGTCCCAATCCTATGATTAGCCTGTAATCGACTCGATAGTTTTCCCTGTTTTGTCTGCCACTCTTTCTGCCATATAGTCATATATTTCCCTAAATTTGGGTACTGCCCGCATTTCTAAACGACTTTTATCTCTCAGGGTTAACACAATATCCCCCCACATTCCCACTCCCCTGGGTACTTTCACCATTTTTACTATTTCTGAGTAAATCACATCTGTCCGATCGCGTCCCATCCAGCCCCCAGTTACTGAAATCCTCCGATCTGTGATTCTGTAGCGTAACCAAATTGCTCTCACTACTGCTCCTACTGTCAATGGCAGACAGATTACCGTAAATCCCAGGAGAATATTCACGATTAAATCCCCCAGATGTGGCCCGCCTTCAAAGAATGTATTTTCTCTAATCCCCATTTATAATCTCAGCTTTCACTAACAACTCTTTTAATTCTCGCAAAAAATGTTCATATTTGCATTCTGTAGCCCCTGGTTTTACTCCCACCACTATTTTCCATCCTTGTGCTACTTTTGGTATTAAACCTTGAATTACACTCCTGAGCTGTCGCTTGATCCGATTGCGAATTACCGCTTTTTTGCTTACTTTTTTACTGATGGATATGCCAAACCTGGGTAAACTTTCTGAGTCCTCTGATAACAATGCCCGCAAAGTCAAATGAGGACTGGAGCGGCGAATACCACGCTGATATACAGCCATGAAATCCCGCCGCTGCTTGAGTCGATAGACTCTAGGCAGTCCCACAGCTATTTTATACTGCCAGTCTCTGACGGCCTCTTTTTCTTCTGGCCTTGATCACATTGCGACCATTTTTCGTTCTCATCCGCGCGCGAAAACCAGAAGTTCTTTTTTGTTTACGGACTGTTCCGCCTAAAGTGCGCTGGGTCAATTTTTTTCCCCTCCTTTTTCTTTCTGCTAAATTGGCGACAATCTCTTATTATATACTATCTACTGATGCTTAAAATCCAAGTTCCTAGATGAAGTCTAATTGGTATTTCTCCTGGTGCTAGCACTTGCCCCTGAAAATAAAATGTTCCCCCAGAGTTAGGGTTTTTCACATTGGAAAAGACAATTTCAACCTCATTACTCTCTGTAATTGGTTCTTCCATGCTGATTTCAATTATCCTACTTTCTTCATCCCAGATTACTTCCCTTAATGGTAGAGATTGGTTTTTTACACGCACTTCTACTGCTTCCAGGTCAAATTTACCTGTGTAATAATCTGGATAGACAATAAAAAACTTAGCTGCTCCCTGGGTCATTTTTTTCCCAGGCACTCTCAGGCGATAACGATCCCAACCTCCTGCTCTCCCACCAAAGTCTAGGTGAAAGTCTAAATTATCTTCTCGATCTACTCCACTAAATATGGTTAATCCTGGGGTACCATCTGCTAAGGCGTAAGCTTGCATTCCCCCCAACATACACCCTGCTAAGGCGATCGCCCACATTCTTTTTTTTCTATTCATTCTCTTTTCCCTTATTTAATTTATTCTTGAATTTTTCTCAACAATAATCTTTTAACCTCTCAATTCTAGTTTAATTTTCCCATTCCACTTTCTCTCCCTTGTTCATTTTTCCTCTCTTTCCCCCCTTCTCTTGTCTCTAGTTTAACAAATCCAACTTAATTAAAGTTTAAAAAACCAGGTTTTTGTCTCTGAAGTTTTTTGGCTGATTACTCAATTTTTATTGTAATACGTTTTTCCTCTGTCTGAATACTAGAAATAATAAAAATGGCGATCGCTTTTCTCTTTATCTCATCTTGTTTGTTACACGTAACTTGCTTTACTGTCGTTTAGTATTATTTAAATTTATATTAAAATAATAGAAAAACAGTTGACAGAAATAACCATTGTATGTTAGCCTGATAATGGGAAAAGATGGGCCCCATATATATAGGCATTTGAAATCAAAAAAAAATAATAAAGAATTGCTGGCTGATATTTTTAA
>JADQBC010000062.1 GCA_016903655.1 Gomphosphaeria aponina SAG 52.96 = DSM 107014
GTGCTGAAATCCACGCCAGTAAAGCGTTTGAAGTCTTGATTTTTTAGATTTTTTAACTTTTCGTATTTCATAACTTTAACATTTTGCTCTTAATTTTTTCTATTATATCTTAATTTTGACAAGAATTTCGCAAGAGGTCTAAAGCATGGTTTTATGATGCAAGTCGTGCTAATTGGAAAAACCCTAATGACATAAAAGACATTTACCGAAATGCCAGTATATTAGCGAATAATCGAGTAGTTTTTAACATTAAAGGCAATAATTATAGATTAATTGTTCATCTTCGTTATGATTTAGGTATTGTGTTTATTCGTTTCATCGGAACTCATGCAGAATACGACAAAATAGACCATAATACTATTTGAGGAGAAAATCATGAAAATACGTCCATTAAAAACCGAAAAAGACTATCAAAGTGCACTAGCAGAAATAGAAAAAATATTTGATGCTTCCCCTAATACTCCCGAAGGCGATGACCTTGAAATATTAACTACTTTAGTAGAAGTGTACGAAGCACAAAACCACCCCATTGAAGCACCAGATCCCATTAGTGCTATTATGTATCATTTAGAATCAAGGGGATTATCTATACAAGATTTATATCAATTGTTAGGTAGTCAAGAAACAGTAAATAACATTTTAGAACGCAAACAAGCTTTAAATTTAGATATAATCAGAAAATTACATCAACATTTAGGACTTTCCGCCGATATTCTCATTCAACCATATCCTCTAGTAAAAACATTTTAAATACCAATCAGGTAAAATATATGTGAGGGGAAATAACCTAAACTAAAACAAGGAAAAATTTATGACAACAATAAAAACACAAGAGAAAACGCGACAAGTTTAAACTTTTTATAAAAACAATACACCTCAAAAAACAACATGAAAAATCTAGACACCAGCGAGAAAAACTTTGAACAAGAAATAGTGAAAAATTTACAAAAACAAGGCTATGAGTTACACCAATCCCAAGAATACGATCGCCTTTTCTGTCTCATTCCCAATAATATCTTAAAATTCATCCAAACAACCCAACCCAAAGAATGGGAAAAATTCAGCAGTCAATATCAAGAAGCAGCAACAAAAAACCTGTTAAAAATCATTAGAGAAAACATCAACAAAAGGGGCACATTAGAAGTATTGAGAAAAGGAATACAAGCTAACAGTTGTCGTTTTAAACTAGCATATTTTCAACCAGAAACCAGCTTAAACAAAGAAAATGAGCAACTTTACCAAGCCAACATATTTAGCATAATTAGACAACTGTATTATAGTGAAAAAAATAATAACTCTTTAGATTTAGTTTTATTCCTCAATGGTTTACCCATATTCACTGCTGAATTAAAAAGCATTTTATCAGGGCAAAAAGTTGATGACAGTATTAAACAATACAAAAATACTAGAGAGCAAACAGAGCAATTATTTAAATTTGGTGTTTGTCTATCTCATTTTGCAGTAGATCAAAAATTAGTATATATGACCACTCATTTACAAGGAGAAAACACGCAATTTCTCCCCTTTAACCCAGGAGATAATGATGCAGTTAAATTAGATACTGCTTACCTCTGGGAAAAAATCTGGCAAAAAACATCAATACTAGACTTAATCCAAAACTTTATTACAGAAGTAGAGAAAAAGGATGAAAAAGGGAAAAAAACAGGAGAAAAAACCCTTATTTTTCCCCGTTACCACCAACTAGACACAGTGAGAAAATTAGTAGAAGATGCCCAAAAAAATGGCCCTGGAAAATCCTACTTAATCCAACATAGTGCAGGAAGCGGCAAGAGTAACTCTATTGCTTGGTTAGCCCATAGATTATCTAGTTTACACAATATAGATAATAACCGTATATTTGACTCAATAGTTGTCATTACAGACAGAAAAATTTTAGATAAACAACTGCAAAATACTATTAGTCAATTTGAGCAAAAAATAGGAGTAGTTGAGAAAATAGACAAAGACTCAAACCAGTTAAAAAAAGCCTTAGAGGAAGGAAAAAACATCATAGTTACCACCTTACAAAAATTTCCTATAGTTGTGCAAAAAATCAGCAAACTTCGCGGAAGAAACTTTGCCGTAATCATTGATGAGGCGCACTCCTCACAAACTGGCGAAAGTGCCAAACAAATAAAATCCGTACTCACAACAAATAACCTAGAAATAGCAGCAGAAGAAGAAAGTAAAATAACCGATGACATAGAAGATATAATAGTAAAAGAAGCCAGAAAAAGAGGAAAAATACCCAACTTAAGTTATTTTGCTTTTACTGCTACCCCAAAAAACACAACCTTAGAATTATTTGGCACAAAAAACCCAGATGGGAGCTTTACTCCTTTTAGTTTATACTCAATGCGTCAAGCAATAGAAGAGGGTTTTATTTTAAATGTGCTGGAAAATTATACCACCTATAAAACCTATTTTAAGCTGTTAAAAACCATCGAAAATGACCCCAAATATGACAGCAGGAAAGTAACAGCAATTTTGCGTAACTTTGTAGAAATGCACGAACAAGCAATCAAGCAAAAAGTAGCCATTATTGTTGAGCATTTTCATAATAATATCGCCCAAGAAATTAAAGGAAAAGCTAAAGCAATGATTGTCACAAGTTCAAGACTTCATGCAGTGCGTTATAAACTAGCTTTAGATGAATATATTCAAGCCAAAAATTACCCTTATCAAACCCTAGTAGCTTTTACAGGAAAAGTACAAGATGGTAAAGAGTTTACCGAAACAAATATGAATACCGCCTCAACAGAAACAGCTAACACTTTTAAACAAGAAAAATACCGCTTTTTAGTAGTAGCCAATAAATTCCAAACAGGTTTTGATGAACCTTTACTGTGTGCAATGTATATTGATAAAAAACTAAAAGGGGTAAATGCAGTACAAACCTTATCCCGCTTAAACCGTATCCATCCCCAAAAAATCAGCACAATGGTATTAGATTTTGTCAATGAAGCGGCGGAAATTAAAGCAGCATTTCAAATGTATTATAATACCATCCAATTAAACGAAGCAACAGACCCAAATTTATTATATGATTTAGAAAGAAAGTTAGCAGCCTATCAATTTTATAACAAATATGACATTGAAAATGTTATGAAAACTGTAAATCAAGCTGAATTATTTGCTGTATTAAAACCAATTGAAGAGAGAATTAAAGCAGCACCAGCAGAAGATAAAAAGGAATTTAGTCAGATATTAAATGAATTTATCAAACTTTATGGCTTTGTTGCGCAACTATTACTCATCCCAGATGCAGACTTAGAGAAATTGTATCAATTTTCCCGTTATTTAAATTCAATAATTACTGGAAGTCAAGAAAAATTTTCCTTAGAAATTCTCAAACATATAGAACTAGAAAAATATAAAATCGACAAATCCTATCAAGGTAAAATCGAATTAGAAAGCGGAAAAGAAGATTTTAAAATCAGTAATAGTACAGAAAAAAATCAAGACAAAAAAATAGAGCAATTATCAGAAATAATCAAAGAAATAAACAGAAAATTTGGCACAAATTTCGGAGAAAATGAAAGAGTCTTTATGGAGCAGTTAGAAACAACACTAAATGGAAATCAAGGATTGAAAGCTATTTTTCAAGTCAACTCCAGAGACAACGCCAGATACAGTTTTAATAATGAGGTAAATGACTTAATGGAAGAAATGATTGAGATCAATGTAAAATTTTATAACCAGTTTAATAGCAATAATGATTTTAAGACATTTCTGCTTGATTATTTATGCCAAAGATTTATAAAACAAGAATCAGCATAAAATTTTTTTGAGAGTTTGGTTAGTAGGTTTTGTAAATATATAATTTAAAGAACTGTTTTAAATCATTGTGAGCGATAGGGTAGCAATCTCAAATTATAGGGGCCTAAGTCCTAAGGGCGATCGCTTCCTCACTTAAGCTTTCTGGTTGAGAAAACCACCAGAGAAAGCAGTGAGTATCCAGCAAGAGTTTCATGATTCCCCACCCTCAAATGCTGCTAAGATACTCTGGTAAAGGGGCGTTAAAATCCTCTGGAACTATATATTTCCCTCGATCGCTTCCTAAACTAGCTCTTCGATTACATGAACTAGGCAACGGTACTAATTTGGCTACGGGGATACCTCTATTTGAGATTATTATTTCTTCTCCCTGTGCCACACGAGCCAATAATTTTGAGAGGTTTGTTTTGCAATAATGGATATTTACAGTTTCCATGCTCTTCAATAAACTAAGTTTAATCTATTGATTAGACATCTTGCAAAAGTCGTTTGATGCTATAATTAAAGGTTATTTATTTTTTGTAATTTACGATGAATCATGTTGGCTACGCCTAAGCATAATTTGAGCCTATCTTGGTTTCAGCAAATTACTACTAATAACACTTGATTAACAAAACAATCTTTCATTGTATCATAAAAACAATTTCGCTCATTGGTCTAATGAGCCCAGTCCAAACCATGACGAGCCGCATATAAGTAGGGGCACGACCTTTTGTAGGGGCACGACCTTTTGTAGGGGCACGACCTTTTGTAGGGGCACGACCTTTTGTAGGGGCACGACATGTCGTGCCCCTACTGATTGAAACGCCGAAAATGGACCAATGAGCCCAGTCCAAACCATAGACTTTTTGCATGCATATCTTTAGTAGCGGAGTTGCGGAGAAGGGAGTAGGGAGAGTTTTACATGAAATAAATATAAAAATTGATTTTGGTTTTAGTTTCGCACTCATGTCTATTAGACATCTCCAATTATTAGGGTTGAGAAGGGCGCTTTGCCCTTACTACGATGGCCGCAGGCCTTGCCCCTTGGGCAAGCGAGTTTAATTTTATTTTCTGGAGATGTCTATTAGGCTAAAATTGCCAAAAAACCAATTTAAACCAAGCCAATTTGAGCCAGAAACTCCCCAGGTTCGGGTAAAAATGGTAAAGTTAACCAAGGTTCATGTTCTGCTAACTCTTCTAATTGATAAGAACCAGAAGCAACTGCCACTACCCGCGCATTAATCGCCTTTCCACAGTGGATATCATGGGGAGTATCCCCAATCACATAGGTTTTCTCAGGAGATACACTCCCTAACATCCCTTCTGCTAGAGTTAAAGCAGCACGGGCGATCGCCTTTCTATCTGCTCCCACATCAGAAAAACCCCCACCCCGAAAATAACTATCTAACCCATAATAAGTAAGTTTTGCTTTTGCCCCCGCTTCTATATTGCCCGTAAGTAACAGAGACACAACATCCGTTCTTTTTTCCAACTCCTGCAAAATTTCCAGCACACCAGGCAGCACATAACCCTGTTTGCGGGATAAACTAGCGGGTAATAATTCCCCATAGAGTTGTAAAAGGCGATCGATTTTCTCCCTATCTGGAGTCACGCCATATTTTTTGAAGATATCAGCAGCAATTCCCCGATCTGTCATCCCAGCAGTAGGTAAATCTGACAAATCCACCTTTTCTCCAATTATCTCACTGGCGGCATCTTCGAGGGCAAAAATTCCCGCTCTCCCCGTACTCAATAAAGTCCCGTCAATATCCCAAAATAAAACAGTAGTCATAATTTTTTCAATAGTTGATCAGCAAAAATAAATGTTTAACTGCCCAATATAAATCTAAGTAAGAAAGAATCTAACTGATATTTTGCCTTAATATTCTTGATAATAAAGCCAAGTAAAACCATCAAACTTACTAAAACAAAGTAAATTATCAAAAGAGAAATTATCCTAGTATCTTCCCAAATTTTAGAAACAAACCAAGCCAAAACTAAAGAATGAAAAATATACATAAATAGTGACGCTTCCCCTAAAACAGTTAGTAAAATATATCCTCGCCATGATTGAGTGCGAGCAAAGAAATATAATAAACTTAAAAATAGTCCTAGAGAAAATAAAATAAACCCTAAACTGGGAGGATAAAACAGCTCACTATATCCCTCTCTTTCATATAAAGCACCTGGATAAGCAAACCAAAGAGGAAGAGCGATCGCCATTAACAACCATCCATAATATTTAATGTTTTTTGAGCTGAATAAATTACTTTTTATCCTGCCAATAAATGCCCCAAAAAATGCCAAACCTAACCAGGGAAAAATGGGAAACCAACCGTCAATTAACCAATGTTTCCCAGCCATTTTCATGGTGTCTAAATTAACAGTATTTATCTCATTGAGATCGGTTTCAGCTTCGGGATAGGCCCCATATCCTAACCAAGATTGAAAACATACAGTTAAACCAAAAATCAAAGTTATAATTAGCAGTAGCTGAATATTTTTCAACTTGCTGATCAAGTAACTTAAAGGAATAGCTAAACCAATCAAATATAAAACATCAATAGTTACAAAAGGAATAAGTCCCCAAGCAAAAATATCAATTAAAGCACCAATTAAAATAATTAAACCGCCTCTAACCAAATAGTATTTTAAGTTACGTCCTGGTTTGTTACTGGTAATAGCAACCATCATTCCTGCTGTGATAATAAACAAAGGAGCAGCAAAAGATCCATAAAGTCTCAGCCAAAAAGGATGAGGGCTGGCTAAAATTGGCTCAAGATTACCCATCACCATAAACACTATAGCTAAACCTCGCAAAATATCAATACTTTTATCCCTAACTAATACTTGTTTTTCCATAAATCCTTGACTACAATAACAACCTAAGTAGTCGCACTTTCATTAATTACCGCAGGTTCGGGCGGGTTTTGATTTAAAGATGCTAAACCCGCCCCGTCAGAAATTGCTTATCTACCTAACCCACCATCACCTTAGCAATATCTTCCACTAAACTCGCAGCATCCAAGCGATGAACTTGCAACACTTCATCATTTTGACCGCATTTAGGAATATCCCCAACCCCAAACTGCTTAACCTTAACCTTTCCCCCCAGTTGAGCTAACCCACTGGCAATTTTTTCCCCTTGTCCCCCACTAATATAATGGTTATCCAAAGTAAAAACCCAAGTAAAACCTTGAGTTACCGCACCCAACCAGTTTAAATCCACATAATTGAGCCAAGGTAAATTTACCACTTTCAGAGAAATATTATATTTTTCCCCCAAAATTTTTGCAGCCTGATAAGCTTGCGGCAACATTACAGGGCCATAACTAAATAAAATAGTATCCTCTCCCTCAACTAAAGTCACCCCCTGACCCAAAATTAACTTATAATCCCTCGGTAATTCATAAGGAATTTGACAAGGAATAGAAACCAGTCGCAAATAACTACTCTGGGAAGTCCCATTTACACAATAATCCAAAGCCAGGGCTACTTCCGCCGCACAACTAGGTTCAAGCATAATCAAACCTGGTACACCCCCCAAAGCAGAAATATCCCGCACACACTGGTGAGAATGACCAGGCCCTGCAGGTAATAATCCAGCCAGAGAACCTACATAAATTATCTTCGTTCTTTCCGTCGCATTATTATAAATTTGTTCATTCGGGCGACTAGAGAGGAAACAAGCGAAAGAATGAACTACTGGTAATAAACCTTTTAACGCCATCCCTCCAGCCATTGATACCATATCCTGTTCAGCAATACCACACTCAACAAACCTTTCGGGGAATTGCTCCTCAAAAGGAATTAAACCACAGTCGAGAGCCAAATCAGCATCTAATGCCACCAATTGGGAATGATTTCTTGCTTCTTTCAATAAAGCTTCACTATAAACAGGAATTAATTTTTCTACTCTGGCAGGAGGTTGAGGTTTAGTATAAATTACCTTTTCCAGAGTTAATTTTTCAGCTCCTACTTGTGCGAGTAAATTATTAACAGTAGCAATTAATTCCCTCACTGCTTTAGTATAAATTTCCTCATCAGGTGCGCCACTATGGAATTTATATAACCGCTGGTTTTCCTCCATTTTTTCCATAAAAGAAACACCTTTACCTTTAATGGTATCAGCAATAACTATTTTTGGTTGATTAGTAATAGTTTTCAACTCAGCCATTACCTGAGAAAAAGCATAAATATCATTACCATTGCAACGGGAAACATACCAACCAAAAGCAGTAAACTTTCTTTCCAAGTCCCCTAAGTCACTAACTTTCGCCACCCAAGTATCAGACTGAATTTTATTGTAATCAACAATAGCAGTAATTTCATGTAAGTTTTGATTAGCCGCACTTTGGAGAGACTCCCAAAACTGACCTTCTTGTAATTCTCCATCCCCAGTTAACACATAAATTTGACTATTTTTCCCTTTAAGTCGCTGCGCTTTTACCATTCCTTTAGCTTTAGAAATACCCATGCCTAAAGAACCAGTATTAGTTACAATATAAGGAGTAGAAATATCAGGATGTCCAGGAAGTCCATCCAACCTTCTAAGTTTATGGATGAGGTCAAATTCCAATAAACCAATAGCAATTAAAACCGCATATAAACCTGGGACATCGTGACCTTTAGAAGAATAATAAATATCATCAGGTAAATTTAATTCCTGTAAAAATAGCCAAGAAACAATATCTAAACTGCTAAAACTACTACCAATATGACCTGACCCAGCTTTAGCAATCATATATAAAGTATTAATACGACAGCAAGTAGCGAAAATATTAGTATAATTCTCTGGAGTAAGATTTAACTCTTTTAGCCGTTCAAATTCCTGTTTTGGGATGTAAAATAGTTCTGTCATTTCCTGATTAATTATCAATTTTCCTTAAGATTTTTAACACTCTCAAGCATTTTACCACCACTTCTAAGATGCTTCTGAATTAAAGTATAGCACGCTAGAGTGGGGAGAGGGTTTGAGTTGGGTTAATAGTTAACTATAGCGATTCATTTAGGATCGCTATATCTTGGCTTCTGAAATCAGCAAAAAAAAAGTGAGCATTGCCTACATTTTACTGTTAAATGACAATACCCACAATTTAAGTTGTTGAACGGGCAAAACTGTTAACTAAACGAAAGTAAAACTAAACCGATCGCCACTACTGCAAGCACAAGAAACCCTGCCATAAAAGCTGAAAACTTATCCTCTTCTTTCAACACACCTCCCTCAGACTTAGCCTTCAAAGCGTGCCAAACATGACCCCCTAAAAAGGTAACGCACAGAGCAAACTGAACCCCTGTAAACCCAGTGCGATCTAAACCATAAAACTCAGTGGGAAAGACAGTAGTATTAAAATTGACAAAATAAAGAGAAGTAAAAGCCATCAAAGCAAGAGCAGCCAGACTATAGGAAAGAATGGCATCTCCCTTAAAGATAAAAAACTGCTTCGCCCAGTCAAAAGGTTCAGTTACAATATGCCATGCACCACCTGCAATACACATCACTCCAACCCAAATATGACCGCCGATAACATCTTCTAAATTATCCACAGCAGCCATTCCGAGAGGATTCCATTTACCATCAACAAAGCCAAAAATATAGCCAAAAATAGTAAAAGGACTCAGAGTAGGTTCACTCACAACCCTCACATCCCCAACTACTGGGTCATAAATTCCCCCAAAAATCATCGCCTTCGCCACAAACAATAAAGCAGCGACTCCGAGGAAAATCAAATGATGACCCAAAATAAACCCCAATTTTTTTGGCTCGCTCCATTCATAATGAAACTTAGCAGCACGTCCCGCTCCATCTTTCAATACAGCAGGGCCTCTAAAAACATGAAAAAGTCCCCCAGCACCTAAAACAGCAGAAGCAGCCAGATGCAACATTCCAATAACAAAATAGGGATAAGTATCCACCACTTCACCCCCTGCACCTACACCCCAACCCAATCTAGCTAATTGAGGTAGTACTAATAATCCCTGCTCAGACAGGGGTTGACTGGGTACTAATTTGCTAATTTCTAACAAAGTTATGGAACCCGCCCAAAACATAATCAAACCAGCATGAGCAATATGAGCCCCCAATAATTGGCCAGATAAATCAATTAAACGAGCATTCCCCGCCAACCAACTCCAATCTTGTCTGCTTGATCCTGAAGTAATAGTTGCAGTCACGATACCTCCTATGAGAAAATAAAATGGTTTGTAATTAATTGTAACTTTTAAGGCTTGTAGGGGCTTGTAGGGGCGGGTTTAGGGATAACCTAATCACCCCAACCGACATCTAACAATCAAAACCCGCCCTACCACACCGCCTATGGGAAAATAAATTTGTCGGGGCGGGCCAGCGGGATAACCTAAGCACCCCAACCGACATCTAACAATCAAAACCCGCCCTACTAAGCACTACGAATTATTCAGCAGTGGCTTGTGCTGCAGCAGCTTTTTTCATAATGGGTTCTCCTGAAGACGGAATTGCCGCATTATCCAAAGCAGTAAAAATCCGTCTGAAGTCAAAACCAATAGCTCTGAGAGCGTGCCACAGATGACCTTGCAGGAAGAAGAAAGCGAGGAAAAAGTGAGCATTTGCCAACCAACAGCGAGCAGTGTGCGCCCCATTAGGCAACTCAACAGTATCCGCAAAATAGGGAGTAATCCCCAACTTAACCTCTAAAACAGGGCCATAAAACTCCACTGGATAGGCCAAAGTATTAACCGCACAGAAGTAAGCAGCAACAAACCCCGCCAAAGCAATACCCCCGAGAGAGTAAGAAAGAATTGCCTCACCAGAAAAAATCAAAAGTTTCTTCGCCCATTCCATTGGTGGAATCAAAATATGCCAAACGCCGCCACCAATAGACAGCAAACCTACATATATATGACCGCCCACTAAATCCTCTAGATTATCCACCGAAGCAAAATGGGTTTGATAGCCATAAATTGTCATGGGATTGAGAGTAGGCTCAGTAACTAAGCGAACTTCCTCAATAGTTGAGTCGTAAAGTCCGCCCCAAAACATCGCTTTTGCCACCAAAAGCAACGCCCCAGCGCCCAAAAATAGTAGGTGATGTCCCAAAATTAAGCCCAGTTGCTTGGGTTCATTCCACTCAAAATGAAATTTACGAGCATTACCCTTCGCTGTTTTTAAATCACTTTCACCTTTAAAAGTATGAAAGAGCGCCCCTGCACCCAGAACAGCAGATGAAACTAAATGTACTGCGCCAACAACGAAATAGGGATAAGTATCCACTACTTGACCCCCTGAACCTACACCCAAGCCTAAAGTTGCCAGGTGGGGCAACAAAATCAATCCCTGTTCCCCCATTGGTAGCTCTGGAGAATACCTGGAAATTTCAAAAAGAGTAAACGCCCCAGCCCAAAAAACAATTAGGGCAGCCTGGGCAGCATGAGCAGAGATAAATATGCCCGATAAATTCGCAAAGCGGGCGTTACCTGCCCACCAGTCGTACTTCACATTTGGATTACCGTAAGCTTGCAAAATCTTTCCTCCAATTTAGTTGTTTTCAGTTTGTTACCCACCTTCAAAACGAAGGTTTACTCACACTGGTTATTTTGCCTCATTTGCGGCTTATTAGGAATAACTTTTAATAAAAGTTAATATTTATTTGCAGCTTTTGCAAAAGCCAAATAGGCTCTAACCTAGATATAACAAGCATTTAGGACTGTTAACTTCCTGAAAAAGGGAGTCGCTTATTAACAATCTCTCCAATTAGTCTTATAAGTTTTTCTGTTTAATGACAATGAGTTAGATTAATTTTTCTAATCTAAACGAAAATTAGTTGCAATAATTAAACTGATGCAGTAAGCTAGACCAAGAGCTTATTGATTTAAATTCGCAATTGGAGGAACAGTGACAACTGCTACTGAAATGCCGCAAGGAATGGAGCAAATTCCTTGGTGGGCGGGAAATGCTCGCCTAACCGACTTATCTGGAAGATTACTGGGCGCTCATGTTGCCCATGGAGGTTTAATTGTCTTCTGGGCGGGAGCCATGACTCTGTTTGAACTATCTCGCTTCGACATTGCCAAACCAATGTATGAGCAAGGCCTAATTTTGCTACCTCACTTAGCAGCTCAAGGCTGGGGTGTGGGTGCGGTCGGAGCAATTACAGACACCCATATTTACTTTGTCATTGGCGCTTTGCATCTAATTTCATCTGCTTTTTTGGGTTTTGGTGGGATTTTCCATACAGTTTTGGGCCCGCAATACTTAAATAACGTCTCTTCTTTCTTTGGCTACGATTGGCGAGATACCAACAAAATGACCACTATTATCGGTATTCACCTAATTCTGTTGGGTTTTGGTGCTCTCCTTTTAGTGGCAAAAGCTATGTACTTTGGCGGTTTATATGACCCAGCAGTTGAAAATGTGCGGGCAATTACCAGCCCTACCCTCAATCCTGCAGTGATTTTTGGCTATTTGTTCGGTTTTGAGAAAAATTGGCTTGCAGGGGTAGATAATCTCGAAGATGTAGTGGGTGGTCATATTTGGATTGGCTTTATCTGTATCATTGGAGGCCTATGGCACATTCTGACTATCCCTTTTCCCTGGACGCGCCGTCTCTTTGTTTGGTCTGGGGAAGCCTATCTTTCTTATAGTTTGGGCGCTCTGGCTCTTATGGGTTTTATTGCTGCTTACTTTTGTGCTGTAAATACTACTGTTTATCCAGCAGTTTTTTATGGGCCACCGCTGGAGATTAAATTAGGTTTTACTCCTTACTTTGCAGATATGCCAGGAAGTGAAGTTAACACTGCTCGTTGTTGGTTAGCTAATGCCCATTTTTTCCTTGCTTTCTTTTTGCTCCAAGGTCATATTTGGCACGCCCTCCGCGCTGCAGGCTTTGATTTTCGCACGGGTAAAGTGGTTGCTTCACGGGTTGCTCCTGAACCACTTAACTGATATTTATTAGCAAGAAGCTTTCAAGCTAATTTTCAGAAAAAATGCAAATTATTCTCAAGGAGGTAACTACATGACAGCAGTAATTGCTGAGAGTCAGAGAAAAATACCTGATGTAGGCTGGTGGGCAGGTAATGCTCGTTTTGTTAACTTGTCAGGTAAATTACTGGGCGCTCATGTTGCCCATGGAGGTTTGATTGTTTTGTGGGCAGGGGCTTTTACTCTTTTTGAAATCTCTCGCTACAATCCCAAGGTACCGATGTACGAACAAGGGTTGATTTTATTGCCCCATCTCGCAACTTTAGGGTTGGGTGTGGGCGCGGGAGGTCAAATTGTTGACACCTATCCCTATTTTGTTATTGGTGTACTGCATTTAGTTTCTTCGGCAGTTTTGGGCGCTGGTGGAATTTACCACGCTTTATTAGGGCCAGAGGTTTTACCAGAAAATCCCAGTTTTGCTGGCTTTTTTGGCTATGACTGGAAAGATGGGAACAAAATGACCAGCATCATTGGTATTCACCTCTTGTTACTGGGTATAGGTGCCTTCCTCTTGGTTTTTAAAGCCATGTTTTGGGGTGGACTGTTTGACCCTACTGTTGGCGAAGTACGGGCGATCGCTAATCCCACAATTAATCCAGGGGTGATTTTTGGTTATTTAGTTGGTGCTCATGGCCCAGAAGGAATGGCCGCTGTAGATAATCTTGAAGATGTGGTAGGCGGCCACTTTTGGGTGGGAATTTTATGTATTGCTGGTGGCTTTTGGCACATGGCCACTAAACCTTTACCCTGGGCGCGTCGGGTTTTGATTTACTCTGGGGAAGCTTATCTCTCCTATAGTTTGGGGGCCATCGCCTATATGGGTTTTTTGGCGGCATATTTTGTCACTGTCAATGACACTGTTTATCCAGAGGTTTTTTATGGGCCATTGGGTGCGATTGAAACCCAGACTGGGGTAGTTTCTGCTCGCGGTTGGTTGGCAAGTTTTCACTTTGTCTTAGCAGTGTTATTTCTGTTTGGTCATCTTTGGCACGCTCTTCGCGCCAGAGGAGCTGCTGCTGGGTTTGATTTCCAAAAAGGTGATCTAGTGCTTGCTTTTCGGGGTGACTCCCAGATTGGCAATTTCTCAACTCCTGTTAATTCTTCAGATTTAACCCTAAATTTTCTCAAGAATTTGCCTATTTATCGTCCTGGACTTTCTCCTCTGTTTCGGGGTTTGGAAATTGGTATGGCTCACGGATATTTCTTACTCGGTCCTTTTGTTAAGTTGGGGCCATTAAGAAATTCAGAACAGGCTAACCTGGTGGGTTTGGTGGCAAGTTGCGCGCTAATTGTGATTTTGACCATCTGTTTGTCAATTTATGGTACTGCTTCCTTTAAAAAGGAACTGCAAACAGTACCTCGACCAAAGTTTACTACAACTGTGCCTAATGTCCCTGAGTCGCTTCAGACTGTTGAAGGCTGGAGTCAGTTTTCTACTGCTTTTCTTGTTGGTGGAGTAGGTGGCGCTCTCTTTGCTTACCTTCTGCTCGATAATTTGGGTCTGTTAAAGGCGATCGCTTCTGGCACTGTTTAGCTGTTTGTTTTCCTTTGCGGCTGAAAAAAATTTTTTCAGCTTGTTGCTAAATATTCTTAATAGTGTTAGATTGTTATTAGATCTTTTCTTCTCTTGCGTTTGGGGCAGGGGAGTGGCCTACCCCAAACATTCCTTTTGTAGGAGCGAGGGAGCATCTAAGAATCAAAACCCGCCTTTCTATGCACCAGTTATTTTGAGGGAAAGAGCATTGAAATTAATTGAGAAAATTTCCTAAAAAGCTCAAAAGTTAATCCGTCAAATGGACAGAAGTAGTATTTACTAACTATTAAAAACAAGAAATATCAGTTTTGAAGACAGCAAAAAATATTAGTCAATCAGGAGAAAAAATGTCAAAAAAAGGAAAATTTAGCAGGAAAAATCTAGTAACTTTACCTCAAATATCAGAAGAGCGCAGTAATAATATCATTATTGCCAACAAAACTTCGGGAATTGGGAAATTACAAGCTGACTGGCAAGGTTACTGTGATGAGCTAGAAAATTATTAAATTTCTTCTTTTGGATTGGAAAACAACAAAAGTAAAAAAATGAATATCTGTCCTTGTTGCGCGGAAAAGTTAGTACGTCAAATAGACAGAAATGGGATTTACTGGTTTTGCCCCCATTGCAAACAGGAAATGCCAGTTTTAGAGACAAGAAAAAAACCATAAGTAAATATCAATCAGGAGTAAAAATGTCAAAAATAGGTCTTTTTTTCGGAACAACCACAGGAAAAACACAATCAGCAGCAGAAATGATTCAAGCGGAATTTGGCGGTGAAGATATAGTTACTTTACATGATGTCTCAGAAGCAGAAGCTAGTGATTTTGAGCAATACGATAAGCTCATTATTGCTAGTCCAACCTGGGACATTGGGGAATTACAAGCTGACTGGCAAGGGTACTATGATGAGCTAGACAATATTAATTTTAGTGGAAAAAAAGTTGCCTATTTTGGGACAGGAGACCAGATAGGTTATGCAGATAATTTCCAGGATGCTATGGGCATTCTCGAAGAAAAAATCTCCTCATTAGGAGGAAAAACTATCGGTCATTGGTCAACAGATGGTTATGATTTTCAGGAATCAAAAGCAGTGAAAAACGGTAAATTTGTTGGTCTAGCATTAGATGAAGATAACGAGTCAGAAAAAACCGAGGGGCGCATTAAAAAATGGGTGGCGCAATTAAAAACTGAGTTCGGAATTTAGTGATCTAAACCCTTCCTTTAGGTAAGTAGGTAAGCAAAATTATTTACCTTATTCCTAATGGGTTTGTGTAGGGGCGGGTTTAGAGAAAACCTATGTTTCACAACCGAAATTTTCAAATCAAAACCCGCCCAAACCCCTGGAATTACCTTTCCTCTAGAAAAGTATTAGTAAGAATGATAATGGTAAAGATCTTTTATTGTCTTGGCGCTTGGACATTGGTAGGTTTATTTATTTGGAGTATTGTCAAAACAGTTCGAGAAGGTGTAGCTTATCTGAAAAGACTGCATCAAATTCCTTGTAGTCGCTGTGCCTATTTTACAGGAGACTATCGCTTAAAATGTACGGTACATCCTTTTACAGCATTGTCAGAGGAAGCAATAGAATGTCGAGATTTTGAGCCTACCTCTATCCCATGCAGTAGAAAAACAGTTTGTTCTCAAAAAATATATTACTCAAAAAAAGGAAATTTAAATGTCTAAATCATTACCTTATGCAATCTGGTTAAATACAAGTCAGAGTTTTCAGCGCTTTGCCAAGTCTCCCATCCGTCACCTATCTCATCAAGTAGCGATCGCCGAATGGAATTATTATCAAAACGAAGATGAACCCAGTTCTCTGGAAATAGCACTGGTTTTACTCCACGACTATCTGAAACAATGCAATCAACCTGTTCATCTGATCGGTCATAGTACTGGCGGGTTGTTAGGACTGCTTTATGCTCGGAAACATCCAGAGAGGGTAAAATCATTAACACTTTTAGGGGTAGGAGTATATCCCGCAGTTGACTGGCAAGCGCATTACTATACTCTGCGCCAGCTTTTGCCCATCAGCCAAGAGATAATTCTGGCGCAAATGGTACAGCATCTTTTTGGCTATCAGGAGAAATATAGCACCCAAGCTTTAGTAAAGCTGCTCAAACGAGATTTAAATACTTCTCCTTCTCCTCATTCTCTCTATCAAAAGGTTAGTATTCCTCCTGCTGGAGTACCCGTCCCCTTCATGGTTTGTGGGAGTGAAGACGATCTGATTGTTGACACTAACTCTTTGCGAGGTTGGAAAAAGTATTTTAAAGAAGGCGATCGCCTGTGGGAGTATCCCTGGGGACATCACTTTTTTCACTACTTTTACCCCGAGCAAGTAGCCAGAGAAATTCTCAAATTCTGGCAATCTCTACCTGCTCTAGATTTTTTCCCCTTGGAAGTTTGCCAAAAATAAAGGGGTGGTCAAAGCGATCGCTCTTCTCCCACCTCTTGAGTAAATCCGAGCTTAATAAAAAATGATTATTAATAAGTTGCCAAAAAAATCTCAAGTAATGATATGATTTTTCCGTGAAGCCAAAAACATCTGTGTTCTCTGAAATCCGCGCAGAAATATTTTTTTTGAGTCTCGGTTCAAAAGACTAAATTTGTGTTAAGCTAGTCATGTCAACAAAGCCGATTTATTGAGAAGAGAACAAAATGCCTACAACACAGGGACTGCTTCGTGCTTTTGGCGAGGTTGAGGAAAATCCAGTATTACTGGAAAAGAACGTAACTGAGCCAGTTTGTGAGGGCTTAAATCTTGCTTTGGCTAGCTTCCAAGCACTATTTATTCAATATCAAAAACACCATTTTGTGGTAGAGGGTTCTGAATTTTACTCCTTGCACAATTATTTCCAAGAAAGTTACGATGAAGTACAAGGTCATGTCCATGACTTAGGAGAGCGTTTAAATGGACTGGGGGGTATTCCTGTGGCAAGTTTTGGTAAATTAGCCGAAATGTGCTGCTTTACTCCAGAAGAAGATGGTGTATTTGATTGTCGCTCGATGCTCGAACACGATTTAGCAGCAGAGCAGGAGATGATTAAACTGATTCGTCGTCAAGCAGCAACTGCTGAAAGCTTAGGCGATCGGGCTACTCGCTATCTTTATGAGCAAATTCTGTTAAAAACTGAGGAGCGAGCTTATCATTTAAATCACTTTTTGGCTCACGATAGTTTAACTCAAGCTTTTGTGGGGAATGGGAGCAACTAAAACTGTCTAATTAATTGTTGGTTGGGAATAGTTTTAATTACCCCAACCGACAAAACTATGGGAGCAGGTTTTGATCTGTTTCTCTAACCTGAAAGTGATGGGTTTCTGTTCTGTGATTTAAATAAATTAATGCATCTTACCCTGCACTTCGTTGAATTTTTATTTGTACCTTGGTAAATAATCAATACCCCAGCCTTAAGCATTTATTTAAATTCCCCATTCAGCAACGCCTCTTTTTGGCTCTACAGAAAATTTAATCACCTCAACAGCTCAACTTTTAGCCTACTTTAACTCAAAGGCAAAAAGTTTTTTGACAAATTACTGACAAGCCTTAAGAACCGAATCGATATAAGGTAACAAATTAGTAAACCATGTATCCCAAACTTGCTTACCTTGACCACTATTAGTAATGGCATTATTAACAGTAGCCTGCCACTCAATATTATCATCTCCCCCAGGAAGAATCATCCCATAAGCTGCACAAAATGGACGCTCATTTATGAGTGGAGTTACAAAATTAATACTTGCTGGATCAACTCCCAAAGCTAAAGCTGTACCACCTAACAAAATCCCATCACTAGCAAACCCTGTTATCTTCCCTAGTTGAACAGCTTCTACCCCTTCACTTCTGGAAGTAAAAGCATTATCCAGTTGTGCTTCAGGATAAATTACACGCAAATCTTTTTCATTACTTGTACCTGCAATTATGCCAATTGTGCCATTACTAACACTTTCTTCAGTTGCATCTGCATTAACTAAAATTTGTGTTGCTGTCACAAAAAAAGCTTGAGAAAACTTAATATTTTGTTCCGTTTCTGTTGCTGGGGAAATTGTATTGGGTCCACATTCCAAATGAACTGAACCATTTTTCACCAAATCCCATCTAGTTGGGGTGGTAGAAGTAACTAATTCTACTTTAATTTCTTGCCCCATTTCTTGAGTGAGACTATTCGCTAATTCTTGAGCAAAATCAACACAATATCCTACTGGATTTTCCCCAAAACCAAACAGAGGCGAATCATCTCGCACCCCAACTTTTAACACCCCAGTCTCTTTAATTTCTGTCTCAATATTGCCCGCCAAACTCTCCCCTGTAAACCCCAAAGACAATACAAAACCACAGGAAATAATTGCTAATTTTAGAAGTTTATTCATTGCTCTCACTGGTAAAATTTAGATTGCCAAGGCAACCCAAGTTATAATAACATTAGTTGGTTGCAGGAGAAAAAGATTTTTGCTCAAAGTATTTGTCTATGGAACTCTTAAACCAGGAGAGGCAAATTATCCCCCATACTGTGCAGGTAAAGTAATTTATTCGACCAAGGCTTACACTAGAGGGAAACTGTACCACTTACCTTCTTTGGGTTATCCTGCAATGACGGAGGGAGAGGAAAAGGTAGAAGGTTTCTTACTCACTTTTGCTGATTCTTCTGTGTTAGCAAATCTGGATCAATTAGAAGATTATGATCCACAACGCCATCCATCAGAAAATGAATACTATCGCCAGAAAATCTTAGTTTATGACCCAGCGGGAAAGTATTTAGCACCAGGGTGGAGCTATTTTATGACTACCGAAAAGGTACAACAATTAGGTGGAATTTGGCTTCCTTCTGGCTGTTGGAGAAGGAGAGGGGATTTTAGTAGGGAGTAGGGAGTAGGGAGTAAGGAGTGGGGATTTTAGTAGGGAGTTGGGAGTAAGGAGTGGGGATTTTAGTAGGGAGTAGGGAGTAGGGAGTGGGGAGAGGGGATTTTAGTAGGGAGTAGGGAGTAAGGAGTGGGGATTTTAGTAGGGAGTAGGGAGTAAGGAGTGGGGAGAGGGGATTTTAGTAGGGAGTTGGGAGTAAGGAGAGGGGAGAGGGTTTGAGTTTGGTTAGTAGTTTTTGTAAACAAATAATTCATAACTCAATTCAGCAACGCCCAATTAACTAATAATGGTTAACCATCAACCATCAACCATCAACCATTAACCATCAACCATCAACCATCAACCATCAACAATTAACTAATAATTGATTTCTACAGGAGGGCGATTGAGGGGAAGCATTAATTCTTGTGGGTTTTCAATTTCAATGGGGGGACGATTGATAGCAATCAACAAACCTGTTTCCTGGAATTGTTGTGGTGGAGAGATAGCTAACTGGGGTGCAGGGGAATTATTGCCTAATAAACTAGACATAGCAGCAACCAAAGTAGCAGCGATCGCCCCTCCCCCCCAGACAAATATGCGAGAAAAGCGTTTGCGTCGATCTATTTCTTGGAAAACCCCCGCGGACAGTTGTTGCGCTGATTTGGCCGGGGGAGGTACAGGGATATTTTGCATCCCTTGTTGTATTCTTAGCAAATTTTGATATAGTTTCCTAAACTGGGGGTCAGTTTCCAACCACTGCTCCACAAGGTGGCGCTCTGTTGCACTCACTTCCCCATCGAGATATGCACTTAACAACTCGAAGCGCTCCTCTTCTGTTTGATTATTGTTATTATTATCATACATAATCTTATGCCCTCTCAAGCTATATTTGTTCTGTGAGTTACGCCCTGCCTTATTCTCTGATGGTAAAATAAAAATTTTCTAGCCATCAAGATATCCTTGAAGTAGAGATTGAAGTTTAGAGCGAGCGCGAGAAATTCTTGATTTAACTGTACCCAGAGAAACCCCAGTAATTTCTGCAATTTCCTCGTAGGTCATCCCCTCTATTTCTCTTAAAACTATAGTAGTTTTAAAAGTTTCGGGTAAATCAGCGAGAGCCGCGAGCAGTTGCTCGTAAAACTCTCGTGTTGCCAAGCGAGCATCAGGACTAGGAGCATCATCTGCTATTTCCCAGGACATTTCCCCATCATTTGTGGTGCGGGGAGCATCTAAAGATAAAGGACTTTTAACTCGTTTCCGTTTGCGCAGTTCATCGTAAAACAAATTAGTTGCAATGCGACTTAACCAACCACGAAACTTAGAAGGTTCATGCAAACGCTGAATATTACGATAAACTCTAATCCAAACTTCTTGAGCCAAATCTGCACGCTCTGACCAGTCTGGAGCTAAATTATAGAAAACCCGATCCACATGAGAGTGATACCGACGCAAAAGTTCGGCAAAAGCTGCGCGCTCGGGTTGACTTCCTTGCTGACAGCGCAAAATCAAATCGTAATTAGAAAGTTTTTCTACAGACACTAAATTTGGCTCTGGAGTTGCTATCTCAACTTTTGACCAGGATAAAGGAATGGATTGAGTCATAAACTAATCTATGGCACTACTAAATCTTCAAACTCCAAAGACTCCTAATTCCCAGAAAAGTTCCCATAGAATTATCAGTAACTAATGTAGGGGTTTAAGAACCAAACCTCAACCATCAACCATCACTATGGTGAGATTTATTTTCATAATTAGGAGCATAGGTTTGGAGTAAATCAGTTACCTGTACTAGAACATTCTCGCCAGTAGTTTTGCTGATCGCCCGTCTTTCTGGGTAAAAATTAGGTCGGTCAAGATAACGATCAATTGCAGCATTAACCTGGTTAGCAATTAATTCCTGGAGTTCCTCCCTAGCTCGCTGACGCTGATAATTAGCCCCTTCTTCTGTGGTAGCATAAAGAGGAGGAAGTCGATTCAGAGCATAGGCGGCAATATCTCCCACATCCAGAACGCGATCGCTTGTTGCCTCAATTTCCGCGATGCGAGAAATCACATCACTAATTACCAACTCTTCCATCACATTAATAAACTGTTTGCGAGGCATAGCGATCACCTCCCCAGTTAATAAAGCTCCCATTAGCCGATCCAAGGCTGTATATTCTTCGATGCTCAATTCTTTTGCCGTTTCACAAATACGTCCCACCTCCGCTTCCATCGCGGGGGTGAGATAGCCATCTTTGAGAGCTTCTGCTACAATTTCCTGAATATTCATACTAATTTACTTAATGTTTATTCTATTCCTTCAAAGCGCCAAGGGACTGGATCTACTGATTTGCCGTTAACATATAGACCCCAGTGCAGATGGGGGCCGGTGGAAGATCCTGTAGAACCCACAGTCCCGATGGGCGTACCTGCTGCCACCACATCTCCTTCCTGTACATCAATACTGTTTAAATGTAAAAATATACTCACTACCCCTTGACCATGATCAATCCCCACCGTATTGCCATGAACTTGGAAACCTTTTGACTCGAGTCCTACTAATCTTACGATCCCACCTGCAGGGGCAATGACCCGAGAACCATAGCCTCCTGCATAGTCAACTCCCCGATGATAATAATCCGTAGCAAATACCCCATTATAATAGCGCCGCACTCCGAAAACTGAGGAAATTCGCCCAGCATTAGGCTGCATGAAAGGGCCATCCCAGTATTTTTCTGATGTAACTAAATTTTTCAACTCATTTACTCGGTTTAGTTCCAATTCTGTTGCTTGAAGAGATGATTTATCAGGGGAGAGAGTAATCTGTTGAGTAGGGAAAGAGCGATCGCCGAGCCAGATTGCTATATTTCTCGTAGTTCCATCCCCACTCACCCGCACAATTAATTTTCCCGACTCATCTAAAGGTGTAGTTGGCAGCAGGGCGCGATAACGCAACCCACTACTATTCAGGGGGAAAGCTTGATACTCCTCTGTTTCTGAGTCATTTTCCCTGGTTATAGAAATAATGGGGTCTTCCCCTGGTTGATCCATTTGGATGATGATGGAAATGGTATCTCCTAAGCGAGGACTTTCTGGTTTCACTTGCACTTCTATTGCCTTGACTGAGGCTGAAGAACCCATCACCAAAGTAGCAATAGCTAAAATTAAACTGGTTTTTAATCCACCCATGATTTGCTATGGTTGTTCTTTCAATCTTTGAGCATCAGAAATTTTATCATTGTTGATGCTCAGGAATTAAGATTTAGGCTTAAGATATACGAGAGCTTGTCGCCAAATTAAAGTCGGCTGTTCGTATTGATCTACCAAACAGAGACAGTTGTCGTCTTGCCAAAGAATCTTACCCATTAATAAATCGTTAGTACTTAATTTTATTTCAACTTCTTTTTTTTCTTTGATCATGGTTTGCACTTGACGGACACTGGGCAAACCAGTATTAAATTCAGACATAACTCCATCCTTTTTATGGGAAAATTATTATTAGTTTTCTACTCAAGATACTTATGGTGCTCGAGTTTACCAAATATCACGGACTGGGCAATGATTTTATTCTGCTTGACAATCGTCACTTCCATAAGCCACTACTGACACCAGCGCAAGCGATCCAAATGTGCGATCGCCATTTTGGTATTGGTGCAGATGGGGTGATTTTTGCTCTTCCTGCAGGGGATAACACTGACTACACTATGCGGATTTTTAACTCTGATGGTTCAGAACCCGAAATGTGTGGCAATGGTATCCGCTGTTTAGCTCAGTTTATCGCTGATTTGACAGGAAATAAAGACTCTGCGGGGAAATCTTATCGTATTCATACTTTGGCTGGGGTGATGATTCCTAAATTAGAAGGTGATGGGTTAGTTACTGTGGATATGGGCAGGCCTTTACTTACTGCTGCTGCAATTCCTACTACTCTGTCTGCCAGCGGGCAAAAAGTTATTGATCAACTTTTAACAATCGGTGAAAAATCTTGGTTGGTTACTTGTGTTAGTATGGGTAATCCTCATTGTATAATATTTGTGGACGATGTTGGGGCAATTCCTCTAGAAAATATTGGCCCGATGATTGAACATCATCAAGTCTTTCCTCAACGAACCAATACAGAATTTATTGAAGTGGTGAGCAAAGATTACCTGAAAATGCGGGTTTGGGAAAGAGGTGCGGGAATAACTTTAGCCTGTGGCACTGGAGCTTGTGCTGCTGTTGTTGCAGGAGTTCTGACAGGAAAAAGCGATCGCCTGGCTAAGGTTGAACTTCCTGGGGGTTGTTTAAAAATTCATTGGTCAGAAACAGATGGTAGAGTTTATATGACAGGGCCAGCTAAAAAAGTTTTTACTGGAAGTATCCATGTTTAAGCGTCCTCTTTTAATTTTTCTCTTGAGTGTATTCATTTTTGCTCCTTTAATCGTGTTGTCTAACGAGCCACAAAAAATGGAATCTACAATGGGACTTTTAAGTGATCCTTTTCTCCAACTACCTACAGAAAACTCAATAAATGTGGTGTGGTTTACTGAGTTTCCTGGGGCGCAAAATCTTGTTAATTTTGGGGATAATTTACAAGCACAGGCCATAGCAACTACTAAAAAAATGACCCGTTTACGGGAAGATAACGAAGAGCAAGTAGTCTGGCGAGATGTTTGGCGACATGAAGCAGTAGTAGGTGGTTTAACTCAGGGGAAATCTGTTCCTTATCAAGTTACTAGCATAAAAGAAACAGGGGAGAAAATTACCAGTAAGGTGTTTAGTCTTTCCCCTTTGCCCCAACCAGGAACACCTTTGAAAATTTTGTTAACTTCTGACCATCAATTAAAGGCGATGACAGCAGCTAATTTGCAAAAAGTTGTGGAAACAATCGGCAAAGTCGATGGTGTTTTTTTGGCAGGGGATTTAGTGAATATTCCTGACAGGGCTTCTGAATGGTTTGATGATCATGGAGGGGGCGCTTTCTTTCCTTGTCTCCAGGGTAAGGCAAATTATGAATTAGGCAATACTGTTTATACGGGGGGAGAATTAATCCAAAATGCTCCTCTCTTGGCGGCGATCGGCAACCATGAAGTTATGGGGAGATTTTCCATGACTCGGAGTTTAAATGAACAGTTTGATGACTCTTTCCCCCGCAAAGAAGCGGAAATTTACTATGAAAAATATGCGGAAAAATTGAATCCTGGGGCGGATCCTTTAGTAAAAGAAGCTTGGCTCAAAGCTAATTCTTTTAATACGGATACCTATGAGGAAATTTTTACTTTACCTCAAAGTATTCAGGGAGGAAAAAAATACTATGCCATTACTTTTGGGGATGTGCGGTTGGTGGTTTTATACGCAACTAATATGTGGCGCAGACCAAAAGTTTCCCCAGAAGTAAAGGGCAGATATCAGGAAAGAGCAGCAGACTTAAATAACCCAGAAAAATGGGGTGGGGGACAACATATTTTTGAACCTATCAGTAAGGGGAGTTCTCAATATCTTTGGTTGGAAGAAGAACTAAAAAGTAAAGAGTTTCAACAGGCAAAATTTAAAATTGTGATGTTTCATCATCCCGTGCATACTTTGGGCGGTAATATCGTTCCTCCCTATACGGATCCTGTTGCGCGCATAGAAACTGCACCTGATGGTATAATTAAATCAGTAAATTATGATTATCCACCAGAAAATGATTATTTAATGCGGGATGTAATGCCATTGTTAGAAGCGGCAGGAGTTCAATTAGTATTTAATGGTCATTCTCATTTGTGGAATCGTTTTGTTAGTCCCAGTGGAATCCATTTTTTAGAAACTTCTAATGTGGGGAATAGTTATGGTGCTCATCTGGGGGAAAATAAGCGACCTGTTCCACCAAATAATCCTTTAAATTATGCTGTCATAGGTGATCCGAATGGGTTAGAACCAATTATGCCAAATATTGCTCCTTTGGTGGATGAAGTTACGGGAGAATCATTGCCCTATATTGCGAGTAATGAGATCACGGTTTTTAGTATTTTAGATACTGGTTCGGGGAAAATTAGCAGTTATCGTTTTGATACCCTTCAACCAAGAGCAAAAGTGATTAAGTTTGATGAGTTTGGATGGTAGGGGTTGGGGGTTCCCCTACCCATTGAGTAATTAATGTTGCTCTAACCAACTCGATAAAGCCAATACATCGGCAAAATCCAATAAAGTATCACTTAATTCGTCTAAATCAGAAGGAGATAAATTGTTGATTTTTGCCATCTTATCTGGGTCAATTGTACCAAATTTGCGGGTCAACAAACGAGTAATTAATTCCAATTTGCCTTGTTCAATGCCTTGTTCAATGCCTTGTT
>JADQBC010000045.1 GCA_016903655.1 Gomphosphaeria aponina SAG 52.96 = DSM 107014
TTAGAAATCAAATATATTTTTCAACAAATCATAAATATAAATTATACATTTTTAAATAAAAGACAAGAAAAACTTATATTAGTTCCTGGTTGTTAATACTAATGAGTTTTTCTTGTGATTTATTCAGCAACCCCTAAGTAACCCTTCAACAGTTACTCCATTAGTTAAAATGGCCTTGCGTGAATATATTAAACGTCGCAAAAAATTCAAAGTGTTGGGTTTATTCTGTCCCATGAACTATGAAGAAGATTATAACTATAAGTAGCAAAAAAAACTTAGAAAAGTTATAATAGACTGGGAGAAATTAGTATTGAAATGCTTTCTGAGCTTCGTTGTTAAATAAAAACTACACAAAATTTACTTAAATTTGTATGAACAATAAACACTGTGAAATAGCTATTATAATAGAAAAAGATGAGTATGGATATTATGCTTATTGTCCTCAGTTGGAAGGATGTCAAAGTCAAGGAGATTCTTTAGAAGAGATAAAAACAAATATTCAAGAAGCAATTGAATTATATTTATCCGTTCTTACTGAGGAAGAGAAAGAATCATTATTACTCAAAGAAATTTCGATAATGAAGATGGAGGTAAAAGTTGCCTAAGTTACCTCAATTAAATGCCCAAGAAGCGGAAAAATTATTATTTAAAGCAAAATTTATTCATGTTAGAAGTCAAGGTAGCCATCGAATTTATCAACGAGATAGTGTCAGAGTTGTAGTTCCTTTTCACGGAAACAAAATTTTACATCCTAAAATTGTTAAACAAGTAATTGATGCGATTGAAAGCCATAATAATTAGTTTTGATTCATCCATGCGATCGCAATGCCATAGCCATCCCCATACTTTAAAGATACAATAAAAATCAACATGAAGAATAACGACCATGACAGAAGCAGAAATAAAAGCTCTTATTCAACAGGAATTACCCAACATCATAGCCCAAGATATTTTCATTCGGGATTTTATCCTCAGAACAGTATCTAACTATTATTCACCAAAACAGGAAACAGACAGTAAATTTGACAGAATATTAGCAGAATTACAGCGCGAGCGAGAAGAACAAGCCCGTAAATGGGAGGAAAATAACAAAAGATTAGACAAAATGCAAGAACAAATTGATCAAAGTTTAGCAGAAATTAAAAAAGCTAATAAAAGATATGATAGCGCTATTGGTGCATTAGGCTCTCGTTGGGGTTTATATAAAGATGCTAGTTTCCGTAATGGTTTAAAAGGTATTTTAGCAGATTCTTTTGGGGTAGAAGTTATCAATCTCAATGAATATGATCATGATGGAGAAGTATTTGGCAGACCTGAGCAAGTAGAAATAGATGTAATTATCAAAAATGGTGTGGTAATTTTAGGTGAAATTAAATCAAATATTGATAAAGGAGGAATGTATATATTTGACCGCAAAGTAGCTTTTTATGAAAAACATCACAATAAAACAGTTAATCGAAAACTGGTTATTTCCCCTATGGTAGAGCCAAGAGCTTTACCAGTAGCCAAAAATTTAGGCATTGAGGTTTATTCTTATGGAGAAGACATTGAAAATTTATAGTTTTACAGAGTTAAAAAGCGATGCTGAAGAGCTGGCTGCGCCTACGCTTTTTAACGTAACCACAAGAGCGGTTCAATATATTTATTCAAAAATTTTCCTGTAGATTTTACTGTTTTTTCCCAACTAAATAAACTCGCTTTGGGAAAGTCTCTCAACCCGCCTCTACCAGTTATTTGTTGCTCCACCAGCTATCGCCCTTTTAGATTCGGTTATCCCTAGGGATAGTTTACGGTTATCCGTACTTGACAAAATAATGGGTTTAGAGTGAGAGAAAAGGCGATCGCCAGGAGTAAAAGGCTAGCGATGTCCGCAGGACATGGCCATGATTGTTACCTCAGCTTAAGTCCCATGTTAATTATTTAAGATTTCACGCAGATTAAAAGTTATTGGCATTGAGTCCACAAAAATAGCTAAAATGGAGAAAATACGGAGTAAATCAACAGATGATCGCAGTCTCTCAAGTTAAATCTCAAATAACTCTAGAAGAGTTTTTAAAACTTCCTGAAACCAAGCCTTACAGTGAATATATTAATGGAAAAATCGAACAAAAACCCCTGCCCCAAGGAGATCATAGTACTTTACAATCACGTCTAGTTGCAGTAATTAATGAGATTATTAGACCTCAAAAGTTAGGTCATGGTTTTACTGAGTTGCTGGGTAATTGAAATTTTATCACCTGAACAATCTACTAATAAAATTATAGAGAAAATAGTTTTTTGTCTTAATCAAGGCACAGAAATCGGCTGGTTAATTGAGCCAGAAGATGAATCAGTTATGATATTCAAACCTAATCAATTACCAGAAATTAAATCAGAACAGGAAATTTTACCCGTTTTAGCAAGTTTAAAAGATTTACAATTATCATCAACAGAAATATTTAGTTGGTTAAATGCCGTTTAATTAATCTCAAAAATGTCTAACTTTCAACCTGAATTACAAAAACAAGTAGAAAATTTATACAAACTTACTATTTATTTTAGATGGATAGTGGTAGTTTGTAGTTGGCTGACTTTGGGTTCTTTTGGGATTTGGGGTTTGCAAGAGGAATTTTCTCTCTGGCATGAATATTTTACCTTTGCCGCTGTGCGTTATGGTTTAGCTTATAATTTGTTGCCGAGTTTTTCTTTGGCTTTTTGTATTGGGATAACTGTTGCTGTTTTAATGCGCCAAACTATTAATTTTTTTCGCGGTGGCATCTCCGCTAAGGAGAGGAAAAGTTTGGAAAAACAAGTTCAAAAAATTATGGCTACTGGCCCTAGTCACCCCCTATGGAAATGGATTACCGACAATTAACCATCAACTATTATCTCTTTTAAATTCATCAGGTACTGGGAAAGCAGATAATGATTCTTCTTTGGTGGCTTGATCTGACTCCCTTGCTAAGGAATTTAAATGTGACCAAAACCGAGATGTTGAAGCTGTTTGAAAATCAGGCTCATTGGCTGGATAATAATCATTAAATTCCTCTGATTCTGAGGCACTATTCTGGTAATTTTCCCTGGGGTTTAATTCCTGCAATTCTAAACTTGGTTCTTCTTCTTTCAGAGATTTTTTAGCAGTTAATTCCTTGATTCTTAAAAATGAAGAGGTTGGGTTTTGAGAGATTTCTGGTAATTGAGGATATTTGACAGTTTTTCTCGTTGAAGTTTTGTTAATTTTTGGTGGTAGTACTTGACCGACGGCAGTCTGATATATGTAAAAATTTTCGTTTGTATATGGTTCTAACAATTTGAGTTGTTGTTCTTTTGCCGCAACGGCAGCTTTTAATTCAGTTGTAATGCTGAAATTTTGCCGTGCTAAAATTTCTACAGCATCCACTTCTCCGTTGGCTTGTTTGGGAATTTCAAGGATCACTTCTCCCAAAATTGAACCAGTTTCTAACTCCCTGGGCAGATCCAGGGTATAACTGAAGTCTAATGGCAGTGAATTTTTGGGCAAATGTTGTTGAAATTCTAGTAAGATTTTGCCTGTTTCTGGTTCTCGTAGTTGATAATGCAGCCTGCCGTCAAAATTCTCTGGGATGTCTTCCCTTGCTTCTACTCGTCCTGCAATTAAAATGGTTTCTTGCGGATTTCTGACAAAATTCTCTTGCTCGAGCATTATGGCTAATGCTGCAGTTGTTGTCGGCAATTTTTCACCTAGTTGGGGTAAAACTTGCAGGTGTAAGCTGTTTTTTTGCTCTCTTGCATTGTTTGTTTCATAGCTACAACTTAGCTCCCATTTACCAGGGAGAAGGTTAGTGAAGGGGAAGATCAGGAGTAGCCCTTCTGGGTTTGTATAACGATATCGCTTTTTAGTCATACCAGACTTGGTTCCTTCTTCTATGTAGCTGACGCGAATTTCAACTTGGGCGTTGGCGCGATCGCCGCGTGCCACTACTCGATATTTACCAGCTTCTATTGCGAGACTAGGCTTTTTAATTTCTAGCCAATTGTTGTCCCCTTCTTTTTGCAGGAGAAATTCCCAGTTTCCCATAGTAATTCTAATTTATCAGGTTAATATTTGATTTTTTTGCATTATTTTCAATTTGTGGTCCAGGTAGAGTTTTAATTTCTTCAACCTAGTTGGTGCTGTTTAATTTCAGATCGCAGTTCAGCGGTCATTGCTAATAATTTTGATGTCTCAATTACCTGTTGTTTTCCTGATGCCATCCATTTTAGTTGTACTGTTTTGTTGCTCACCTCTTCTTCTCCGAGCACTAGAGTAGCCACTGTCTTACTGCGGTCTGCTCGTTTTAATTGTTTGGCAAAAGCACTACCACTCAGGTCTAATTCTACCTGAAATCCTAATTGCCGTAAAGATGATGCCAGGACTAAAGCCATTGTTGCGGCTGTTTCGCCACGGGAAACTAAGTAGAAGTCTGGGGCTTTTATGGGAGGTTTTTCTAGCTTTTGGAGTAGTAAAATTAAGCGTTCCATCCCCATCGCCCAGCCTATTGCTGGGGTTTCTGGTCCGCCTAATTGTTGCACCAGCCTATCATAACGTCCTCCACCACAGACTGTTGCTTGTGCCCCTAAATCTGCGGCTTGAATTTCAAATGCTGTGTGTGTGTAATAGTCCAACCCACGCACTAGACGGGGATTAATTGTGTATTTAATCCCCAATGCTGTTAATAGTTGTTGTACCTTTTCAAAGTGTTGCAGAGATTTTTCCCCAAGATAATCTAAAATACTGGGAGCATTTTGGGCGATCGCTTGAGTTTTTTTCTCTTTACTATCTAAAATTCTGAGGGGGTTGCGGCTTAGACGTTCTTGTGAATCTTTGTCTAATTCATTTTTATATGGAGTGAGGTAGTTTACTAATGCTTGCCGATAGGAAGTCCTATCTTCTGGATTACCTACAGAGTTGATGTCCAGTTGCAAGCTTTTTAGTCCCAGATTTTGCAGGATCTCTGTAGCCAGCGCGATCGCTTCCACATCTGCTCTGGGATCTCCACTCCCTAATAATTCTACTCCTATTTGGTGGAATTGTCTTTGACGACCTGCTTGGGGGCGCTCATAGCGAAACATTGGCCCTGCGTACCACAACCGCTGTACCCCTGACTCTACATAAAGTTTATTTTCTATATAAGCTCTCACTACAGACGCTGTCCCTTCGGGGCGGAGGGTGAGGTGGCGATCGCTTTTATCTGTAAAACTGTACATTTCTTTCCCCACCACATCTGTTGCTTCCCCGATCCCTCTTGCAAACAGAGAGGTTGCTTCAAAAATTGGCGGGCGTATTTCCTCATATCCTGCCTGGGATAAAATTCGCGCTGCCAATTGCTCTATTTTCTGCCAATATCCCACTTCTGATGGTAAAATATCCCGCGTTCCTCTGATTGCTTGAATTGCGTCCATTGCCTCGCATAACTTTTTTTCTCCTCTTAGCTTAACACAATCTTTACCTTTTTTCCTCATCTTAATGATTATTACTATTATTCAGGGATAACTGGAACATAATCAACCCCATTCCCAAGGTTGTGAGGATAATCCCTATTATTCCCAGAGCTAATAACCAGCCATTTACTAAACCTAACTTTTCTGGCTTTGCCGTTAAATCACTTCCTTGAGTATAAGTTAATATCTGATTTTTCCTCAACAGTAAATCTGTTGATTTTAATTCTATTTTCTGGTCACTTTGGTTAATGTTTTCTCTTTTTCTTGCTCCTTCATACCAATTGAGAATTTGTCTAATATTTTCTGCCCCTTGAATTACTTTTTCTGTTTCTTCCCTTAACCAAATATTCTGTTGAGCTAATTGCTGATTTTCTTGTTTGAGAACTTCTAGCTTATGCTTGGTTGTCTGTAATTCTTCTGCTAATTCTCGATAAATCGAAATTGGCACTGAGGGTTGATAATCACCCATGGAGTTTTTCTTGTCTATTTGAGCGGAAAAATTTTCTATTTCTGATAATTTTTTCAGAAATACTGGTAATTCGTATGTTCCTATTTCTTTGTTTGGTTTCTCTGTTTCATCTTCAACGTCGTTAAATTTCATTTTTTTTTCCATCAACTCATCTTTTTTTTCCCCCTCAGGAAGCTGGCTAGTTTTCTTTTGCTTCTTTTTGTTTTATTTTAATTGCTGGTGATTCTGGATTACTCAAATCTAGCAAAATTATTTTGCTGGTATCTAGCTGCTCTTTTGAGGAGTATATTTCCCCAAGTACTTCTAGTTGTCTCGCCAATTTCTCCTGACTTGTGTACGGTCCTAAAGATACATTTCCCATTTCTGTTTTGAGGATCATATTACTTGGATCTTGCCAATCTATCTCAGATATTTTTACTGAATAATTCATCAGCAAAGGATACATTTCTTGCCAATATGCCCCCGATTCTTCATTAAATTCGAGCAACTTGATACTTGGTAATTCCAAGTTTTTATCTCCTCGATAGAATTTTCTGGCAATAAATTTCCCTTTTTGATCCACACTGCCAACTTCTTTGTTTTCTCTATATACAATTGCTACTAGGTCAAGTTCTTGAACTCTAAACTTTAATTTTGGCGGAAATAATTGACGTTCAACTGTTGCTTCTGCAATGGGAGCGGTTGATTTTAAGTATGCACTCAATTTTTCTGGATTAATTTTGAATATATATTGGGGTTGCTCCCAAGGTAAAAGGGATACCAGCTCATCTTTGGAGAGATATTGTTGGCTTTCTAGGTCAATTTGGGATTCACTGCGGATCATCCAATTGGGGAGAGTGACTAGCCAAAATAGGCCTCCAGCTATACTCGCAATGCTCAAGGAGCGCCCCACCCCTTGCCAATATTTCAGCCATCTTTTCCTTTGCCAATACGCTCTTCTTTTTTTCTCTTTTTGCGCTGAAGAAACTGCGCTCAAGCTTGCCATTTTTCCTCCCTCATGAGTTGATTTTTTGGTCTAATTGCCAGCAGTAAATTTTCTGGACTCAGAACTCTTGAATTTCAAACTTCAAACTTAGCAGCATGATAGTTCAACAAGGCAAAATAGTTCTGAGTTCCGTTATCAATAGGTTTAACCTCTGGGAAAACGACGCTTTTGTAGGAAGTCGGGAATATCTAAACTGGGTTGATTTGGGGTTTCTTGCTTGGGAGGTGCTTGTGGCTCTCGCTGGGAAAACATGGGGCGAGTTGGCCCTGATGCAGTTTTCGCTTTTGGATTTGAGGGTGTTTCTCCACTGAATCCTGTGGCAATTACTGTAATCCTTACTTCTCCCTGCATTCTTTCGTCAATTACTGCGCCAAAAATAATATTGGCGTTGGGATCAACTATTTCATAAATGGTTTCGGCTGCTGCATTCACTTCATGTAAGGTAATGTCACTTCCTCCAGTAATATTTAAGATTACGCCTTTAGCTCCTTCGATGGAAGATTCTAAAAGAGGAGAGGAAATGGCCGCTACTGCTCCTTCTCTGGCTCTGGATTTACCTGAACCAATCCCAATCCCCATCAGGGCTGATCCTGCGTCTGCCATCACTGCTCGCACATCGGCAAAGTCAACATTGACTAAGCCAGGAATGGTAATGATATCAGAAATTCCCTGTACTCCTTGGCGCAAAATGTCATCGGCAATGCGAAAAGCTTCTTGCATTGGTGTTTCTTGGGAGATTACGGATAAGAGCTGGTTGTTGGGAATCACTATTAAGGTATCGACGCGAGTAGCCAGGCTGGCAATTCCTTCTTCTGCTTGATTCATGCGCCGTCGCCCTTCAAAGGTAAAAGGCCGAGTCACAACGCCCACGGTAAGACATCCCATTTCTTTTGCTATTTCAGCTATGATAGGCGCTCCACCTGTACCTGTGCCTCCTCCCATCCCCGCCGTGATAAAAACTAGGTCTGTCCCTTCTAAAACATTGGCGATTTCATCACGGGATTCTTCGGCTGCTTTTTGACCAATGGCTGGATGTCCGCCTGCTCCTAACCCTCTGGTTATTTTTTGTCCTACTTGTAATCTTTGTGTGGCAGCATTGTTACATAGGGCTTGAGCATCGGTGTTGATTGCCCAAAATTCAATGCCTGAAACACCACTTTCAATCATGCGGTTGACTGCATTGCATCCACCACCGCCAATGCCAACAACTTTGATTGTCGCAATGTTGCTTGGCATAATGTTGTAGTTGGTGCTTTCTTCTGTTCGGGGCAGATCCCCTGATGGAAAGGGGATTTTGTTGCTATCTTTGCTATCTTTTGGAGCATAGAAAGGGAATGCAGATTTATTCAAGGAGTGATTATTGTCCACGGTAAAAAGAGTTTCTGGGTTTTCTACTGAGCTTTGATTAATAAATGTTCTGTTATGATCAACATTCATGGTACTTGGGATTCTTTATCCAACTATTGTTACTGATAATTTTTTCTCTGGTAACTATTATCTCTCTCGACCTCCAGCTCTGATGCAGTTTTTTGGGCTACACCGAGAAGGGCGTTGCGTTTTTTGAAAAATGAAACCTTAAAGTAGGGAGTTCGGGGCCGAAAGTGGCCAGAGGGTTTGAGTTGGGTTAGTAGTTTTTGTAAATATATAGTTCATTACTCAAAAAACGCCACTCCCCGAGAAGAAAATCATAAGACTTGTATGCAACTTTTATGCCATAATCAGGTAACGCTTCAAAAAGTGGTTGGCAATTTAGACCCATTTCAGTTGTGGGCTAACGGGATTTTCTGTGAGGATGATTTGTTTTTTGCATTTTTTCCATTATGCCCTTTATAATAAATCAGTTCATAATGTATCATAATAAAAACTGATGAAAAAGTATTTGGCCGAATTTTTGGGGACTTTTTGGTTAGTCCTGGGGGGTTGTGGTAGTGCAGTGATAGCCGCTGCTTATACAGAAACTTCTATTGTCGGTAGTGACCCTGAAACTCAGTTTGCTTTTAGTTCAGGAATTGGTGTTCTGGGGGTGGCGTTAGCTTTTGGGCTGACTGTATTGTCTATGGCTTATGCAGTTGGTCATATCTCAGGGGGTCATTTTAACCCAGCAGTTTCTTTTGGTCTATTTGCGGCTAAAAGATTTCCAGGTTCTCAATTACTCCCCTATATTGTTGCTCAAGTGGTTGGGGCAATTGTAGCTGGTTTGGTGCTTAATATTATTGCTCATGGTCAACCCAATTTTGTCATTAGTCCCAATGATTCTAATCCTCTCGCAACTAATGGTTATGGTCTCCATTCTCCTGATGGTTATAACCTATTTGCCTGCTTGATTACAGAAGTTTTAATGACTTTTATGTTTCTCATAATCATTTTAGGCTCAACAGATAGATTAGCACCACAGGGTTTTGCCCCTATTCCTATTGGTTTGGGTTTAACTTTGATTCATTTAATTAGCATTCCTGTAACTAATACTTCAGTTAATCCTGCCCGTAGCACTGGAGTGGCTCTCTTTGCTGGCCCTGAATTGATTGTTCAATTATGGCTATTTTGGTTCGCTCCTATTTTGGGCGCTGTTTTGGCTGGTTTTGTCTATGCTACTTTGATGGAGGAACCCATAGTTAAAAATATTTCAGAATAATAAACTGATGGTTGATGGTTGATGGTTGATGGTTCTAACTATTAACTATTAACTATTAACTATTAAAATGCTTTTAGTAAAGCTTCCCTCATGCCGACATAGGCGGGTTTGGGTTGATATTCTTGGTCAAATGGTAGTCCTGCACCCCACCCATTTCTTGCTGAAGGAATGGAGGAAAACTCATCAGTTACTCCCCAGGTGGTAAAACTTTTAACTCCATTTTGCAAGGCAATTGCCAGTACTTGCTGATAAACTTCTTTTTGCATATTTAGTTTTTCGGCGGTGAATTGTTCGGGAATGCCTACATCTAATTCATTTATGTGAATTTCAAATGTTCCGTTTTTTAAAGCGGCAAATCTGGCTAAATTTTTGGCAAAACTTTCATAGTTAACACCGAGATAATTTATGTGCATCTGAAACCCAATGCCATCTATGGGTACTCCTCGATTTAAAAAGTCTGTGACCATATCATAAATTGCATCAGACTTGCCATTAATTTCTTCTGTTCCAAAATCATTATAAATGAGGGAGACATTTTCTGCCCCATATTTATCTAAGACTTCTCTGGTTTTAATGAAGGCTTTTTCCACAAAAGATGACCCGATCCCTGATTTTTTGTTTTTTGGATCTGTGTCGGCAATTTTATCTCCTCCATCTAGCCAAATACTGCTGCGTAATGCTGTTCTCCAGTCATCTATTCCCTGTTTGTAATTCTTGGGATTGTTCATCACTTCGTTGGCTACATCCCAAATTGCTGTCTGTCCTTTGTACTTGATAACTTCGTGTTCATAATGTTTGATTACTCCTTCGATATGTTGTTCCATTATCGCCAGTAATTCTGATGGAGTTTTCCAAGTTTCCCCTTGCAAAACCCAAGCAGGAAGTGCATTATGCCAAACTAATGTATGTCCATGAATAACAATTCCGTTTTCTATTGCCCAATCGTAATGTTTGTCAGCTTCTTTAAATACAAACACTCCTGGTTTGGGCTGAATATATGACCATTTGAGGGCGTTGGTGGGGGTAATAATGCTATACTGACTACTAACAATTTCTCGATAGATTTCAGGAAATTTGGGTTGTCCTGTTGGCAAATTTTTTGCTTCATTCCAAAACCCTGTATTAGTAGCACAACCCATCATTAATTTGCTGTTTGAGGGAATGAGATTTTTTAGCCCAGGTAGAATAGAAACATTCTGGGTGGTATTTTCTAATCTCTGATCTTTGATGTCCCATTTTGTCTTTAAATAAGCAAAAACTTGGTCTTTTTCTGTCTGATTTAGTTCGCGATTATAGACGACAATTTCTCCTAAATATCCTTGAAACTTGTTCACAATTCCATTTTGATTCGGTAATCCTCCAATCGTAACGTTGTTCATAATGTATCTCCGACCATCGCTTTGGCGAAAGGTGGTAAATACATCGGGTTTGTAAGCTACGGGTTTTCCTGCTGACCATTCTGTTGGCCGTTCCAAAGCCCATTTAAAGTTACCAATTTTGCCATTGGGAAAGGTTACTTCTACTGCGGCTGTGAGGATTTTTTGCCAGGTTTGACCTTTATTATCTTCTGATCCATGAACAGCAAACATCTGAAAACCTTTCCCAGTTTTTGCCCAAATTCCTTTTTCTAATATGAGATGATCTCCTTCTCCATCAAAGAATAATGCTGGATGTCCGTTTATTCCTTGCTTGACTAAAGTTGGCGTTGTTTCTGCTTCAGTTGATTTGACTAAGTGATTAACTGCTTTATTTTTCCAACTCAGAAGTTTTGCTCCTGCTCCATTTTTTTCTAAGGAAGATTGATCTTGAGCATCTAGCCAAACAATTAAATCATTTTTAAATGGTGGGTCTGGCATTTCTGGTTGATTTTCGGCAACAACACTACACCCAATAACTAACAACATAGACAAGATAAATGTTAAACAATAAACCGATTTTTTCCTCATTTTTAGCCCCTGTTTTTCGGGTGCGTTATTGCCAGTCTTAACGCACCAAATCTGTTTAATTTACAATGCTCCTGCTGCTGTTTGATCCAAAATTCCGCCACTTAAATGGGTGGTAATGTTAATGGCCTGCAATACTTGAGTTCCTTGTTTTCCCTGGGGATAGTCAATCACACTTACTGCTCCATTTCCCTGTTTAATGTTCCAGAAATTGTCTGGTTTTAAGCCGAGTAAATAACATAAAATTACTTTGTTGATGGCATCGTGAGCGCAGACTATTCCTGTTAGTGGTTTCTCTGCATTGCTGTAAGTGCTGACTATTTCTTCCCAACAGGCGATCGCCCTTTCCCATACCTGTTGTAAATTCTCTCCTTCTGGCATTTGTACTGTTTCTGGTGCTTCTTTCCATTGTTGCAGTAACCCTGGAAATGCTGTTTCTATTTCTGTTTCTAATTTCCCTTCCCATAAACCATGACAAATTTCTGTTAGTAATTCTCTGGTTTCTAACTTTACCCCCGAATGTTCTGCTAAAATTATTTCTGCTGTTTCTTGCGGGCGTAACATGGGGCTAGTTATGCCGAAATCAATTTGTACTTCTCTGAGAAACTCTGCCGCCTTTCCTGCTTGTTTTCTTCCATTTTCATTCAAGGGAATATCCCTTATTCCCTGAAACCGCCCTTCCCTATTCCATGCTGTCTCTCCATGACGTATTAACAACAATCGTAACTTGCTTTCTGGAGGACGGGGTGGGGGTAGGGGTATTCCTAAATGGGCGGTCTGGTTTAATGATTCTAATTGTACTGCTTCTCCCCAGCCACCTGTAAAGTTTAAAACGTTTATACAACAGTTAGACTGCTGAATGGCGTGGTATTTTGCCGTGGGAATACCAATGGCGCTCATAATTAAACAGCGATTTATGCCGTTATGGGCTACAATCAGGATTGTTTCACCCTCGTTTTTGGGAAGTATTTCCTGCCAAAACTCTTTTGCTTGCTCATATAGCGACAAGACGGGAAAATGCTCTCTCTCCCCCAGTACCATTTTAAATTCCTGGGGACGCTCTTTCCAGCAGCGATAGTCTTCTGAAAAGTTTTCTCTTACTTCTTCTTTAGTCAGCTTCTCCCACAAGGGTAGATCTATTTCCAGCAACTTTTCTACTGGTTGGAGGGTGGCGGGGTTTTTCAGGTGGGTAGCAATTATTTCTGCTGTTTTCTTTGCTCGCTGGAGGGGACTACAGTAAATTGTCTTAAATTTAATCAGACTCAGAGTTTCCCCTACTATTTTGGCATCAGCACTACCTTGGTCTGTAATTACTGACTCGTCGCTGCGACCTTGTATTCTCTTTTCTGCATTATAACTGCTTTGCCCATGACGTACAATAATGACGCGAGTAGCCAAATTTTTCTCTCCTTTTTTTGCTATTTTAGGATACTTTCAAGGCGGCGGAAATTTTAACCTGCTAATTTTTTCTTATTTAGGAGCTAAAATTACACCAGTTTGGTTAACTTGTCAACACCTAGAATTTTTTCTCTCATTTTTGCTTGCATTATTTACACAATTTCTCTAGGGGCGCTCAACAGCCAAGATTTTTGTGAGCACAATTTAAATCAACAGTTCCTCCTCGGTACATGACCACCCGCCCTTACTCAAGTCATTATACTTGCTCAGGTTAAATTTTGATTATAAACATATAAATAATATTATTATATAATATTTGTATTTATGCTAATAATATTTTTATTACAGTAAAATTTTGTGCGACCACTTATTGATTAAATAACCCAGCATCTGGTAGAATAGCTCAAGCGTAACTCAGGCAACTCATGTTAAAACAAACTATTACTAAATTATATCAGTTAAGTCAAGTTGATGTCCAGAGTACTTGGCGTTATTCTCCCCGTGACCAAGTTTGTCCTGTCAATGAACCTCTCCACTGGAATATTGCTCCGCTTAATGCTAAGGGTTATGTGATTTTTCCTAGGGGCAATCAGGTACAATGGTTGGTACAAAAATTTATTGTTCCTCCCAGTTTACATGATTATCCCCTTGCTGGTTTATCCCTCCGTTTAGTCCTCACTTGGTGGGCAGAATTAGCAGAAATTTTTGTGAATGGTAAACTGGTACAAGTGGGGGATTTATTTGACTCCAGCGCTCCTATTCTCCTTACTTCTGCCGCTACTTCTAACCAAATTTTTCTCGTTGCTTTACGTCTTATTAGTCCAGGACATGATCTTGGTGCTTTAATGCGCTCAAAATTAATCTATGAAGCAACAAACTTAGACCCAGGTTTTGTGGCTGATGAGTTAACTATTTTATCTAACTATCTGACAACTTTTGCTCCAGAGCAGTTAAATTTCCTGGAAACAGCAGTGAGTCAAATTGATTGGAGTTGTCTCTCAGATGCACAAAAGTTTAATCACACACTCTCTCTTTTACGCCAAAACCTCCTCCCCCTTTCTGCCATAATTAAACAACGTTGTTTCTATTTACTTGGTCATGCTCATTTAGATTTAGCCTGGTTGTGGACAACAGCAGAAACTTATACCGTTGCTCAACGTACTTTTACCTCTGTTCTTAATTTACAACAGGATTTTCCTAGCTTAACATTTTGTCATTCTACCCCCGCTCTTTATGCTTGGATTGAAAACCATCGCCCTGCACTTTTTGCCGCCATTCAAAAAGCTGTTAGTCTGGGAAAATGGGAAGTATTAGGAGGAATGTGGGTTGAACCTGAAGTAAATTTAATTTCAGGTGAATCTTTGGTACGCCAGTTACTCTATGGTCAACAATATTTTCAGGCAAAATTTGGTAAAGTTACTCAAGTAGCATGGCTACCAGATAGTTTTGGTTTTCCCTGGCAATTGCCCCAAATTTTGCACCAAAGTGGGATAAAATATTTTGTAACAAGTAAACTCCATTGGCATGATACCACCACTTTTCCCTACGGTTGTTTCTGGTGGGAAGCTCCCGATGGTACTCGCATATTTACCATTTTGTCTCCTCCCAATGTCACGGGTGTTATGGATACTAACCCCATCACCATGACTAATTATTCTGTGTCATGGGAGCAGCAAACTGGCTTACAAGATATTTTTTGGCTACCTGGGGTGGGTGATCATGGGGGTGGCCCGACTCGCGATATGTTAGAAGTACAGCAACGCTGGCTACATTCCCCCTTTTTCCCCCAGATGGAGTTTACCACTGCTTTTGATTATTTACAGAGGATTTGTTACTCCCCCCCCCTTGGGAAGGGTGATAACAAGGGTTTTCCTGTGTGGCGGGATGAACTTTACTTAGAATTTCATAGAGGTTGTTATACGAATTATATTAAACAAAAATACTTTAATCGTTATTGTGAAGGTTTGTTATATCAGGGAGAGTTGTTTAGTTCTCTCGCTATTTTATTACAAGAAAGGGTTCTTATTGCCGCACAGTTTCCCATGCAGAAAAAGCAGATCACCAAACAATTAAATAGTCAAGAGGTAAAAGAAAAAATTCAGGCAGCATGGAAAAAGGTACTATTTAACCAGTTTCACGATATTTTACCAGGGACTGGAATTGGGGAAGTATTTGTGGAAGCAAATAAAGCATGGGAAGAAGTAGTAGCATGGGGAGAAGAAATAGTAGATGAGTCATTGAAAGCGATCGCCGCTCACATTATCCTACCTTTCCCTCCAGAAAAAGAAGGGAAACCCATCTTTATTTTTAACCCTCTCAACTGGAAACGCTCAGAAGTAGTCACAGTTTCTCTCCCACCTGGAAATTGGGAAATATATAATCTTGAAGGGGAAAAACTACCAACTCAATTAACTAATAATAACTCTTTATTATTTTTAGCAGAAAATATCCCTGCTGTAGGTTATAGGTGTTTTTGGTTAGTACCAGTTAACCAACCCCTTGGGAAGGGAGAGGTTAGAATGGAGAGGAGTGAGGAAGAATTTATTTTAGAAAATGAATTATTGCGAGGAGAAATAAATCCAGAAACGGGAGATATAAAGAGTATATGGGATAAAATAGAAGGAAGGGAAATACTGAGTGGGCCAGGAAATCAATTACAGAGTTTTCAAGATGAAGGTCAATATTGGGATGCGTGGAATATTGACCCCAATTATCAGCAATATCCCTTACCGCCAACGGAGTTAAATAATATTGCATATTTAGAAAAAGGGCCCATCCAATGGCGGGTGAGAGTAGTCAGAAAGCTTGGTAAATCAGAGTTTGTGCAAGATTATCTGCTGCAAATTAATTCCCCAGTGTTAAAAATTACGACCCAAGTTAATTGGCAGGAAACTCATGTCTTAGTCAAAGCAGCTTTTCCTTTAAATTTAGTCAGTAATTTTGCCACTTATGAAATAGCTTGCGGTGCAATAAATCGCTCAAATCGTCCTGTTACAGCAGCAGAAAAAGCCAAATGGGAAGTAGCTGGTCATCGTTGGGCAGATTTAACAGAAAATAATAATTATGGAGTGAGTTTGCTCAATAATTGTCAATATGGTTATGACAGTCAACCTAGTCAATTACGACTAACTTTGTTGCGGAGTTCGACTTGGCCAGATCCCAAGGCAGATCGGGGCAAAATCCATCATTTTACCTATGGTTTATATCCCCATCGTGGTGGTTGGCAGTCTGGAAAAACAGTGCATAAAGGGTATGAATTGAATTTACCTTTACAAGTGGTGTTAGGGGAAAAAGTGGCGGCAAGAAAGGGAGATTTACAGTTACCTTCTGTAGGGAAATTGTTAGATTTGGGAGCAGAGAATTTAATTTTAATGGCCTTGAAACCAGCAGAAGCAGATGCTGGTTGGATTTTGCGTTGTTATGAATGTCATGGAGAAAGGGCTGAGTTAAATTTAACCAGTGATTTAGATTTAACACTTGGTGCTGGGGTAGATTTATTGGAACGTGATTTACCAGCAGGAGCTAAAATGAGTGTAGAGCCTTGGAAAATTGTAAGTTTTCGGGTTGAGTTATTGGTTGATGGTTAATCAATTTCTCCATCAACCATGAACCATCAACTAAAATGAGTGTAGAGCCTTGGAAAATTGTAAGTTTTCGGGTTGAGTTATTGGTTGATGGTTAATCAATTTCTCCATCAACCATGAACCATCAACCATCAACCATCAACTATAGACCATCAACCATGAACCATGAACCATGAACCAACTATAGACCATCAACTGGGAGGAAGTTAAACCTCCCAGTCAGCAGAATTAGTCTTCGTGGTCTTCAAAAGGATCGCTCAACTCAGCGGAAGGCGGTCCAAAAGCGGTATAAATAGAGAAGATAGTGATCGCTAGGACGACCACAGCGATACCGATGCTAACAACAGTTGCAGATTCCATAAGCTTTGTTATCAAATTTGATACCTTTTACTTTATAATAATACGAAAAGTAACAAAAATTTTTGGGTGATTTATGGCACAGCGCACAAGGTTAGGAGAAATTCTCAGACCCCTGAACTCGGAATATGGTAAAGTTGCTCCCGGCTGGGGAACAACACCACTGATGGGGGTTTTCATGCTTTTATTCTTCGTTTTCCTACTAATTATCTTACAGATATACAACTCTTCTCTGTTGATTGAAGGGGTTAACGTGGATTGGAGAAGCTTAGGTCAGTAACTCATCAGTTGTCCGCTCACAGGTAACTGAAAAAATAACAACTTCCATGGACACCCTCTCCTGTGGGGAGATTTGTCCTTTTGGGCGATTGCTTACGGGAGAGCGTCGTCTAATGGCGAGTCGGGGAACCAAGAATCCCCACCATCGATGGTGGGGATTGTCAACATACAGATAAGCTTACACAGAGGAGAGTTGTTGATGAATGTTTTTGGGATTGGTTTGCCAGAAATGATGGTAATTTTAGTGATTGCCCTGTTAGTATTTGGCCCGAAGAAATTACCTGAAATTGGTAAAAGTATGGGTAAAGCGATTCGTGGGTTTCAGGATGCTTCCAAAGAATTTGAGAGTGAATTTAAAAAAGAAGCCCAGCAACTAGAAGAATCTGTCAAAATGAATGCACAGTTAGAAGAGTCGAAAACCTCTGAGTCGAAGCAGTAAGGGTAAAGACTGCTTTTCCTAGACCCCTATTTCTTAGACATTGATGGACATAAGGGGTCACAATGTCTAGGAATTGGTGCGATATTCAGTCGGGCTAGGGAAGAGATTAAGCATAGTAGAAAATTTAAGGCGACAAAAAAATGAAAAGACTCAGGTTATGTTAAACTGGTGAAATAACGCAGAAATAATGTTAATCAATGGCTAATGAACACGGTGTAATTCAAAAAATAGAGGCAAAACTCATCTATCATCCAACTTTAGATGCTTATGGTGAGTTTTATGAGTCTGTGCGCCGTACTGCTATTAATTGGTTACAGCATGGTTTAACGGAATCTGATATAGAGAAAAAATTACAGAAGGAGTTTGATATTCAGTGGGCTTATGCTGATAGCATTGCAACAGAGGCTAAACAAACTTATGACCAACTAAAAACTGCAAAACCAAGTAACATTCCATCACTTCAAGAGAAAATTAAAGCTAAAGAAAAAAATAGTAAAAACATTTTGAAATCTTTAGAAAAACAATTTAAAGATGGTTTTTCCACATTTCAAGAGCAGGATAGATTTAATAAAAAATTATTAGGATTAAAGCAGAAAATCCTAAAATTATCTAGGCTAAAAAGGGATTTAAAAGATTTAGAGAGTAGTGAAGGATTACATATTGGCTTTGGCAGGAAAAAATTATTTAATGCTCAACACCATTTAGAAGAAAATAATTATGACAACCATGAGCAATGGTTAGAAGATTGGCACAAAAAACGCTCTGGCGGATTTTATTGTGTAGGCAAAAGTCAAGTTGGTGGGGGAACTATGATAAAAATTTCCCCCCTTGATGATGAAGGAAATTATCAAGTAAAAATCCAAATACCACGTACATTGCAAGCAGAATATGGAAAAGAACTAATTTTACCTTTTTCTCTTTCTGATCGGGATGGGCGTTACAGAAAATCTTCTTTAGACTATGCAATAGAAACTTTAAAACCCATTACCACCCAAATATTCAGAAGAGAGCATAAAGATGATAATTGGTATATCCATTTAACTACTTATGTTCAGGAAATCCCAATAGTTCATAGTAGAAAAAATGGATGTATAGGGTTAGATTTAAACAAAGATAATATTTCAGCAACCTATGTCAAACCAGATGGAAATATTGGATATGCAGAGGAATTTGAGTTTAAATGGTATGAGTTAACCACAGGTCAGCGCCAAGCATTAATGAGAGATGTGGTCGTAAAGATTGTTAATCTAGCAGAAAAATATCAATGGGCAATTGCAATAGAATCATTAGATTTCAGCCAAAAAAAAGCTGCAATGAGTGAAGAAAGCAGTTTAGACAATGAAATGCTATCTAACCTCAGTACAGCTTTATTTAGGACTAGCTTAGAATCCCGTTGTAAGCGTTATGGAGTTGAATTAATCAAAGTCAATCCCGCATTTACTTTGATTATTGGGATGATTAAATTCATGGGGAAATATGGATTAAATAGTGGGACAAGTGCAGGAATGGTAATAGCCAGACGTGCATTAAAACTAACAGAAAAAATCCCACAGTGCTTGTTAAGACCAGAGGATTGCAACAAGCATTCATGGACTTCTTGGAATAAAGTTGCAAGATATATAAAGCAACATTGTGTCCGAAGAGGTCAACTTTTTCAATGGAAAAAAGCCCTCGAGGGTATCCTAACCCATAGTTTATGGGCGGAACACTTCCCTTCTATGCAAGTAACCATTGAAACGGGTGATCCTAAAAATCCTACTTATTCACCGAGGAAGTAGGTTTTTTAGGCAAATGTCCACATTTGTCTAGGAAAATAGTAGGTGTCGAACAATGGAGATAAGAGGGAGGAAAAAAATGAGTTTGGAAAATCCCTATGAAAAGCTTGGGGTAGCGCAGAATGCTTCTTTTGAGGAGATTTACGATGCTAAACAACGCTTGAGTCAACAATATCGCAATGACAGTAAGATAGTGGAAAGCATTGAGGCGGCTTATGATGAAATTATTATGGATCGCCTGAGAATGCGCCAAGAGGGAAAAATTAAAGTGCCAGATACGATCCGTTTTGCTGAAAAAAGGTCTGAAGTTGCACCTAATTTTCCCCCAACGCCAACTACAAATAACTCTCGAGCTTGGCTGCAAAATTTGCTTGATACCCCATCTCAAGGAGAAATTATCCTGCCTGCTGGGTACTTTGGCATCTTGGCGATGATAACTGTTTTTAGCGATTTAAACCTACTTTCAGTGATTATGGCCTTGGGAGTTTGTGGGAATGTATATTTCCTCAACCGCAAAGAACAACGTTTTGGTCGCGCAGTGTTAATTACTTTGTTGGGTTTAGTGGGAGGAATTGCTCTGGGAACAGGATTGGCAAATTTTTTAGTTATTGGTTTAGAAGGAGAGCAGTTAGCATCTTTAGTAACATTTGTGTTATTCTGGCTGATTAGTAGCTTCCTGCGTTAGGGATTGGGGTGGTGGGGAATGCACCCCTTCCCCAATCAATTAACATTAAACATTGTATTTCTTAATTTCTTTTTCTAAAAATAGTACTACTTGATGATAATAAACCCTGATTTTGGGAATTAATGGTGCTGCTGCTTCCATATTGCTTTGTTGCCCGAGCAGTTCTAATTCTTGACACAGTTGAAAGAGTTTGGTTGCTCCAAAATAAACACTACTGGATTTAAGAGAGTGAGCATTGAAGCGTAAAAGTTGGGGATTTTTTTCGCTTAAAGCAGTCTCAATGGCTTGGATTAATTGAGGGCTGTCTTCTAAGTAAGAATTAATTAATTCAATGATCGTTTCCCCATCATCTCCTAGCATATCTTTGAAATTTTGCCAAGCCTCTACATCTAAAACATCAGTGATATTTTCCATGATATTACCTTGATTACAAGCTTCATTTAAAGCTCTAACTAATTGATCAACTCGGATGGGTTTGCTCACATAATCATCCATTCCTGCATCTAAACAAGTTTGGCGATCGCCTTTCATGGCATTAGCAGTCATAGCGATAATTTTAGGCCGTTTTGCACCAAAAGCTTCAATTATCCGTTGAGTTGCTGTTAAACCATCCATTTCTGGCATTTGTACATCCATCAGCACTACATCATAATTTTTAAGCTGCAAAGCGGACATTACTTCTAAACCATTAGCCACAGCATCAGCGCGATAGCCTAAGCGCTCTAACATCTTCAGTGCTACTCTCTGATTTACGGGATTATCCTCTGCCAAAAGGATTGTTAAAGGCAGTTTTTCTGCCATTAAAGTTGCTGATTTTGCCTCCCTAGGCTCAGTTACTGTAATTTTAACAGTTTTACTCAGTATTTTTGCTAAAACCTCATAGAGCTGAGACTGTTTAATTGGTTTATTTAAATAAGCTGCCCAATCAATATTTATTCCCTGATATTCTTGAGGCATTTGCCCAAGAGAAGTTAACATAATTAAAGGTAACTTTTGGCAATGGGGCAGGAGACGAATTTGTTGAGCAAGCATGATGCCATCCATGGCTGGCATTTGCATATCTAGAATAGCAAGATCAAATGGTTGGCGCTGATTTTGGCACAGAGCGATCGCCTCACCTCCAGAAGCTACTGCTTGGGGAATCATTCCCCAAGACTTAGTTTGGAGTGTCAGTACTTTTTGATTAGTAAAATTATCATCGACAATTAATAATTTTTTCCCTTGAAGAATGCCATTTAAATTTTGGTTTTCTCCCTCATCTTTCCCTAGGGTAGCAACTATAGTAAAGTAAAAAGTCGAGCCAATTTTTTGGTGATCCTCATCCCAGAAGCCATTACTATTAACAGGAGGATTTCCTGCCACATTTCCCCCACTAACTACCCACATTTGACCAGACATCATTTCTGCTAAACGCTTACTAATGACTAGTCCTAAACCAGCTCCCCCGAAATGTCTGGTAGTAGAAGAATCTACCTGGCTAAAGCGTTTGAAAAGGCGATTCATGCCCTCTGAGGGAATACCAATTCCCGTATCTCTAACTGCAAATTCAATAATATAGGGGGAGTTTTCAGCTAAATCATGCCGACGAGCAGTTACCGAAACCACCACTTCTCCAGTTTGGGTAAACTTAACTGCATTACTGAGCAAATTCACTAAAATTTGACGGAGGCGAGTGATATCCCCAATAATCCTGGCTGGAGTTTCTGGAGACATAAAATAAGCAAGTTCAATATTTTTTTCAGCCGCTTTAGGAGTTAATAAATCCAGACATTCTTCAATACAAGTTCTCAGATTAAAAGATACCTCCTCCAGTTCTAACTTGCCAGACTCAATTTTCGAGAAATCCAGAATATCATTAATAATCGTCAGCAAATTGTCCCCACTATTGCGAATGATTTCGGTAAATTCCCTCTGTTCCGCTGTTAATTCCGTATCCAAAAGCAAGCCAGTCATGCCAATTACTGCATTCATTGGCGTACGAATTTCATGGCTCATCATAGCCAGAAATTCGCTCTTAGCTTTATTAGCCGCTTCTGCTTCTTCTTTAGCTATTTGCAATTGTTCTTCAGCCTGTTTTTTTTCAGTAATATCAGTAATTGTCCCCACCAAACGATAGGGTTTTCCTGATTTATCCCGCACACATCTACCCTTAGCCGCCACCCAAATATAATGACCATTTCTGTGTTGCAGACGATGGATATTTTTATATAGTTCGGTTTTGCCATCCAAATAATTTTGCATTGTTGCCAGAGCTGGTTGCAAGTCATCGGGGTGGACATTATCTGTCCAACTGAATAGGTTGTTAGGTAAAGGATGGTCTTCATAGCCCAAAATTTTCATCCAAACTCTGGAATAATAAATCTCATCAGTTTCTAAGTCCCAGTCCCAGATGCCATCATTTGTCCCTGAAATTGCCAATTCATAACGCCTTTCACTTTCGAGTAAAGTTGCTTCAATTTTTTCCCGCTGAATAATTTCTGTAGCCAGTTCTTCATTAAGCTGTAATAAAGTTTCTGTGCGCTCATTGACTTTTTCCTGCAGAGTATCTTTTGCTTGTTGAATTTCCTGAAACTGCTGCTCCAAAATTATGGCCATTTGTTGGAAATTGACCGTGAGGGAGTCAATTTCCCTCACCTTGGTTGTTGGCCAATGTACTTCCCCGTGTTGGAGCAGTTTTTCTGGTAAAGCGGTGGTAACTTGCGTTAATTGCTGAAGTGTTCTCACTAACCGTTCACTCAACCTCATGGCCACCAGTAAAGCAAAAGCAGAAATCAAAAAAGCGATCGCCAGGTTTTTAATATACATTACTTCGAGCATATCGATGTAAGGAGCAGTTGGCTTTTGCACCACCAAAGTCCACGGAAAATTCTCCTTCAGAGTAGTTTTCTGGACATAAAAAGAATTGCGCCAACGCACCATCCTTGCTTTCCCCTGCTCAGAGGGCGGTAACCAGTGAAATAGTTGGTCATTGAGCTGACGAATTTCTCCCCCTTCAAGCTCATTAAACTCCTCCATTTGTACCTTGTCTGATTTCTTCCCAGCAATAACCTTATTTTCTCTATCCAGGAGCGTAATTGTTACCTCATTTTCCTGGGTAGTTAGCATTGTCTTAATTTCTTTCAAATCCATCGCACCGTAGGCAATACCGCGCCAAATATCATTATAAATGATAGGAACACTTAAACCCAGATGAGGCGTAATATCAGCTTGACTCCGATAGATATCTGTCAAAACAATCTCTTGATTTTCCCTGAGTTGATCCCATTTTTCTGACCCAGCAATACTCATGCCAATCACCGTTTCTTCCACTTCATTCCTTCTTGGGTAAGAGGCAATAATTTTCCCTGCTGCATCAGTGACATAGATTTTCAGAAAAGAGGGAAATATATTTTTAATTAATTCGGTGTTTTTTTGGATTTCTTCAAGCTCAGAGATGGGAGCAATTCTCGCCATTTCTTGCAAACCGAGAAGATGCTCTTCATACCAAAAATTGAGGTTAGTAATAATAGAGTTTGCCTTCTGGTTTAACTCAAATTGAACCTCTCTTTCAAGGGTACGCAGTTGCTGCTGTCCATGAAATACACTTAAACTGATAACTGGGAAAAAGACAAAAGCAAGTAGCAAATTAAATATTGTTTGTTCCAATGACAATTTCCGAGATGATTCCAGAGATAAATAGTTAATAATTAAACTAGCGATCAGAGCGTTAAAAATCCCATTTACAGATTGTTTAAGAGCAATTAGCAACGTTCCTACTATCGGTGAGTGTAAAATTGCACCATAAAATAGTCCTACTAGGGGCATGCCAATAAAAACCCAATAAATCATATTTAAAAAAACCAGATTGCGGTCTTGGCGGCGCAATTGCCAACCCACAAATAAAGCTTCTAAAGTAAAAATAATCATGGCATAGGGATGAGTCCATATAACATATGTATAGCTACTAGCAATCAAAGCAGCTATAGTTCCCCAGAAAACTCCATAGAAGTTAACTACCAGCCAAACAGCAATACTGCCAAAAAGAAAATCCACCCCAAAAAAGAGTTCAAACTTAAAAACATTACCCAAATATGCAGCGACAATGAGCAAAATCAATAAAACTTTCCTAGTCGTCATCCCTTGAGGGATTCTTTCTTGCAGTTTATTTCCCATTCAAATCCTCCATTTAGTCATTGGTCATTAGTCCCAGCTCATTGATAAGTGCCCCTACAGTTAACGATGCCAAATTGTGACACCACCTGCTTGGTCAATAATTGTAATGCCCTGAGCCTGTAATTCATCGCGCAGGCGATCGCTTTCCTGAAAATTTTTTGTTTTTCTCGCTGCTGTCCGTTGCACAATTAAAGCTTCTATCTCTTCATCACTCAAACTTTCTTCTTCCTTCACCTCTTCAGTTATTTCTATTACAAAACCCAAAACATTTGCTAATCTAATTAAAGTGTGCCATTGTTTTTCTAATTCCCCTAAGTCAGTTTCAGTTTTCCCTTGATGGAGTAAAATATTGCCTTCCTTGCGTAAATCTTTAGCAATTTCAAACAGAATTGATAAACCAGCAGGGAAATTAAAATCATCATCAACTGCTGTTTTAAATTTTTCTTCTCTGAGAGAATCCCTTAAATTTTCACTACGGAAATCAGATAAATTCCAACCTAATTTTTCACCATAATTATAGCCAAAAAGTAAGCCTTCTTCCAGGGTATGCCAACCATTAGTAGCTGCCATTAATGCTTCATCGGTAAAATCAACAGGTTTACGGTAGTGAGCTTGAAGAATAAACAAACGTACAGCCATAGGGTGAAACTTGTCCAATAATTCCCGAATAGTAATAAAATTCCCCAAAGACTTAGACATTTTTTCCCCTTCAACCTTAACCATGCCATTATGTAGCCAATAATTTGCCAAAGGTTTACCAGTAGCAGCTTCTGACTGAGCAATTTCATTTTCATGGTGCGGAAAAATTAAATCACTGCCACCTACATGGATATCGATAGTTTCTCCCAGTTTTTCCCGTACCATGGCGGAGCATTCAATATGCCATCCTGGGCGACCAGCACCCCAGGGAGAATGCCAAGCAGGTTCACCAGGTTTAGAACTTTTCCAGAGAGCAAAATCAAAAGGTGCTTTTTTCCTAGCCGCTTCCTCCTCTTCGAGCCTTCCACTTGCTCCCACCTGCATATCTTCTAATTTCCGTCCCGAAAGCTTGCCATATTCAGGAAAACTACTTACAGCATAATAAACATCACCATCTGCCTCGTAAGCAAAGCCTTTTTGTTCTAATTCATAGACTAGGCGTTTAATCCCATCGAGGGTATGAGTAGCACGAGGATAAGCATCAGCTTGACGCACGTAGAGACGTTCCATATCCTCAAAATAGGCCTCAATAAAGCGATCGGCCACAGCTTCCATGGATGTACCCTCAGCTCTGGCGCGGTTAAGAATTTTGTCATCAATATCCGTAAAATTCTGCACATAGGCAACAGCGTAGCCCAGCCATTCCAGATAACGACGCACCACATCCCAAATTAAACAAGTCCTTGCATGACCCAGATGGCAATAATCATAAACGGTTATCCCGCAGCAATACATTAGTACCTTATCAGCTTCAATGGGGATAAATGGTTCTTTACTACGGGTGAGGCTGTTGTAAATTGTTAAAGTCATCATGAATAATGGATAATAGATAATGAATAATGGAGAATGGGTGAAAATCAGAGAAAAATCATCCATGAACAAATTATCCATTATTATTAACAAATTAGTCATTCATTGTCAGCTAAACTATGCAAACAGTCGAGCAACAGACCAAAACAACCTCTGAAATGGAAGCCCCGAAAAAAGGATTACCTGTCACCATTATTACTGGTTTCCTCGGTAGTGGGAAGACTACTCTCCTGAATCATATTTTAAGTAATCAGGAAGGAGTGAAGACAGCGGTTCTAGTAAATGAGTTCGGAGAAATTGGCATTGATAATGAGTTGATTATCTCCACAGACGATAATATGGTGGAACTGAATAATGGTTGTATTTGCTGCACCATTAATAATGATTTGGTGGAAGCAGTTTATAAAATCCTTGAACGCTCAGATAAGATAGATTATCTAGTGGTAGAAACAACGGGTTTGGCTGACCCTCTCCCTGTGGCACTCACTTTTTTGGGGACGGAGTTACGGGAAATGACCCGCCTCGACTCGATTATTACTGTGGTGGACTCGGCCAATTTTAGCTTAGATTTATTTAATAGTGAAGCTGCCTACAGCCAAATTGCCTACGGGGATGTGATTATTCTCAACAAAACTGACCTGGTGGATGAAGCAAATGTGGATCTTTTGGAAGTTCGCATTCGGGATATTAAGTCAGATGCAAGAATTATGCGCACCCAAAAGGCTCAAGTTCCTCTACCTCTAATTCTCAGTGTTGGTTTATTTGAGTCTGATAAATATTTTGCAGCCCCAGGGTCTGACCATGACCACCATGACCATGACCACCATGACCATGACCATCACTCTCACCATTTAGAAAATGATGGGTTTACTTCTGTATCATTTGAAAGTAACAAGCCCTTAGCCATTCGCAAGTTTCAGTATTTCTTAGATAACCAACTGCCTGCCAATGTTTTTAGGGCAAAAGGGATACTGTGGTTTGATGAAAGTCCAGCGCGTCATATATTTCATTTGAGTGGCAAAAGGTTTAGTATAGAAGATGATGAGTGGAAAGACAAACCGAAAAAAAACCGACTGGTGCTAATTGGTCAAAATTTAGACCATGATAAATTGCGGCAGCAGATAGAAAACTGTGTTTGTTTGCCAAAGGGCGATCGCGGTAAAGGTTTTGCTTAATCAGTTATGAGTTATCCACTGGGAGGGGGCGCTTATGGGTAATAATACTACTCAAATAAGAAAATCAAAACCCGCCCAGTAAAAAACTTATATGTTTCAAACAACCCGTCGCCGATTAGCAATTTGGTACACTACTGTAACTGCGGTGCTGTTATTATTATTTGCAAGTGGGGTTTATTTTTATGTACGGCATACTTTAATTGAAAGAATAGATGACACTTTAAAGCACGTGGTAGAAATAGTAGATCGTTCGTTAGTTATTGAAGAAGTAACTCCTGAAGAAGGAACTTATCAAGTAAAAATAGAAGCCAGTTTTCGGCATAAAGCAGAAGCAGTAGAAGATGATCATATTGATATTGAATGGTTTAGTCCCAGTGGAGAATTATTGTGGTCAACTTTTACTGAACCTTTAGCTATTCCCCTGAATATTCATCCTACAGGAAAAACAGTTTATTTATCAAGCGCTCGCCTTTTACGACAGGTGACAAAAAAAATAGAATTTGGTCGTTATATTTTGGGATATTTGCGGGTGAGTCATCCCTGGTTTGAAGTGACAAAACCCATCAAAAAGCTCATCATAGATTTAACCATAGGTATCAGTATGATGGTAATTTGTGTAGGAGCAATTGGTTGGTTATTATCGGGAATTGCGATTAAACCAGTACGGGATTCTTACCAAAGTTTAAAACAATTTACTGCGGATGCTTCCCACGAATTGAGAAACCCCATTGCCATGATTCAAACTAATATTCAAATGGCCTTAGCCTACCCTGAAGCAGACCCAAAAATTCAAGAACGACAATTAAAAGTTGTGGAAAGACTAACCCAGCGGTTGGGAAATTTGGTCAATGATTTATTATTTTTGGCACGGTCTGATAGTGGCACAATGCAAATAAATTACCTACCAGTACCTTTAGATGCTTTACTTATAGAAGTTATTGAAGAACAAAGATTAATTGCAGAACAGAAAGGGATTTTTCTTTCCCTCCATATAGTAACACCTAATAACCATAAATTAACAGAAGATATTTTTACAGTTAGAGGAGATTGGGACCAATTAGCCCGTCTCTTTACTAACTTAATTAGTAATGCTTTAGAACATAGTAAAATAGGAGAAAAAGAACAGGAAACAGGGGTAGAGGTAGAATTACAATTGAGTAAAAAAGAGCAGTTGCAAGTAAAAATTAAAGACCAGGGAAGCGGGATTTCTGAAGAAGCATTACCCCATATTTTTGACCGCTTTTATCGAGTAGATCCAGCCAGGAGTCATTCAACAGCAAAAGGGACAGGGTTAGGATTGGCGATCGCCAAAGCAATTGCAGACAAGCATCATGGCAATATTTCAGTTGAAAGCGTACTCAATGTTGGCACAACTTTTACTGTTACTTTACCTCTTAATCCCACTCCAGCTCACTAACTTTTACTCATCTGGATTTATTCCCCTTTCCCTCAATAATTGTGCTAAACGTTCAGCCCGTATGATAGCTGCTTCTTTTTCTTGACGTTCTTGTTGAATTTGGATTTGTGCCTCTACTAATCTTTCTTCACTTGTTAATAATAAATTGCCTTGACCATCCCACCAACGCAACCAAGGAAGTTCCATATTTTGATACCTTCCTTGCCAAATTCCCAACTCTACTCCCTACTAATAGACTTTTTGCAAAAGTCTATTAGTAGGGAGAAGCGGAGTTGCGGAGTAGGGAGAGTTTTACATGAAATAAATATAAAAATTGATTTTGGTTTTAGTTTCGCAAAAGGTCTAATTTATCGGAAAATGTCCCCGCTCATTGGGTGGAATTAACTGATATTCTCCAGTGCGACAGGCATAAAATTCAAGTCGGGCTAATCTTACATCATAAATGACATAAAAAGCAGTGCGAAGCACTGTTTTATAAATCCAAAATTTCCCTGTCCAAGGAGTTTTATCTCTTACTTCCTCGCCATTCTCTGAGACAAATTCAATCACAATTAATGGGGGAATAATTTCTTTCCACAAAAAATAATAACGGCGAG
>JADQBC010000067.1 GCA_016903655.1 Gomphosphaeria aponina SAG 52.96 = DSM 107014
CTACTTAAAGTCTAGTTTAAAATAAGCGGGAAGCTCTCTCGTTTAAAGCTTGTGGACCAGATAGAGCCGACTCTACTGGGATGAAACAAGAAGTGAATATTGAATATACTTAGGTATATTCGAGTAAATTTCACAGAGCGGTTTTGATTTAAATAAAAAAACAGTAGAGGAGCAAACTGGTTGCGCCCCTACATATTGGATAAATGCCAAAAAAATGGGCGTTGCGTTTAACCATAACATTGAGCTTAAAACTCGCCCCATTAATTACCTAAATAAAAAAGCTAATGGGGATATCATATCATAAGTAGCAGCAAAGAGCAGTAATGGAAAAACAGCAATCTTTAATTATTTTAATCATGGTGTTAGCGATCGCGGCGATCGTGATCTTGGTAAAATTACCTCTCCAGCTAGGATTAGACTTGAGAGGGGGAGCACAATTAACTATACAAGTACAAACTACAGAAGCAGTTAGGGAAATTAAACCAGAAGACTTAAGTGCAGTAAAACGAGTGATTGAAAATCGGGTGAATGCACTGGGAGTTTCAGAAGCATTGGTGCAAACAGCAGGGGAAAATAAAATCATTGTTCAGCTACCTGGAGTAACAGACCCAGCACAAGCAGAAAGGATTTTAGGGGGAACTGCTCAACTAGAATTTCGTGAACAGAAGCAGGGGACAGAAGGACAGTTGATGGCAGAACAACAGGTAAAAAGTCAATTAATATCAGAGTTGGCACTGCTTGAGCAAATGGCAACACCTGAGAATGCTGAAAAAATATCCTCTTTGAAAGAATCTTTAACACAATCAGCAACAGCGATCGCTTCGCTGTTTGAACCTAGCCAACTGACTGGGAAAAATCTCACAGATGCACGTCCCCAACCGCTCCAGTCTGGGAATAATTGGGAAGTGGCGATCGCTTTTGACGCAGAAGGAGGGGAAAAATTTGCTGACCTGACGCAAAAGTTAGCAGGAACTGGTCGCGGTTTAGGAATTTTTCTCGATGATGCTCTCATTAGCGCTCCCCGCGTGGGACCAGAATATGCAGCAACAGGTATTGCTGGTGGTCGAGCGGTGATTAGTGGTAACTTTGATATTGAAAGTGCTAATGACCTGGCAGTGCAGTTGCGGGGTGGTTCTTTACCTTTCCCAGTAGAAGTGGTGGAAAACCGCAGTGTGGGTGCGACTCTCGGACAAGATAGTATTCGCCGCAGTATCTTCGCTGGTATTGCGGGATTGGTGTTAGTCTTAATCTTTATGGCAGTTTATTATCGCTTACCAGGTTTGATTGCTGATGTAGCGTTAATAATATATACCCTGCTGAATTTAGCTTGCTTTTCGGTGGTGGGTGTGACCTTAACTTTACCTGGAATTGCAGGTTTTATATTGAGTATCGGGATGGCAGTTGATGCTAATGTGCTAATTTTTGAACGCACAAGAGAAGAATTACGAGCTGGTAAAACTCTCTATCGCTCTGTTGAATCTGGTTTTTACCGTGCATTTTCTAGTATTTTGGATGGGAATGTGACAACCTTGATTGCTTGCGCTGCTCTATTTTGGTTGGGTTCAGGTTTGGTAAAAGGTTTTGCCCTCACTCTGGCCATCGGCGTGCTGCTGAGTATGTTTACCGCTCTCACTTGTTGCAGAACTTTGTTACTACTTACTGTATTAGGGATTCCCAGTGTGCGCAAAAAACCAGAACTCTTTTGTCCTAACATTAATGGTTGATGGATAACATTAACAATCAAAAATTAACCATAAACCATTAAAAATGATAAAATTCAGTGTAGTTAGATGGGAACGCCTGTGGTGGAGTATCTCGGCAATAGCAATTATTGCCAGTATCATGGCTATGAGCGTTTCTTTTGTTACTTTAAAAGCTCCTCTACGTCCTAGTCTAGACTTTGTGGGTGGGACGAGAGTGCAGCTCGAATTGGATTGCTCTTTACCAGGTAACTGCGATAACAAGATTGAAAGTGGAGAGGTACGATCAGTTTTGATAGAGCAAAATTTAGCGGATAGCAGTATTCAGGTGGTGGAAGACTATGGTGTGTCTATTCGGAGTAAAAAGTTAGATGTTGACCAAAGGACTCAGTTACAAGCAGCGTTAAACGAAAAAATTGGCAAATTTGACCCGCAAAAAATTCAGATTGACACGGTGGGCCCGAGTATTGGCAAAGAATTATTTATTTCAGGCATATTAGCTTTGATTGTCTCTTTTGTTGGCATTATCGTTTATCTGAGTTTCCGTTTCCAATTTGATTATGCTCTCTTTGCTATCCTGGCTTTGTTTCACGATGTTTTAATTACAGCAGGTGCTTTTGCGTTTTTGGGTTTGGTTGCAAAAGTAGAGGTGGACAGCTTGTTTTTGGTTGCTCTTCTTACTATTACTGGTTTCTCAGTTAATGATACAGTTGTAATTTATGATCGCATTCGGGAAACTATGGCCAGAAATCCAGATTTACCAATTAATGACATTGTTGATAGTGCGGTGAATCAAACTTTATCCCGCTCCATTAATACTACTTTAACGACAATACTCCCAGTGTTGGCAATTTTTCTGTTTGGTGGGGAAACTCTAAAATATTTTGCCCTAGCATTGATTATTGGTTTTGTAAGCGGTGCTTATTCAAGTATTTTTATTGCTAGTACTCTGTTAGGTTGGTGGAGAAAACGGCAAGAAAAATCTCAGATGATCCAAAGTGAAGCATAAAAAAAAATCAATATGGAGCAAGTGCAGAAATTAAAAATTAAGGGGTTAAAACTTAATTTATTCACCATCTTAGTGATGGCGATCGCCGCCCTTCTTTCAACTCCAGTTATTTTTGTTGCCAGTAGTATATTTGCCGATGCTGGGGAAATTTGGAGTCATTTAGCAGAGACGGTATTAAAGGATTATATCTTTAATTCTCTCTGGCTAATGTTGGGAGTAGGTTGTGGGGTGCTGGTTATGGGAGTTTGTACTGCATGGTTAGTAACCATGTGTCGCTGGCCAGGAGGTGGTGTATTTGAATGGGCGTTATTACTGCCTCTAGCTGCACCAGCTTACCTTCTCGCCTATACTTATACCGATATGTTGGATTATTTTGGGCCCTTCCAAACTTTTTTGCGGGAATTGTTTGGTTGGACTAGCATTAAAGATTATTGGTTTCCCAATATTCGCTCACTTTGGGGTGCGATTGCTCTCCTGATTTTAGTACTTTATCCTTATGTTTATTTACTAGCACGAGTAGCTTTTTTAGAACAATCTTTATGCACTTTAGAAGCGAGTCGCTCCCTGGGTTGTGGCCCTTGGCGGAGTTTTTTTACTGTCGCTTTACCTTTAGCTCGCCCTGCAATTATGGCGGGAAGCGCGTTAGCTTTAATGGAAACTCTCAATGACTTTGGTACGGTGCAGTATTTTGGGGTGAATACTTTTACTACGGGAATTTATCGCACTTGGTTGGGAATGGGGGAAAGGATTGCTGCTGCTCAGTTAGCAGCATTTTTAATGTTATTTATTTTAATACTTATTATCCTAGAGAGTTGGTCACGAAGTCAATCCCGTTATTATCAGAGTGGGAGTGCTCGGAAACAACTGCCAAAATATAAGTTAGGGATTTTTCGGGCTGTTGGGGCTTGGCTTTTTTGTTTTATACCTGTTTTTTTGGGCTTCTTAGTCCCCGCAATATTTTTACTCAATATGACGATTAGGAATGCTGAAAGAACTTTAAATGATAAGTTTTGGGAACTTGCTATTAATAGTTTGATTTTGGCAATGATGACGGCTGTTATCGCAGTAGTTATATCTTTAATTATGGCCTATGGTCAGCGTCTCAGTCCTCATTTGGGGATGCGCTCTGCTGTAAGGATAGCTTCTCTGGGCTATGCTATCCCAGGTTCTGTTATTGCTGTCGGGGTGTTAATTCCTTTGGGGCAGTTTGATAATGGGTTGGATAGTTGGATGCGATCGCATTTTGGCATTTCTACGGGTTTGTTACTAAGTGGCACAATTACTGCTTTAATTTTTGCCTATTTGGTACGTTTCCTGGCTGTTGGTTTGGGGGGGATTGAGTCAAGTCTCGGTAAAATTAAACCCAGTCTGGATGATGCTTCCCGCAGTTTGGGTTATGGGGTGACTAGCACTTTGGTAAAAGTGCATATGCCTTTAATGTGGGGGGGGATGCTTACGGCAGCCATGTTGGTTTTTGTGGATGTGATGAAAGAATTGCCCGCTACTTTGGTAATGCGGCCTTTTAATTTTGATACTCTGGCAGTGCGTGTATATCAGTATGCTGCCGATGAAAGACTGATTGAGGCTTCTGCTCCAGCTTTGGCAATTGTTTTAGTAGGTATGATTCCAGTAATTTTCTTGACTTTGAGAATTGCCCAGTCTCGCCCCAATCAGTGATCAGTTATCACTTTCTGCTGGAGGTATGGCATTGCCATACCTCTACTTTATAGTGAGTCTGTGAGCAGAAAAAGGCTGATAAAAATCTAATGACAAAAAAATTTGGATTTATTGAGAAAAGTTAGCGTTTAGTGCTAGACTGGCTATGAGCACAGAAAAAGCACTTCTCTAGGTACTGGTGACTTCTCTTGAGTTGGAGTGGGGAAACTGACTAACTCAGAAGGAAAAAGCCTTTCAAGAGAGATGCAAATACTTATTGTTAGTTTAGGAATATGAATGCCAACAATTTTAAAGAAGTGAAGATAAAGCGGGCAGAGCGATGGCAAGTATATTACCGCTTGCAAGAACTAGAAATACCCTGTAACTGTCCATCTAACCAGCCTTTAGAAGTTAAAGCAGATAATGCCACCGCCGCAATCCAGCTCTGGAGCGTAGTTAAACAAATTACAGACTCTCGTTTTGAACTGGTAAATTGGCTGGAGCGCTGCTGGGAATTAAATAGAGAAGAAAAGTAACATAAGTTTAGGAGTGTGAAAAATGTCTAATTTAAAGGAGCTGGTTTCAGAATTTACGGTAGGAGCTCAATTATTGGGATTTGTTATTAAAGAAGGGGATAAAATTAAGTATCTGAGAGTTGCTGTATCCAACCAAGAATACTGGATTAAACCAGCAAAAGAAATTCGCGATCGCTTAAATCCTAAAATTGTCCCTGGGTGTTGGTTAAAAATTAGTGGGATCAGAAAATTAGAGCTGAAAAAAGGCAAATTGAAACTAACAGCTTATTCCGTTGAATTGGCTAATGGGGAAAAATCTGCTCAACCTACTGTTAAAGTCTTGCAAGAAGCAACGGCAAAACCAAATAAGTCTAAAGCCTGTATTTTAGTGTGTCAAAAATCCACTTGTTGGCAACGTGGCGGGAGAGAAATTTGTCAGAAATTAGAGGAAAATATACGCGATCGCGGTTTAGAAGCAGAAGTAGAAATTAAAACCATTGGTTGCTTGAAACAATGTAAATATGGCCCTAATTTAGTAATGATGCCAGATAAATCTCGCTATTCCCATGTGCAACCCCAACAAGTGCCAGAATTATTGGAAAAACACTTTTTGCTAGCGACAACAGTTTGAGTTAATGGTTAATCGTTCATGGAAGACAATTAGCTATTAACCATTAACCATTAATAATACTAAAAATGAAAACCTCTTTTTTTCTGTAAAATGCGCGTAACCTGTGAGCCACTTAAATCTATACCTGTTTTTGATGCTAAATAGGTAGCCAATTTTTTTGCTGTCCATTTTTCAAACTCAAAACCCAATTCAGAAGGTTTTTTTTCAATTGTTGCTAACAGCAATGCTACATATTCATCTGTAGCTTTTCTATTATTGCCCTTCATTCTAGCATCTTTTAAACTTTCCAGATTATCTGGATCACCGTGAATACACCAATAAGATACTTTTTTGAGGGAAATTTCGAGAAAATCTGCTATTTCCGCCTGAGTTTTTCCATCATTCATTAATAATAAGATTAAGATGCGCTCTCTAATCTCTGAATTTTCTTCCTCTTTGAAAGCTTGTAATAAATTTTGTTTTTGCTCTGGTTTTAGATAATTCTTTACTGGCATGATTATTGTCTATACTTTGATTTTTTTGATGATGTGATTGACTATGATTATTGTCTAAACTTTGATTTTAGCTTATTGTCTAAACTATGATTTTTGTGATTATGTGATTGACTATGGTTATTGTCTAAACTTTGATTTTTTTGATGATGTGATTGACTATGATTATTGTCTAAACTTTGATTTTTTTGATGATGTGATTGACTATGATTTTAGTTTAACCAAAATGTTTTTACAATTGTGATAATCACAATATCATCTAATCATAGTCTTTATTTAATCATAAGTATAACAGTTAAGACTATGATTATAATATCGCTCAAGTTTAACTAATCCGAGTTGTTTTTTTCTTAGGCTTTGTAACCCTATTAAACTGTAAACTGGTATTCCCAAAATTGATTAATAATCCAATATCTAACCCATAAGCTTCCAGGTAATTGATAGCTTGTGCTAAATGAACATCTTCAAGTTGAATAACGGCTTTTAATTCTACCATTATTTTACTTTCAACAAAAAAATCAACTCGTCTTGTTCCTATTTGAGCTTCTTTATAAAAGATTGGTATTTCATGTTCTCTTGAAAAAGATAATCCTTGTAAAGTCATTTCTTTTGCTAAAGCTCGTTGATAAATTACTTCTTGAAAACCATTTCCTATAATACTGTGAACTTCCATTGCACAACGAATAATTTTACCTGTTAATTCACTTTCTGGATATTGTTTGTTAATATAATTTGTCATTTGTCTAAACTTTGATTTTTGTGATTATGTGATTGACTATGGTTATTGTCTAAACTATGATTTTTGTGATTATGTGATTGACTATGGTTATTGTCTAAACTATGATTTTTGTGATTATGTGATTGACTATGATTTTAGCTTATTGTCTAAACTATGATTTTTGTGATTATGTGATTGACTATGATTTTAGCTTATTGTCTAAACTATGATTTTTGTGATTATGTGATTGACTATGATTTTAGCTTATTGTCTAAACTTTGATTTTAGCTTATTGTCTAAACTATGATTTTTGTGATTATGTGATTGACTATGATTTTAGCTTATTGTCTAAACTATGATTTTAGCTTATTGTCTAAGGTAGCAATCTCAAAGCCTTATTATTTCCTTAGGGTGCGTAAGTCCTAGATTTTTGTGATTATGTGATTGACTATGATTTTAGCTTAACCAAAATGTTTTTACAATTGTGATAATCACTTAATTATCTAATTATAGTATTCATTTAATCATAATTATCACAGTGAAAAGACAGTATCATCTAATTATAGTATTTATTTAATTATGAGTATAACAGTGAAGACAATATCATCTAAATATAACTTTTGGATAACTTTTTTATATTAAAAATAATACTAAAGAAAAAGAGCGCAAACTTTTACTTTACCTCCAATCTAAACCAAACCAACTAGGATCGAGATAATTATAGCGAATATAAGGCTCAAGAGCAGTCAGAATAGTTGTACCGTAGCTGCGATGATTAACCCGACTATCCAACAAAGCTACAACCCCTTGAGATGCTCGTAAACATACCACTGCTCTTTGTATTTCCCGCAAAGCTGTGGGCAAAAGATAGAGACGAAACCAATCAAGACGTTGGCTTTTATAGTAAGCTACTTTAGCAGCAACTAAGGGATTTTCTAAGGAAGGAAGGGGCAAAGTAGTGATAACTAAAAGTTGGGGAATAGGGAATTGATGTTGATTTTGCTCCCAAAATTCCCAACCACTGACTAAAATAGAATTTGCTGTTAGATTGGTCTTTTCAACCTGCACACGGGAACCAAATTCAGCGGCCATTTTTGCCCCTACTTGTGCTTTTAAAGGTACATCCCCCACAATTAAAACTACTAATTTATTCACATTGCTACTCAAACCGACTAACAGCTCCAATTGCTCCATAATTGCTCCCTGAAATTGAGGGGTATTGGGCATGGGTAAGCGTTCTGGAAGATATAGTTGAATTTGTTCATTGTGGGGATTAGGTGCAAATTTGAGACAGGTAACATCACTAATACCCAGTTGTTGGCCATAGGTGGGGGCATTTTTTTCCCAGTCAAGAAATGCACCAATCAATACTGTTGGTTGTTGTTGCCAAATTTTCCTTAAAGTTGTGGCAACTTCTAGGGGAGTTAAATATAAGGTGAATTGTCCTGTATCTCTAACAATTTCAGCCCATAATATCTGGTGTTCTCTTTTGAGATATTGCCAAAATTTAATTAAATTAGGTGTTAAATATGCCTCTGCTGCTAAAGTTTGCAATAAATCTTGTAAAAGCTTACGCTCTTCAGGATCAAGGGTATAACATTGATAAGGATTTGGGGGATGGGCAAAAAGAGTTTTAGTTAATTTTATGCGTACATTGCGGATCAATTCCCTCAGTTTGGGACATTTTGCCATTAACTTATCCCAGTCTTGCTGCCCCATCTTTTCAGTAAGTTGTTGAGCTGCAACTTCTTCTAAAAAGTCTGCACTATCAATAATGGTAGGAATACCAGCAAAATGCCCTAAACCTGCTAAGTGATTATTTAACCATGTTTCAGGAGAAGTGAGGATTAACCCAGAAAAATTGTGTGCGTGAGGCAAGTTGGTGATAATTTCCTTATTTGTGTTTAACCATTGCTGCAACTGGGGAATTTCTGCTGCTAGTAATTGCTCTTGTATTAAGGGAGGAACAACTAAAACCACTGACTTAGGCTCAAGCAGAGCTGGTGTGAGGTAACTTAAAGGATATCTTAGCCCCCTAGTTCCTGTTTGAATTAAAGCAGAACGCCCCAAACGCAAAGCCCTGGCTACTAGCCGTGCCATTGTTAAATGATGGGGCCAAGTAAAATTATCTTGTTCACGCAAAAATCCTCGTAGATAAGAATGTACTTTTGCTTCAAGCATATTTGAAAGTGTTTTCAAGAGGGTTGGTTTCTATGAGATGATGGGAAAATGATTTTTTCAGAGAACAAAAAAAATTATGGCTCAAATCCAATTTTCCCGAGGCATTACCGAAGAAGCTATTCCTGATGTCAGGTTAACTAAGTCCCGTAGTGGGAACACTGGTACTGCTACCTTTTATTTTGACTCTCCCAATGCACTTAGTCAGGAAAGTACAGATGAAATTACTGGAATGTATATGATTGATGAAGAGGGGGAAATCGTGACGCGGGAGGTAAAGGGGAAGTTTGTGAATGGTAAACCCACCGCCTTAGAAGCGATTCATATTATGAAATCTCCTGAACAGTGGGAGCGCTTTATGCGTTTTATGGATCGCTATGCTAAAGAACACGATTTAGGGTTTAGTCAAAGTTAATGAGTAAGACTCCTCATCCAGATAATGAGGCGATCGCCATCGGATATGCAGTAATTACTGTAAGTGATACCCGCACCCAGGAAACTGATCAAAGTGGTGAGCTAATTCAGGAATTGTTTACTACAGCGGGTTATATTGGGATGCTTTATTATGCAATTATTCCCGATGAGCCAATTCAAGTCAAAAGCAAATTAACCCAGTTGTGTTACATTCCTCAAATTGATGCAATAATAATTAATGGTGGGACTGGGATTGCTCCGAGAGATACCACCTATGATGTACTAGAAAACTTGCTAGAGAAAACCTTACCAGGTTTTGGCGAGTTGTTTCGGTTTTTGAGTTATCAGGAAATTGGCTCAAGGGCGATCGCCTCTCGTGCAGTTGCTGGTGTGTATCAGGGAAAGTTAATTTTCTCTCTCCCTGGTTCTACCAATGCGGTTAAACTCGCAGTAGAAAAGCTTATTTTGCCCGAACTGGTTCACCTAGTGAAACAATTGCGAGGTTAAAGCTGTTGGTGCGTTAGGCACAAGCCGTAACGCACCCTACCCAACTACAAACTTTATGCTTAACCTAAACCTTCAACCACTGGATGGAAGAAAAAGGCTAGTGCAACAATGGCATAAGTTGCTAATAACAAGCTGCCTTCTAACCAATTAGAATTACCATCAAAACTAATAGAGTTAGCAATTAATACCGCTACTGCTACTGCCACTAATTCAAAGGGGTTAAAATCTAAATCCATGGGTTGACCAATAAACCAGCCTATAATAACTAAAACTGGGGCAACAAATAAGGCAATTTGCAGACTAGAGCCCATTGCCACTGACACTGACAAGTCCATTTTGTTTTTCATTGCTACTGTTACTGCTGTAGCGTGTTCAGCGGCATTACCAATAATCGGGAGAAGAATGACCCCAGTAAATAGGGCTGTAAGTCCGAGACTGGAGGTAGCTTCTTCGAGAGATTCTACCAATAATTCTGACTCTACTGCTACTCCGAGAGTAACTGCCAATAATATGCCAATCCACAAACCTAGATTTACTTCAGATTTTGCCTTCTCAACATCCGCTGCTGTGGTATCTCCCTCTAATTCTACCACCCCGACATCATAGAGATAGGAATGGGTTTTCATGGAAAATACTAAAGTAAGTCCATAAACCAAGATTAAAACTATGGCAACGGCAACGGAGAGATTTTGTAAGGTTTGTTCCCCAATGCCAGTAGAGGTATATTCTACTGCTGTGGGGAGAAGAAGGGCAATGACTGCCAAATTCATGGAAGATGCATTTAACCGCGCTGCTACAGGTTGAAATTCCTGCTCTTGATAACGGAGTCCGCCCAAAAACATGGCAAAACCCATTACCAGGAGTAAGTTACTGATAATAGAGCCAGTAATGGTAGCTTTCACAACTCCTACTAAACCTGCTTTGAGGGCGACAAAGGCGAGAATTAATTCTGTGGCGTTACCAAAGGTGGCGTTTAACAACCCGCCTAAGTTCGGACCTACAACTACTGCTATTTCTTCTGTTGCAGTTCCCATAAAAGCGGCAAGGGGTATAATGGCTAAACCAGCAGTGATGAAAACCACTACCGCCCCCCACTCCAGAAAATGAGCCGCAATGGAGATGGGGAGAAAGAGTAACATGATGAAAAAAATAGTGTTTTTGTTGACCATATAGGTTTGATTGACAATGTTGATTTGAATGCAGTCAGCCTTTATGATAGGTTTTTCGGTGAGCGCTGTCACAGCAGGGGGTTTTTTGGCTTCAACTTCAAACCTGCAAGTATTATTTTGAGATAAATTTAGAGCTATTTGTTATTTGATTGATTTGCCCATCAAACTGTTATAATTAGACCGCAAAATCCTAAGCCAGCGCTATCCTTTGTTGACTAGCAAGAGATATTCAGGTCTAAAATGGGAGTAAAGAAAAAAAATGACGAGGGCAAAGCTGACACCTGCGGAAAAATCAGTTAAAATACTCACACCTGCAGAAAAAGAACGTATTGAGCAAGATGAGCGCATGGAGCAAGAGCGAATGCACGATGTTCTTCTAATGCTGCAACATTTAGTCGAAAGAGAAGATGCCACGGTAAAGATTATTCTTGATTGTCTCTATGATGTGGGTTCGGTTAATCTGATCAATGATAAGTTTCGCTCTCCCTCTCTCAACGGGATTATGAAATCTATTGCGAAGATGTCTAAACCTGTTTTTCGCATGGTCGCTCTGCGCTGGTTTAAGAAAAATTGCCCTCAATTAATTGCTGACTGGCTCCATTCTAAGGTGAGTTTTTAGTTAGTTAATTGTTATTGGTTCATGGAAGACAATTATCCATCAACTATCAACCATCAACCATCAACAATTTAAGTTATGCTGGTGAACAACTAAACCATTGAAAATGGGCTGGGGTGTATGAAAAAGTTTCTTTTATTGTGTTTGTTTGTGTTGGGGCTGGGTTTTGCCCTGTTTAACTTCAAAGGATTGGCGGATCAGGGAGAATTTAACTCAATAGTGTTGGATTTTCTCGAAGATGTGCCAACTACAGAAATTAGCGAGCAATTAAAAGCTCTAGAGGACAAATATGGGACTACAGCAAGTCTTAATAGTATCTATTCAGTTGAGGATCGTGTATATGTCCTTGAAGGAGACAAGGAGTTACTCAAAGTTTTAGCAAAATCACCCTTAAGGCAGAATACAGAATACATAGAGCCAAATTATATCTATCAAGCATTGGAAATACCAAATGATCCACGCTACACTGAACAGTGGAATTTGCGTAGCGTGAATGTAGAGCTGGCTTGGGAGGAAACTAAGGGAGCAGGTATAACTGTAGCAGTGATTGACACTGGGGTTTCTCGTGTACCAGATCTAAAACAAACGGAATTTGTCAAAGGTTACGATTTTGTCAATGACAAAAGTGATGCGTCAGATGATAATGGACATGGTACTCACGTAGCAGGAACTATTGCTCAATCGACTAATAATGGCTATGGTGTGGCAGGTATAGCTTATGAAGCTAAGATTATGCCTCTGAAAGTATTGTCAGGTAGCGGCGGTGGCACAATATCAGATATTGCTGATGCGATTCGCTTTGCAGCGGATAATGGGGCAGATGTAATTAATATGAGTTTAGGGGGTGGGGGAGAAAGTAAGTTAATGGGTGAGGCGATCGACTATGCCTATGAAAAAGGGGTTGTGATCATCGCAGCGGCAGGAAACTCTAACCAAAATTCTGCTTCCTACCCAGCTCGTTATCCACGAGTTATTAGTGTTTCGGCTGTTGACTCGGCGGGAAATAAGGCTCCTTATTCTAATTATGGAGCAGGAGTAGATATTTCTGCACCAGGTGGCAGTGAAGGGGGCAAAATTTTACAGAATACGATAGATCCTGCTACTGGTCAGTCGGTTTTTGCAGAATTTCAAGGTACGAGTATGGCAGCTCCCCATGTAGCAGGAGTGGCTGCTTTAGTTAAAGCAGCGGGTATTACTGAACCAGAACAAATTTTGAAGGTCTTAAAAGAGTCTTCACGGAAAGTACAAGAAGATCCGCTGAATTATTATGGTGCAGGTCATTTAGATGCAGCAAGTGCGGTGAAATTGGCCCTCAAAGGACAAATTACTTTTAAGGACTTTTTCCGTTGGTTGCGGGATAATGGCTATCTTAGTCCCCGTTTCTGGATTGATGGTGGGGCGGTAATGTTACCTGCTAAACTCTTGATGGTCTTGGGTTCTTATTTATTAGCCTTTTTGTTACGCAATTACTTTCCATTTAGTTGGAGTTGGTCACTGAATAATGGCCTGATTTGGGGCAGTTCTGGGTTATTCTTTTTGCAGGGTTTATATATTTTTGACCTGCCTCAATGGCCGTTCCGTTTACTAGGTAGTTCGGTGGCAGAATTGGGGAACGCAGTGCAGGGATATACTGCATTAAATCCACTTTTTGCTAGTGTGTTAATTCCTTTTTTGCTGATAATTTTACTTTCAGGTCATTCCACCTGGAAATGGTTTGCAGTCGGGACAACAGTGGGAGTGGCAGCTTGTTTGTTGGTAAATGCAGTGATTTCTCCAGAGGTTTGGGGTTTGGGAAATGTGGCGATCGCTCGTTCTTTCCTCTTCACTAATGCTTTACTCTGCTTCGGTTTGGCCTATTTAGCAAGTAAAGGGGAGAATAAATTAGCATGAGCATTAATGTTACTGGGAAGCTGGAAAAAAAGGGTTTTGGTCTCGGAACTTGGGCCTTAGTAACTCCAGGGGGAGAAACTTATGAACTCAAAGATCCACCCTCGGAATTATGTCAAGCTCAAGGTACCGTAAAGGTTGAAGGTCAAATTAGAGATGATGTTATGACTTTGGCGATGATTGGCCCTGTTTTAGAGGTTAAATCTTTTCAACTGATTGATTAATTTGGTAAAGGTGGGTCATTAACCCACCTTTTTTTTGGAACCAAACCCGACAATTAATTAGTAATTACAAAAACCCTTCTAAGCTCATTCTTCATCCAATTCTACCCCCAAGGCGCGTAATTGAGCAGCAAGTCGATCAGCACGTTGTTTTTCAGCTTCAGCACGTTGTCTTTCAGCTTCAGCACGTTGTTTTTCAGCTTCAGCACGTTGTTTTTCTTGTTCTAACTCTTCCTCAGCAAAAAGAACCCAATTATTCTTACTATAGAACCAACGTAACCAGTGGCGTTCAATTCCCTGGTAACTACCATACCAAAGACCCAAACCTAGATTTATTTCTGGTATCCATAAACGAGGTTCAGTTAATGTTAATTCCTCATAGTGACCACCTTGCAATTGAAAAATGCGTAAATTATTGGTTAAACGGTCAAACACTACATAATAAGGAATGCGCAGAATTTGTTCATAAACTTCCCATTTTGTTGGAGGTTTATTTACGTCCCGAAGGGTTTTCCCTAAATCTTCTTTTTCTGTTCCAGGTGAGAGTAATTCAACGACGATAAAAGGATTAACTCCTTCCTGCCAAATTACATAACTCATTCTCAAATCTCGTTTTTCATAAAAGCGATCAACTCCTACCACAGCAAACCAATCAGGACGTTTATACCAACTTGTATGGCGCACATCGTAATAAAGGTTTAAATCGCTGCCAACAAAAACCCGATCATAAGGATAATTAGTAGGGCGAAATGTTTGGCGTAATATTTCTGGTTGAAAGTCATGAAATTCGTCTGGCAAACCTGGCTCCTCTGGATCTTCACTAGGTAAATCATACATGGTGGGGAGGGTTTCTTTGGGGGAAAGGGGAGGTTCTATTTGATACATAATGCCACCAAATAAATGAATAATAGATAATGACTTAAATTGAGTTTAATAAGTCCCAAAGTTTGGGTTCAGTAAAATCTTTAATAACCATTTTTGTCCCCAATTGTGCCAGATATTCAGGTTGATGATTAGAAACAACACCAATAGTATAGAGTCCAGCAGCAACAGCGGAACGAATACCAGAGGGAGAGTCTTCAAAAACAATCACCTCATTACTCTTTACCTGTAAGCATTCTAATGCTAAAAGATAGGGAGCGGGGTCGGGTTTACCTGGGGGAGCATCTTCTGCTAAAACCACAAGGGGAAAAACTTCTGTTAATTGTAAAGCTGCTAACATAAATTGAGCATTTTTGCCTGGGGCATTGGTAACAACAGCTTTTTTTAAAGCCTGACTTTCTACCCAATTTAACAAATTTAGTAGCCCAGGTACAGGTTCTAATTGATTAACCGACTCTCGAAACCTGGCTTCTTTTGCTTCAGCTAAGTGCAAACCTTCTTCTAATGATAATTGGGGGAGAATATCTTGAATAATTTCTAAGTTAGTTCGCCCAGAAATGTGTTGATTGTACCATTCGTGATCAAAAGACATTCCAAATTTTTTTAAGACATCTTGCCAGGTTAAAAAATGGAGTGGGTCTGTGTTAACCAGAGTGCCATCTAAATCGAAAAGTATTGCTGATAACATAGAGAAAAAGGTCGGGTTTTTTGAGAGCTTTACTTATATTTTACCTAATATCAGTTAATTCAACCCGCCTTGAGGATTTTTTTCCTGTTTGTGTTGATAAAAATCACAAATCTAGGTCATACTGCTGTAATTTTTCTTCAAAATATGCTAAATATTTGCTAAATTCTTCTGGGTGATCAATCTGGATTAATCTGCCTCCAATTTTATCATATTCTCCATTAACTGAGCTGCGCCATCTTTGTTCAATTTTTACAGTAAGATCTGGTTTGTTTTGTTCGTCCATTCGGGGGATAATGATAGAAAATTCTAGGGATTCAGTAAAGCTTTTGGGAACAATTATCTGAACCCCTTCATGGTTTATATCTAATACAAATCCACTAAAATTACGTTCCTGATCAAAAATTTTGCAAACTGCTAAAATTCGCTGTTCTTTGCGTCTTTCATCCATTTTTTTATCCTGCTTAATATTGATAATCCTATTATATCAAATAACAGTAGTGAGCCAGAATTTTTGATAACTAAGAATTTTGATATTTTTTTTGTTGCAAAAACTTGGCTAATTCGTTGTTGTTTGCTCTCAAACCTTCGTAAAAGAAAAACACTTCGCCGTTAATACCATGCTGGCGGTGATACTGAATCATATCCCAGAGAATAATAGGATTAATTCTAAAACTACCTACTTGGATTAAAATACCTGGAGCTAGTTGGGATATTTGATTGGATTTGAGCTGAGAAATAGTTTCCTGACAGAGATTTTTGTAACTGTTAAAATCTCGTCGATAGAGTTGGGGATGGAGCGTATCAATTAAACCTCGGTTAAGCCAAGTTTTCCAGTCTTGAAGGTATTCTCGCCAGCCAAAGTTAAAGGGGTGGGGTGCCATTGAAAAAGTTAATTCCTGTTTAGTTGCTTTGACTTTTGTATAAAGTTGCTCTAAAAAATTAGTGAGCATATCGGCCCGCCATTGTAACCATAATTTATCTTTATGATTGAGGGGTGGTTGTTTGTTGAATTGTTGCCGAAAAAGTTGTTGAGTTGCTGAATCATAACCACCTTCTGAGGGTAATGCTGGCAGGCGATCGTCTCCTTGTATCCCGTCAATATCGTAATTTTTGACTAATTCTAAAATTAGGTTTAACATAAAATCTTGCACTTCTGGTAAGAGTGCATTTAACCACTGAAATCCATTTTTTGCCAGGGGTTTTCCATCTTGATCATAGGCTAACCAGCCTAGTTGTTTTAATTTTGTTTCAAAAATAAGTTTCTGTGGGTTATTGAGAGACTGATGGGAATAGGCAAAACCATATTCAAACCAGGGAATGACTTTCATTTGAGCTTGCTTTGCTGCTGCAATTACTTCTAATAATGGCTCTCTTCCCTGTTGTTGATATTTAGGATCAATAGCAAACTTTGCTCCAAAAATATCTTGCATTATTTGAGAGCGGTACAGGGTATAACCTTTGTTCCAAACTACTGGAAACACCACATTAAAACCTGTGTCAGCTAAAAATTGCATTGCCTCCACAATCCGCTCTTTACTATCTAAAACTGTGCTGTCAACATTGGTGAGCCAAACCCCACGTATTTTCTTCATTTTCCCCGCAATTTCTCAACTACTTTACAATCTTAGGATAATCTTTAGTAAATCTCAAAATTGGCTCATGAACAAGTTGCTTAAGAAAACTTTACCTTTCCTGGGCGTATTTTCCATAAATATACAATAAGTTTTATATGTAGATTACTAATGCCATTGTGAGAACTTTGAAAATTTAATTACAATGATATAATTGATAATTATATCCGTTAACTGGGGGCAAGTTACTAGCATCAGCAACACAGTTATTTATTGCTACTGGTGCATAAAAATTTACCATCCATAAATCAAAGGGACGGGACATTTCTGTTATTGCTTGGTGCAATATTTTTGTAGCAATTGGGGATTGTTTAACTAGGAGAAATGCTGTTTGTGTAAGTGAGTGCTGTTGTTTTAATTCTCTAGCTATTCCCATCATTTCCCCTGTTTGGACTAGGGTTTTGTGAGTAGTAGCAATAAGTACTGGGACTGAAGAATGGTTGTTTATTATGGAGATAAAAATATCAGGGCGATAGTATTTCTGATAACCTAAATTATAACAGACAGTAATGGAACTGAAGAGAGCCATTAAGAAGATAATGATTACAGTATTTTTTTTCTTGTGTTTCCAAAGAGTAGCGAGACTTGCACCTAATAAAATTATTACTCCTGGGAAATAAACAAAACTGTAACGCGCTCCACGAGTTAAGTCAATGCCAAAGAAGTAAGTAAGGATAAAAAATAAGGCGATCGCACTCACAACAAAACCGCCTAAAATATCCCTAGATAATTTAAATTTTTTGGCAAGGGGTGGGATTGATATTCCCCAAAATAACAGAGGTAAAGCCCAGACAAAAAACATGATCATTACTAATACAGAAATAACCATAACCCAGAAAGAAGAAGACTCCACAGGGAGAAGAGATAACATAGTAATCCAAGTTGCCAGTGCTTGAAAAATTGGGCTAATAAATGTTAAAATTGTATTCTGGTCATGGCGAATCCAATCTGTCATTTCATTACCATAGTCTTGAGGTAAAATTAAAAAAATCCAGAGGAAACCTGGGATAATTGTACCAGCAGCAACCATCCCCAACCGTAACCAATTATTAAACTTAATTCCACTCCTGAATTTAAATAATAACGCCATTGCTTGAGCCAAAAGGGTGAGGCAGAAAAAATAATGCACTCCTAAACCTAAAAGATTAATTCCCGTCCAGACTAAAATCAACCAATGGGGTAAAATAGTGGCATGGCAGAGATATTTGATAGCAACAATTAGACAAATTAGAGAAGCAATGACTAACAAAATTGCTAAACTATAATGACGAGCTTCTTGGGCGAGAAATACTCCGTAGGGAGAGACAGCAATCATTGCAGCAGCACAGCGAGCTACCTGACGATTAAATGCTAACCTCCCCAGTAAATAAATGGCGGGGATAGAGATAACAGCAAAACAAACAGGAAGCGATCGCGCCGCCCACAAAGAAACATATTCAGTACTGGGAAAAAGTTGCAGCCACCAATGGGCTAACATAAAATAAAGTGGGGGATGGTTATCCTCATTAACTAGAAGAGAAAATACATCTGTTATGCTCGCGTCTGGGTTAGGTTTTAGTGGTTGCAAAAGCATATCTAAAGAAATAACCTGATTAAGGGGGATAGAAGCATAATTATTCCCCAAACTAAACACCAGAGTAGCAAATTCATCCGTCCAAGGAGGTTTAGATGTTAAGTTAGTAAATCTTATAGTAGCACCAGTGACCATCCAGAATAAAATTAGGGAGAAGTCATGGGGGAAATTATTAAACCAGCGTTGAGGCAAAGTATTTATTGAAATATTTTTTTCTACGTTCATAAAAACGGTAAATTATTGTTATGGGTAAGTAGATAAGCTTGCATTATTTACACAATTTCTGTAGGGGCGGGTTTAGCCTTGATCTTTGTGAGCAACGTTATCTTTAAATCAAAACCCGCCCGAACCTGCGGTAATTAATTTTGCGCGACCACTTAATAGAAAGTTTAGCTAAAGAACGTCAAAGAATAGAGCAATTAGAAGCTTATCTCCGCTCCCAAGGAATTGACCCAAAACAAATCAATTAATGGTAGGTTATAGCTGCCACCAACGCCCCAACTAACTCCCAAACAAATCATGGAGCAGCACGTAAAAACAGGGAATAAGAAACAAAGTTAATAAAGTCGCCAAAGACAACCCAGAAAACACCACAACTCCCAAAGGTTGCAAAAATTCCCCACCTTCCCCCATCCCCAAAGCTAACGGCAATAAACCCAAAACCGTAGTTATAGTAGTCATCAAAATTGGGCGTAACCTTTGAGGTGCAGCCTTTAAAATTGCCCGACTTCTACTAATCCCATATTCCTCTCTTAATTGATTCGCAAATTCCACCATAATAATGGCATTATTTACCACAATTCCCACCAACAAAACCCCCCCTACTAATACCGTCGCCCCAATTGCAGTTTGAGTAACAAAGAGACCGAAAATTCCCCCCGCCAAAGCCAAAGGAACTGTTAACATAATTACCAGCGGATCAATTAAAGAATTATATTGTACCGCCATCACCACAAATACCAAAAAAGCCGCCAAACCACCGATAATTTTTAGGGAAGTTTGTAACTGCATACTCGACTCCGCCACCATGCTCGGTAAAAAACTTACCCCAGGCGGTAACTCAACATCAGCTAATACCCCTTTAACCTCAGCGATCGCCTCACTTAATTTCGCTCCCTCCACTAAATCACCCGCAATCATAAATACATTCCGCTGATTAATACGCTGAATTTCACCTTGTCCTTCCCCTTGAACCAAAGTTGCCACATCTCCCAAACGCACCGCCCGATTACCACCCAAAAACAAAGGTAATTGTTCTAACTGAGCCATACTTTTACGCTCTTCTTCCTTCAGTTGCACCCGCACATCCACCAACCGCTCCCCCCTTTGTAGTTCAGTTGGTACAAAACCATCCAGCGCTCTTCTCACCGTATTCCCCACATCTTCCGTATTCAATCCCAAACTAGCCAGACGCTCCCAATCTGGTATAATCTGAATCTCTGATTCTGTACTATTTGCATCTGGTCGAAAACGAGTCCTAGTTACTCTTTCATCCAAAATCTTCAGTACTTCATTACCTGCAGCTTCCAATATTTTGTTATCTTTACCCTGCAAAATCACATCAATATCTGCTCGAATGGGAGAATTACTTAATGTTATACCACGCACTCTTCCAGGAAACAAACGCAGACGAATATCAACCAAATTAAGCTGCCGAAACTCCCTATTTACCCGTTCCACAAACCCCTCCACATCAGTTCCTGGTTTAAGAGTAATCGTACTAGAACTGAGCAACAGATTTTGGGTAATACTATTAGCAAAAAGACCTCCACCCACAGTAGTAAAAACATACTCAGTTTCTGGCTGTTCCCGAATAATCTCATCCACAGCCTTCATCACTTTCTGATTAGTTGCCAAATTTGTCCCAGGAGGAAAATTAGCAATTAAATTAGCTTGTCCTGTATTAATTGAGGGTAAAATTTCTTGAGGAATACCATCAAACATCCACCAAGCACCCCCTCCCAAACTTAAACAAACCAATAAAATTACTAATAAACGATGCCGTAAAACCTTTTTTAATAGACTGATATAGCCGCGAGTTGTTGCTGCAAAACCCAGCTTAAATTGCCGTAAAAACCACAACTTACTCACACCACTTGACCACCTAATTCCTAACAAACGAGAAGCCAGCATTGGCACTACAGTCAGAGCTAATAATAAAGAAGCAGCAACAGCAAAACTAATAGTCAGGATCAATTCATTAAAAAGTAAAGATACCAAACCACCCAAAAATAAAAATGGCAACACTGCTACCAAATTAGTAGTAGTAGAAGCAATTAAAGCCGACTCTACCTCTTGACTACTAATTGCCGCTGCTCCAATTAACTGCTTTTTGTGGTAGTCCAAACTTTTCCCATTCCCAAGAGAAGGTTGAGGGGGGTAACTCGTTGCCATCACCCCAGAGGAAATATTTTCCAACATCACAATCGAATTATCTACCACAATCCCCACCCCCAAAGCAAGACCACCCAAACTAAAAACATTAATAGATAAGCCAAACAGCTTCATCAAAATAATAGCCGTAAGAGTTGCTAAAGGAATCGCAATTACAATAATTAGAGTTTGACGCAGAGAACCCAAAAACAGGAAAACAGCGATCGCCGCCAACACCGTCCCCACCAAACCCGAACTGATCACATTAGCAACAGAATTACGGATAAAACGGGACTCATCCAAAGTTGTCACCAACACCATATCAGCAGGAATTAAACCTGACTCTTTAAGAAATTCCAGGCGTTTTTTTACCTCATTAACCACTACAATACTATTAGCATCAGGTTGTTTTTGAATACTCACTTTTACCGCAGGTTTACCATTAAGAAAAACAAATATTCTTTGTTCTTCCGTCCCATCAATCACCTCAGCCACATCCCGTAAATAAATCCGCCCTCTATTTTGATTTTCCCCTATTACCAAAGAGAGATTTTCAATTTCCCCAACACTTTCAAAAAGTCCCACAGTACGAGTCAGTGGTTCTCCCGCTTCTCCACGGAGTCGTCCCCCAGAAAAATCTTGATTTCTTGCTCGTAAAGCATCTAAAACAGTTTGGAAAGTTACCCCTAACGCCTCTAAACGTTTCGGATCAATATTGATGCGAACTTCCTCTTCCACTCCCCCAGACACATTCACTGAACTTACCCCAGGGATAATGCTTAATTCCCTCCCCAACTCTTGATCAGCAAACACTCGCAGATCAACATCAGGGAGCGAAGAAGACTCCAGCGCCAATTCATACACAGGAAGTTGAGAAGGTTCAAACTTAAATAAACGAGGTTCTTCGATCAGATTGGGGAGGGTTGAGCGAGCGCGGTTGAGAGTCGCCGTAGCATCATTTAATGCCTGATCAATATCCCCTCCTGGTTCAAAAAACAGATCTAAACTAATTCTTCCCTCACGGGTTTGAGAAAATATTTGTACCACCCCTTCAGTAGCGCTCAGTGCTTCTTCTAAAGGTTTGGTGACTTCCTCTACTGCCACTGAAGGAGATACTCCAGGAGCATCCACACGTACACCAATACGCGGATAAGTGATTGAAGGTAATAGATCTACCTGCAGTCGAAAAATTAAAAACACCCCTACTACTAGCACCGCCAGAGTTAGCATCAGTGTTCCTATATGACGCTCAATAGCGATCGCACTGATAGATTTTCCCTTTTCCCTTTCTCTCTTACTTCCCCTCATCTTCGGGTGGATGGGAGACTGAGGGGGTTTTGACCTCCCTTGTGGCTGTTGCAGCATCTAAAAATTCTGCTATTTTTTCATAAATCTTAACATAAATTTTCAGCTCAGTTCCCAGCTATAGCAATGAAAGGGATGGTATTGACAATCTTTCAATAGGTTTAAACGAGATTGTCTGTGCTATTGTTCTCAAAAACATGATCTTTGCTATAGAGCAATTCCTTTTTTTTGTAATATTTGATTACCTGAAATTATCGCTTATAAATTATAAAAAATTGCTAGAGAGCTTAATATTTCCATAAATCCGCGCCTAAAACCTCTCCCAAATATATTTTGTTTGACAAAAAGCCAACCCAGCAGAAGGAGCATCTAGCCAGTTTAGAACCCACAAACAGCTTATTTTGTCAAGATTCAGCAACAAAACTTTACAAAATAATCAGTTTTCTGCTAGATTATCAGACTAATGATTTGAGCTCACTCATGGAACTCATCCCTGACATCCACGTCAGAAGAAACCTAACCAGCAAAAAAGCTGGAAAACACAATTATCAGTAGCTAGAAGCTTCTAGCTCGCTTATTCACAGAAATTAAGCTATATTTGCTTAATTCACAGCAAACAACAGAAAAGGAACAAAAAATGTTTAGATCTTCATTTGTTTTTAAAGTCTTACTAGGCGCTTTCAGCCTCGCCAGTGTTAGTTTTCTCTGGGGTTCAGCTGGTATAGCTGAGATGGTTGATCAGAGCAATCAGCCAGTGGAGCTATCTCAAATGGAAGGAACAGAAACTCCTGAAGGAATGGAAGCTACTGAAGAAACGGCTACTACAGTAGTTGACATTGCTGCATCTTCTCCTGATTTTGAAACACTCACCAAAGCCTTAGAAGCTGCTGGTTTAGTGGAAACCCTCAAAGGAGAAGGCCCATTCACCGTCTTTGCCCCTACGGATGACGCATTTGATGCTTTACCAGCAGGAACATTAGATGAGTTACTCCTGCCAGAAAATAAAGACAAGCTAGTTGCAGTACTTACCTATCACGTAGTTCCTGGTAAAGTCATGTCCACCGATTTAACAACAGGTGAAGTGGTAACCGTAGAAGGCACTCCCGTAGCTATTGAAGTAGGTGAAACAGTAATGGTCAATGATGCTACAGTTCTCCAAGCTGACGTAGAAGCTAGCAACGGTGTTATTCATGTGATTGATAAAGTTATCCTACCTGCCGAATAGGAATTTATCTCTCTCCTTAATGTTGCTGAGTTGAAACATTCAGCAACAAAAAACCAAGTTTTATATAAATAACACTCTCAACCAAAATACATCTCCAGTAACTAGGGGTACAATCTTGAGATCTAAGGTTTTGACCACCTTTTTTGGAGATGTCTAAAATATTAAGAAATAATAATAATAGACCTTTTGCGAAATTATTTTATTTCTAATAACAGAACATTGTATTTCTGTTCAAAATTATAGATTCGGTGCATTAAATTTAATCTAAGTCCAAACCTTTTATGTCTATTTCTGTATCTACTAGATAATATTTGAAAGATTTTTAATCTTCGATTAATATGTTCTATAATAATTCTTTCTTTTCCTAAAGTTTTATTGAAATTTATTTGTTCTTTATCCAAGTCTTTTTTAGGTGGTTTTTTGAATGGTATTTTACTATTTTTGTGGATTTTATTAATTCCTTGATATCCTTTATCTCCCAAAATT
>JADQBC010000059.1 GCA_016903655.1 Gomphosphaeria aponina SAG 52.96 = DSM 107014
AGATATATCAAGCAACATTATATCCGAAGAAGTCAACTTTTTCAATGGAAGAAAGCCCTAGAGGGTATCCTAATGTTACTAGATAACACGGAACATTTTCCTTCTTTGCAAGTAAACATTGGAACGGGTGAGCAGAAAAATCCTATTTATTCACCGAGGAAGTAGGTTTCTAGAGATATGTCCACATATGTCTAAGAAAATAGTAGGTGCTTTATATGATGCCATTAAAATTGGCTCACAAGAGTTATTATTGATTGATCGAGAATTGCCTTATAATTACTTAAAAGTGGTTTTGGTAATTACTGATGGTGGTGATAATGACTCTTGCACCAGTTTAACTGATTTAAGCTATTTCTTAGAAACCGATTTATGCTTATGTGTAATTGGTGTTGGTAACTCTACCCAAAGACAGTTACAAAAACTGGATACTTATGCCCTTTCTACCCATTCTATTGCTCAATTTGCTGATTTATATCAAGCAATGACTATTTCTTTAGGTGTGGTAATTGAGCGCCAAAGATATGTTAGGTTTTAAGTAGATAAGCAAAATTATTTACACAATTTCTGTAGGGGCGGGTTTAGGGAACACCTATGTTGCACAATCAATTATTGATTGTTCAAAACCCGCCCTCACCCATGTAATAGACATCTCCAATTATTAGGGTTGAGAAGGGCGCTTTGCCCTTACTACGATGGCCGCAGGCCTTGCCCCTTGGGCAAGCGAGTTTAATTTTATTTTCTGGAGATGTTTCAGGCTCAAATATTTTGTTGAGTAGCCAATTTAAGTAGTTTAGCTTCAGCTTTTGTAACTTGTTAAAAAGTAGGAGGAACTCATGCAACAGAGGGCGCGCGCTAAAGCGCAACTACGAGCAAAAAAAAAAGTTAGTAGTTGCGCTTGAGCGCGCCCTTTCAGATACCAGTTTTGTAGCATACAATAAATAATCAATCATTTAAGATTGAGGAACTTATCTAGTGCTACAACCATTTGGGGTGGCCAGCGACGGATGTTTTTTACCCAGTCAATATCTTGATAGCGGTTATCAACTCCTACTGCTGCAACCCAGTTACTTTCTGCTTCTCCCTGCTTTCCCTGCTCCCAAAGTATGGCAGTAAATGCCGCTCGCATATCAGCAAACATGGGATACTTCCTCACTATTTTTCCCATTTCCTTAGCCGCTGCTTCTTTTTTTCCTGTTGCATACAAAGCTAAAGCAGCGTTAGCTCGCGCAAAAGCAAAATTGGGCTGCAACTCGATCGCTTTTTCATAGTCTGCTAATGCTGCTTCCCAGTTTCCTTGCCCTCCTTTCGCATTTCCTCGGTTATTGTATGCCATTGCGTCTTGAGGAGCAATTTCTAAGACTCGGTTATAGTCGGCGATCGCCTCTTCATATTTTCCCTCCGCTTCTAATGCTGCTCCCCTGTTTAAATAGGGATCTGTTACTCCTGGTGCTAACTCGATCGCTTTGTTATAGTCGGCGATCGCTCCTGCTAGCTTCCCCTGACTAATTCTACTACTCCCTCTATTACTCCATACTGCTGGGTTATCGGGATACTCTTCAATTAATTCTGTCCAATATACCTCTGCTAAACTAAAGTCTCCTCTGTTTCCCGCTTCTAGTGCTTTCTCTGCTTTTACTTCTGCTTGCTCTAACTGCTCTTGTGTCACTGTTTGCGCCATTACTGACACATTTGTACCCATTATTAACAACACACATAATATACTCAAGATCCAGCGCATTTTTTTACATTTTTTCTCTATATTCCTTATAGCCTAGTCTATCTAGTTTTGCTTGCTTTTCTAACACTGTTAAGGATAATTTCTCTCGATACTCTTGTACTTTTTTCTGTAATTCTGTGTCCTGGGTTCCTAGTATTTGTATTGCTAATAACCCTGCGTTTTTCCCATTCCCTATCCCTACTGTTGCTACTGGTATTCCCCCTGGCATTTGTACAATTGAATATAACGAGTCTATTCCTTGTAAATTCTTAGTTGCTATTGGCACTCCTATGACTGGTAAAGGTGTTAGTGCTGCCACCATTCCTGGTAAATGTGCCGCTCCCCCAGCCCCCGCTATGATTACTTTTAACCCTCTTTCAGCGGCCGTTTTCCCATATTTTACCATTCTTTCTGGGGTTCTGTGTGCCGATATGATCGCTACTTCACTCTCTACTTGAAATTCTTCACATACCTCTATAGCTCCTGCCATTGTGGGTAAGTCTGAGTCACTTCCCATTATTATCCCGATTAATGGCTTTTTTTTGCTCATTTTTTCTTTTTCCCCCCTTTTTTTTTGCGCCCACAGTTTTCCATTATCTAATAAAATCCTATCACAGTCAACCCCCTTTTGTCAACAGGAAAACAATATTTTTTTCTTGACTTTTCTCTCTGCCTCTGTTATTATTGTCATAACAATTTTTCAGCATGGGAATAGAAGGGTTGAGGGAAAAAATTTGGGGGCAATTAAAAAGAGGTGAAAAATGAGAATAATAAATGCCAGAGTACCTGGATATAAAGGGTGGCAGGAGCTCAAGCTAACTGAGGGAAAAATAGCAGCTATATCGCCCATGAATAATGCTAGGTTTTCCGATTTGGATCTGGGAGGAGATTGGTTATCTTTGGGAGGAGTTGACTTACAAATAAATGGGGGGTTGGGGTTAGCTTGGATAGACTTAGAAAGGGAGGATCTGCCAAAAATAGAAAAAGTATGCAGCTATTTGTGGTTATTGGGAGTAGATAGTTTTTTACCGACGCTGGTGACAACATCGGTAGAGAAAATAAAGCGATCGCTTGCTGTGATGGCTGAGTTTATTCCTGCTCAAAGTGAGGGAGCCGCTAAAATATTGGGAGTACATTTAGAAGGGCCATTTCTGAATCATAAAAAAAGAGGGGCGCACCCAGCAAAATATTTATTACCCCTGACTTTAGAGAATGTCAAAGAAGTTTTAGGGGAAAATGCAGAGATAGTAAAAATAATCACCTTAGCCCCAGAATTAGATCAGACTGGAGAGGTGATTAAATATTTACATTCCCTGGGAATTATTGTAAGTCTTGGTCATTCCATCGCTACAGCAGCAGAAGCAAAAACTGCTTTTAAATTAGGAGCATCAATGGTGACTCATGCTTTCAATGCTATGCCAGGTCTTCATCATCGAGAACCAGGATTATTAGGAGAAGCAATCTTAAATAAAGAAGTATATTGTGGATTAATTGCTGATGGGAATCATGTCTGTCCAGCTATAATAGAATTGTTGCTACGGGGGAGTAATTATGATGAGGGAATTTTTCTGGTAAGTGATGCTTTAGCACCCCTAGGTTTAGGAGATGGCATTTATGATTGGGATGAGCGTAAAATAACAGTAAAAAATGGGACAGCAAAATTAAAAGATGGAACATTGGCAGGGACAACTTTACCCTTATTAGTAGGAGTAGAAAATTTAGTCAACTGGGGGATATGTGAGGAAGAAAAGGCGATCGCTTTAGCTACCTCCTCCCCCAGAAAAGCGATCGGTTTATCAGGTATGGGAGTGGGACAACCTGCTCATAATTTGTTACGCTGGTATTGGAAAGAAGGTAAATTTACATGGCAACGTTTAAATTAATGGTTGATGGTTTGGTTGATGGTTGATGGTTGTATAAAAGCCAAGCCTTCTGCTTCTGCCTTCTGCTTCAGCCTTCAGCCTTCAGCCTTTGATAGTTGATAGTTGATAGAGGGAAAGGTAAATGATGCAGACGCAAACAAAAATATACACACCAGCAGAATATCTAGCATTAGAAGAAGAAGCAGCATATAAAAGTGAATACCGAGATGGAGAAATTGTACCAATAATTTATAGGACAACAAATCGCAATAAAATCACAGGTAACTTTTTCTTCCAGTTGAAATTAGCTTTAAGAGAGGAAAATTACGAGATATATATGGGGGATGTGCGGTTATGGATACCCCAATATAGCCAGTGTACTTATCCCGATATAATGGTTATTCAAGGAGAACCTGTATATGAAGGAAAGGGAACAACCACTGTCACTAATCCCTGTTTAATTGTAGAGGTTTTGTCCAATTCGACTAAGAATAGAGACAGAGGAGATAAGTTTCAATATTACCGCTCAATTCCTGAGTTGCGAGAGTATATTTTAATTGACCAGTATAGTTATTATGGGGAACAGTTTAAGAAACAAGCAGAGGGAGAATGGATATTTAAAGAATATGAAGGAGAAGAAGCAGTTTTATCCCTAGAAATGAGAGAATCTCAAATTAGATTGCAGGATATTTATAGTAAAGTGAAATTTGAAAGTTAATCAAAGATCAATCCCTCAAGCAATTAAGCAACTGTACTAGCAGCATAAATCAAAGTTAACAAAGGGCCAATTTGCTCACTACCATTAACTCCCAATTCACTATGACAAAGATAAACCCGTTCCCCCACCCTACCCAATAAATCTTTTAAAATACGAATTAAGCGTAACTTTCCCGCTTCCAATTCATTTTCAGGCAGCCAAGCAAGACCAGACCATTCCTGAAGAAATAAAGGAGCAGCAAATAAAGTAGCCGCACCCCCCCGATCCCAAAGACTAGAACCAGTATCCAACCAAAACTGCCAGGGATGAAACCCCCGCAGAGAACGATATTGAAAAATAGTAGCCAAAGTCACAGCATCCTGATGCTGATGAAAATAACCCAAAGGGCGAGGATTAGCAGTAATCGTCCCCCGACGTAAAAGTTGAATAAACTCCTCCACAATAGCAGTAGTAGAGAGGAAACTAGATTCATTTTCCCGCAAGCGACGATTCACCTGCCAAAAATGGTCAGCAGTTTCCATCAACTCCCGTAATGCAGCCAATTTGTCATAGGAAAGTCCATCCCCCATAAACCTTTTAATCGCGCGCTCGAGGATCATCACTGGATGAAAAGAACCCTGTTTATGTAGCGCTTTAGTCTCCTCAATCCAATCTAAAATCCCCTGATAAGCAGAAGTTGCGCGATATCCCAACCGATCCCAGCGAGAAAAAGACTGAGGAGGTAACAAATAAGGCTGTTGCCCATCAAAATGATAACAATAATCAGCCAATAAACCCCCACGCACTGGATCAATATCCGAGACAAAGCGGCCATCAACCCACCTGCGACTCAAAACCACCAACATTTCCCCCACCTCATCAGGCTCTACCAAAGGACCCAAACCAGGATAAACTAGAGTCAAGAGAGTAAGTAAGGCTCGAATCAGAGACTCACTAACGAGAGGGCGCTGTTCATTGAGAGGTTTGACAGCTATACCCTGGTGAGAGAGAATTGCCATTAAACTATAACGAGCAATTTCATCCAAACCTGGAGCAATAATAGCAATATCATTTGGATGCACCTGGCCCGTTTTCACCCCTTGAATAATTACCTCAGCCGTTTTGCGCAGTAACTCCGCCCTGGAGATAGTTTCCACCAACTGCACCTGTGATGGTAAACTAGCCATAAAAGTAGGGTCACTAACCAATTGAACCACCAATTCAGATAAATTTGCCCGACCTCCCCCAGGATTTGGTAACTCTTCCACAGTGCACAAAGCAGCCAAACCAGCCAAATAATGAGGATCAGCATTCAAACCCAACCTTACCTGGCCATCTGGATTATAAGTAAACACAGCTTGTACCCCTTGAGAAAGGAGAAACTCAAACAAATTGCGAGCGATCGCAGGATAATCATCCACATCATCAGCAAAAACTACCCGATAGCGACGAGTTAAATGGTATTGATAAGTAGGATTAGGCAATAGATAGCGCCAATAAAGCTCATAGATAATTCCATAAGTTAGTAAACCCCTCGCCAAACACCAGCCTCGCCAAGACAAGAGTAAATCCCCAATTTCGGGCCAATTGAGAGAATTTTCCCACTCCTGAGCCCAGAAACCCTGTTGTAAAATACTAGGAATATCCTCTGGGGGGATACCAGCAGCACCAGCAAGCTGTAATAAATCCAAAAGACGACGAACAAAAGCAGATTCCCCCCCAAAAAGTTGAGTTTGCTCCGCCAGTAAGTGAGAATGCCACAAACGGGTTGCCAATGCCTGCTCAGTTTCTGGGCGTAAACGAAGAGGAAACTGAGCTTTCAGACGTAACCCCTCAAACAAAAGCGGCCAAAAAAGCATCACCTCATCACTAATAAAACCCAAAGGAGTTTTAGAGAGCAGAGGATAAGTACCTTGTATAGAAGTTGACAGTTTATCAGCCAAAACGCGGCGATTATCATCATTAGCAGCAAACACCAAAACTGCCTGAGTAAAATCTGGAGACTGGCGGGGTTTTCCCAGCTTTTCCCTCACCCAATGTTTAAATTTACCCACCAGACAACTTGTCTTCCCACTACGAGTGGGTCCTGTGATCCAAACCGAAAAAGCATCCATTTTTTTGAGAGATTTTGCTAATATGGCACATACTGAGGCTTACTCATTTTATCCAGCAGTAATGTTGATATGAAACTAAATCCTATTTTACGGGCGATGGAGTGGTTTTCTGCCACTCCCGAAAGATCTTTAGACCGCTCTTATCGAGCAGCATTGAGCATCCAGCAAATTGAAAAAGAACATTTTAATGGTAAAAAAGTTTCTCGGGAGACATCAGACTACGGAAATAATGTTATCAGTTATTTTCAAGAAGAAGTCAAGCGATACTTAGAAACTGTCAAAATCGGTCTAGCAGAATTTAAAACTAGCCGTTCATTGCTACTTTTTTCCGAGTTTAACTCTCAGAAATTAGATCCCACCGACTCCCAAAATACCTTGAAAACAAACCCCAATGCAATTATTTTAGCAAAACTTAAATTTATTGATGAAACAATTAACCGTTACTCCCAGAAAAATATTACCTCACAAGAGGAAATAATTGTCATCCAAACAAAAGAAAGTACAGTTAACGGCAAAATAGATAAACCTCAGAGAAATTTAGTTAAGGAATTAGAAAAAGAACAGAAAAATTCCCCAAAATTGACTTCGGTTAATGGAGAAACCGTGAAAACAGTATCTGATCAAACAGGAGTGCTGCCCCGCTCTTTTTTAAGAACCATCAATCGAATTAAACAAGAAATAGATCCAAAATCCCAAGAAACAGAAGAAGAAGTTCTGAGAAAACATCGAGTATCTAAGTATAAAACAGCAATTTCAATCAAATTTATTTTAATTTTAATCATCGTACCATTATTGACACATCAAGTCACTAAAACATTTTTAGTTGCGCCAATAGTAGAGAGATATTTTGCCAATCACGAGCAAATTTTATTTATCAATAATGATTTAGAAGAAGAAGCTTATTTTGAATTAAAACATTATGAAGAAAGATTGCATTTCCAAAACCTAATCGGCAGAGAGCAAAAAAAATCAGCAGCAGAAATAGAAGAGCGGCTCAAAGAAAAAGCAGATGAAATAGCAGAAGCATATCGCCATCTAGGATCAGATGCGATCGCCAATATATTTGCAGATATATTTTCCCTCATAGCTTTTGCCATAATTATCTGGGTAAGCAAGAAAGAAATTTTAATTTTAAAATCATTTTTAGACGAAATAATGTATGGTTTAAGCGATTCAGCCAAAGCATTTTTAATAATTTTATTAACAGACGTTTTTGTGGGCTATCACTCCCCTCATGGTTGGGAAGTAATTCTAGAAGGCATTACCAGGCACTTTGGACTACCAGAAAATAGAGAGTTTAACTTCTTATTTATTGCCACTTTTCCTGTTATTTTGGACACAATCTTAAAATATTGGATTTTCCGCTATTTAAATCGCATCTCACCTTCCTCAGTTGCAACTTATAGAAGCATGAATGAATAGTTGATGGTTGATAGTTGATGGTTGATGGTTGATAGTTGATAGTTGATGGTTGATGGTTGATAGTTGATGGTTGATGGTTGATAGTTGATGGTTGATGGTTGATAGTTGATGGTTGATGGTTGATAGTTGTATAAGTGGGCGCACTTTCATTAATTACCGCAGGTTCGGGCGGGTTTGGATTTAAAGAGCAATTGCGATCGCCCAAGGGGCCTGGCCTGCGGCCATCGCCCAGATCTTGGCTAAACCCGCCCCTACAAAAATTGTGTAAATAATGCAAGCTTATCTACTTAAAAGCCTTCTGCTTTCTGCCTTCTACTGATAGTTGATAGAGAATAACTAATAACTAATGATTAAAAGAATTGGAGACAACTTTCTCAAGTTGATCAATCTCAAAATACTGGTGAAACTTAGTTGTGACTTCTAAAAAATAAGAACGGCCATGAGGTTGACGACGCTTGCGAATAAAACCAAGTTGTACAAGTTCTTGAACGTGCTGGTAAGCGCCACTACCACGCAAATCGATCAGATCACTTTGGAGAATAGGATTTTTGAGAGCGATCGCCGCCAAAGTCCGTAAAGTTGCCGTACCCAACTCAGCAGGAACAAGATGAAGGAGTAGATGCTCACAAGAAGGACGCAACTGAAGACTATAACCCATAGGTGTCTCCACCACTTCTAGAGCACTATCGCGGTGAGCGTAGTCTGACATCAATTCAAGCAAAGCATTTTTTGCCTCCTGAGTTGAGCAACCCGCGAGCTCCGAAATTGCTGGCAATTTCAGGGGTTGACCTTTAAGATAGAGAATAGCTTCAATGGCTGTTAATAAATTCAATGCTTCCGCTCCAAAATCAAGCAATTGTTGAGACTCAAAGGTAATTTTACTCAAAAAACCAGCAATTATCCTCAGTATCAGCTTGAGAAAGTTCTTGTAAAGGCAGCCAGCCAGCCTTCCAAAAAGATGGATCATCAAGCTGCTGGGCATTAAGCCAGAAACGAACAGAAGGATCACAACTAGCCACCATTTCAGCAAACACCCATTTACCCTGAGTTTTGCGGTTAACCACTTGAAAATGTCGCCAACCCCAGGTTTTCTCTAAGCTAGTCCATTTAGAACCCAACAGACGAGGATATTTTTGTTTTTTCGGCATTTTGCTTCAGCAGTGACTATAATAATTATAAATCACAGTTGCTACTAATATACCTAGTGCAGATTTAGAGAAAAAAAAAGGCTACCCTAAGTTAGGGATAATTAATGATAAATTAAATACGCTGATGAACCATTTATTATTTTACAAACTTTGGGGCAAAGCTTAGTTTATGATGTTTTCTAAACTCATTACCGACTTCCACCGATTGCGCGTCTTATCCTTAAGTTGCTTGTTCGTTGCTGCGAGTGGGCTTTCTGTTCAAGGACAAGAAACATTACCTTCTCCCTTAGAAGAACCCCTCCCACCCTTAGAAGAACCATTACCACCCTTAGAAGAACAACCAATTGCGCCAGTACAAACACAACCTGTTACCGTACCCAATCAAAACTTAAATCAGTTAGCAACCGAAACAGATTATACACTTGGAGCAGGAGATCTTCTCCGCTTAGATGTTTTTCAAGTACCAGAGTATAGTGGAGAATATCTAGTGTTAGTAGATGGCACAGTCAGTTTACCCCTAGTGGGAACATTGGATGTGAGAGGACTAACCCTAGGGCAGATGATTGATAGAGTATCCAATGAATATGCACGCTATCTGAGACAGCCCATCGTCACAGTAAGTTTAGTAGCTCCCCGTCCCCTGAAAATTGGGATTTCTGGGGAGATAAATAGTCCAGGATCTTATACAGTCCCAGTAGATCGCAAATTTCCCACTATTACCGATCTCATTCAGCTAGCTGGAGGGGTGACAACAGCGGCTGACATTCGTCAAGTAGAAGTAAGGCGATTTTTCCAGGGAAAAGAACAAATAGTTAGTGTTAATCTGTGGGAATTGCTTCAACAGGGAAACCTAAGTCAGGATCTTTTTTTGCGCGATGGAGACACCATTGTTATCCCCACAGCAGAAACAATTAGTACTGCTGAAAACCTGCAATTAGATGATGCTAATTTTGGTATTCGAGGAGATTTGACACTTAATGTTGCTGTGGTAGGAGAAGTAAATCGTCCAGGGTCTTATAAAATAGCACCAGCAGAAACAGGAGAGAATATCCAAACAAGAGCGCAAAGACTAACACAAGCAATTCAACAGGCTGGGGGGATAAAACCCTTAGCAGATCTGCGCAATGTCCAAGTAATACGGTCAACACGCATCGGAGTAGAACAGACAATAGAAGTAGATTTATGGAATTTATTGCAAACAGGAGATATCCAGGAAGATGTGATTTTGCAAGAAGGCGATAGGATTATAATTCCAACAGCAGAAGAAATACCTGCTTCAGAAGCAGAGGCGATCGCTCAAGCTAGTTTTGCTCCCGCTGTTATGCGAGTCAATGTGGTAGGAGAAGTAAGAGCGCCAGGAGTGGTGGAGGTACCAAGTAACACACCATTAAACCAAGCTTTAATGGCAGCAGGAAGCTTTAATGTGCAACGGGCTAATAGGGGTTCGGTAGATTTGATTCGCCTTAATCCCAATGGAACAGTTACAAAAAGAAAAATTGAAATTGATTTGGCAGCAGATCTAAATGAGGAGAATAATCCGATGCTTAAAAACAATGATGTGATTATTGTTTCGCGTACTGGATTTGTAGCTGTGGTTGATACCATAGGTTTAATCCTCAGTCCATTTAATACCATTACGGCAAGTGTGACGCGGCTTTTTTAGGGGACGACTGCTTTAAAAGTGATAATTGTGGGGGCGGAGTTTGATAAAAAAAAAAAAAATAACCCCTACAACTCTGGGTGATAACATAACTAAAGAAATTGGGATAATGGATAATTGTTGATGGCTTACCATGAACAATTAACAAGCAACAATTGATTGATAATTGATGAGGAGTGACAATGGAAAAGCTGAAAAATTATAAATCTGTCTCGCTGAATGGGAATGGGAATGGGAATGGCAATGGCAATGGCTATCAGTCCTACTCATTACCAGTAATTAATCCAGTGGGCACAGAAGAAGAGGAAAGTGTAGATCTACGTCAGCTCTGGACGATATTTAGACATAGAATGCGACTGATTTTAGGGGTGACTCTAGGAGTAACAACGGCAGTGGGAATTTGGATTATTAATCAATCGCCAAAATATGAAGGTAAATTTCAAATTCTCATTGAGTCGCCAACAGAAAAAAATCAAGAAAATCCATTACTGATGGGATTAGGAGTGCCAAACTTAGACTACGAAACTCAGATGGCAGTTTTACGCAGTCCGAGTGTGGTAGAAAAAATTCTCGAAGAAATTTTAACGAAATATCCAGAGCTTGAATACAAAGATCTGATCAAAGAAAAAGAAAGTAAATCACCTTTGAAAATTAGCCAGGTAGAAGAAACAAAAATTTTAGAAGTATCCTATCTAGATGAAGATCCTGAAAAAATTAAGTATATTTTAGATCAGTTAGCAGAGGGTTATCTGAGCCACAGTTTAGAAGAAAGACAAACGGAGATTAAGCAGGGAATAAATTATGTAGAAGAACAGTTACCGAGTCTGCAAGAACGGGTAGATGGACTGCAAGAAAAACTGCAAAGATTTCGTCAGTTACACAACCTGCTAGATCCAGAAGAACAGGCAAAAGAATTGTCAAGACAACAAGGGATTTTGGAGGCAGAGTACTTTGAAACTCAGCTAAGACTAAATGAGGCAAGCTCACTGTATAGGATACTGCAAGAACAAATAGGACTAGAACCAGAACAAGCGATCGTGGCTAGTTATTTAAGTGAATCGCCCCAATACCAGAATTTGCTAAATAAACTACAGGAAGTAGAAGTAAAACTGGCACAAGAATCGGCACGTTTTTTGGACAATAGTCCGACAGTGGTATCACTGACGCAAGAAAAAGAAAATTTAGAACAGTTATTGCGGCTTGAAGCACAAAAGGTACTAGGGAAGAAATATACAGAAAAAGCGATCGCCTATTCCTCCTATAATGGACCTGAATCCCTCCGTTTACAACTGCACCAACAATTTATCCAAGCGGCTAACGAAACCCAAATTTTAGAAAATCGGCGACTAGCTCAAGCACAGGCCCTGGAAAATTTAAAAGGGCAAGTAGAGCAAATGCCCCTCTTAGCCCGTCAATACATGGATTTACAGCGGGAACTGGGTGTAGCAACAGATAGTTTAAATCGCTTATTAGAAGCCAAAGAAAATCTCCAACTTGAAGCAGCACAACAAGCACTTACCTGGCAGATAATCGCCAAGCCACAAGTATCAGAAAACAAAGTAGCACCCAAACCAATCCGAGATCTAGGGCTCGGAATGATTGGGGGCGTACTCTTAGGGTTAGGAGCAGCATTATTAGCAGAAAAACTCGATCCTGTTTTCCACTCTTCAGAAGAATTAAAAGATAATATCCAATTACCCGTACTCGGTTTCATTCCAGTGCAGAAAGACTTAAACTCAGTGGAACAAGTGATGAAACTGGATTTACCCAAAATCCAAATTGGGAATACTAAAATCGGTAATTACGCTGCTAAAAGCTCTGAGCCAGATTTTCCCTTTGCCAGGAGCTCGAAAAAAGGTTATAAGTCATCTCCTTTTTTAGAGGCATTCCGTTCGCTGAATACCAATATCCGCTTGCTAGGGTCTGACAGTCCCCTCAACTCCTTGGTGATTAGTTCTTCTGCCCCAGCAGAGGGTAAATCCACTGTTGCGGTAAATTTAGCCCAGGCGGCTGCTGCTATGGGACAGCGTGTATTGTTAGTGGATGCAGACTTACGACGACCTCAAGTACATGTCAGAGTAGGTTTAGAAAATAACCAAGGATTAAGCAATGTAATTGCCACGGGTTTGGATTTAGAGGCAGCAATCCAACCAGTACCTCAGTGGGAGAACTTTTCCGTACTAACAGCAGGAGACATTCCCCCAGACCCAACCAGGTTGCTTGCATCCAAACGAATGCAGCAAATTATGGAACAATTGCGCTCCGCTGCTGCCTTTGACTTAGTAATTTATGATACTCCTCCAATCCTGGGTTTTGCCGATGGCAGAATTTTAGGTTGTGCCACGAGCGGTATTATTTTAGTGGTTAAAATGGGAAAAACAGACCGATCTGCACTCAAACAAACTATTGATCAGATCAAAACATCCCATGTGCCGATCCTCGGTTTAATCGCTAATAGTGTTAGTCGTCATAATCACGGTTCATACTATTACTACGACAACCATTACCGTTACTATAATCGCGAGTAGTTTAAATTGCAATCGGGACAGCGCAGTGCTCTGTCCCGATCTGCTTCCAATCGCCTAATTAATAATCAGCACTTCTAATTTTATTAATTCTAGTTGTGAATACCCCAATTATCTCATCTACTTTCTTTCTGACAATATTATTGATGGTGGGTTTACTGTTCTTTATTCGCGCTTCGGTGAAAGAGCGAACCCAACAAGTAAAACTCACCTTGGCTGAACCTGAAGCAGTTCTTTTAAAGAAGCTAAAAGAATACTTTGAACAAAGAGCTTATCAAGTAGCAGGGGTAAATGCAGAAGAAAATCAAATATCCTTTCAGGGTTTTGTGCGTCCGAGTTGGTTGCTAGCAGTTTTCTTAACTCTTCTGGCCGCTACAGGTTTACTGTGTTTATCCCTAGTTTTATCCTTGCTTTACCCAAAAGGGGGGAATTTTTTTCTCGCCCTCCCTTTATTAGCCCCAGGGGCTGGAGTATTTTATTGGCAGAAAGCAGGGCGTTTAGAGGAGGTTTTGTTGAAGTTAGAAGCTCTTCCCCCTCAAGGAGAAAAAGCACAAAGTCAGATCACTGTTACTGCTCATCGAGATGAACTGCTCCAATTGGAAAAAGCATTTAAGAAAATCGGGTCAACCTGAAAGGGGGAGGGGAAAATAATAACCCTGCCTTACTTTCACTCGGACAGGGTTGTTATTATTGGAAGGGAAAAACTTGCTTTTCTAAGCTAAAGAAAGACTTCCCGCTGCTGCTACATTATTAGTTTTAATTTGAGGTCTGATCGCTCTCAAACTCGGAAAGAGAAAATAATTTTCTTCAACGTATTGAGCACCAAATAGTCCTTTTTCTGCCCAGAAATATCTGTCAGTGGTGTGCTCGTTACGTTTCACAACTAACAACGCAGGAGGAGTAATGCCTACAGAGTGAATATATTTTCTCGCCGCTGTAACTGGTTTATCTTCACCACTTTCGATATTGTAGTGGGGAATTAATTCAAGTATTTTTCGTCCTTCAAGACGGCGGCGACTTTTGCGTTTGCGTTTTCTTGCCAACCCAATTACCTCCTATTTCTACTTATAATTGTAATTTAAGTAACAAAATTAATAATCATTGTATCGGGTTTAGCAAAAAAAATCAACCCTTATTTAAAGGTTTTTTCAAATTGCTCAAAAGAGTGGGATCCTAGATGGCAAGCAGTCTGAGCAGGGGTGGAGAGGGCAAAAACCAAGTAAAATAAATTTATAAAACTTAACAAAAATATATCATCAGGCAGAATATATATAAGAGTAAGTGCCCTGATTGCTCATTTGAGGATTAAATTAGAAAATAAAGAAGCTCGCCAATCAATCAAAAATATTAATATGCCTTATGCCGACCCCACCTTAATTAGAGCCAGTTCAGAATTTGTAGCTCTGTGTCAAACTCAGATATCTTTGCTAAATCAAGGACTAGGTGCAGCCTGGAGTGCTGTTTATTTAACTATTAGGGATTCTGAATCCCCCGCCCAAGAACTGGTGGAAGCTCAAAAGACAAAACTCATTCCTGTGGTGAGCTGTCCGTCGCCAGGGTGCCTCCCGCAAGAGGAAACTTGTGGGGTGGGATTACCAGCAAGTTGGGAATTTAGCCAATCAAATCCGCGGTTACTCTCAGCAGCAGCACCAAAAAAAGCAGAAATAAATTACTTGGTTGCGGAAATAGAACAGCAAAATCCCTGGCAAAGACTGCAAATTGTTTTGCCTTTGATTTATGATGATTTGGTTATGGGTTTACTGGTGACACGGCGACAAGAAAGAGAATGGAATTCAGCAGAATTAGTCGAGATCGAAAAAATAGCCAGAACGATCGCGATCGCCTGTTTTCTTGACCAACGGGAATTTGCCGCTAATGAGCAGTTACGGGATAGGGAAAAAGTACTGACAATTGAACGGGAAAAACTTGATGATTTCTTGCATCAATTACGCAATCCTTTAACAGCATTGCGCACTTTTAGTAAGCTGCTGCTGAAAAGTCTGCTGCCAGAGGATCGTAATTATACAGTTGCTAAAAGTATGTTAAGAGAAAGTGAGCGTATGCAGGAATTAGTTGAAGAATTTGAGGGAGAACTTGACCATGGACAAATAGATACCCCCATGCTTCGAGGGACAGTTCAAAGTTTTCTTTTACCAGGAAAATTAAATTTAGTATCTTTAGGAATTAGGGAAGTATTGGAACCCCTTTTGATTTCTGCACAGGCGATCGCTTCTGAGAAAGGGATTACCTTAACTGCGGATTTTTCTGGTGATTTGCCCCTAGTTAAAGCTAATTCTAAAGCCTTGCGGGAAGTGTTAAATAATTTAATTGATAATGCTTTAAAATATACCCCAAGGGGAGGTAAAGTTGATGTTCAAATTGTCCAAAAAAACTCAACCCCCCCCTTACAAGGAATTAGGATTAGTGATACAGGATTGGGGATTCCCGAAGCAGATCGAGGGCATATTTTTGAGCGCCATTACCGAGGAGTGCAGGAGGAAGGAAACATTGCTGGGAGTGGGTTAGGACTAGCGATCGCCAAACAACTCATAGAACAAATGTACGGCAAAATTGAATTAATTAATTCAGCTACATCTAATGCTGGCACAACTTTTATTGTCTGGCTCACTCTAGCAGATACTTTAACTGATAACTGATAACTCATTACTTGATTGCTTGGCGATAAAGTCTTTGAATCCTTTTGAGGAGTTTATCAAAAGCTGATGAATGGGCTTCATTTTCCAAAGCTACATCCTGCAATTTATTGAGGAGTTTTGCCTCTTCCGTATCTACATTACCATCGCTATAAATTAAGGCGCTGAGTGCTTCTAGCAATTCCTCATAATCATCTTTACTCGGATGTTCGCCTAAATAATCCTCAAGCCAGGTATAACATTCATCTGGCTTTACCTGCTTTAATTCTGACAATAATGGTTTAATTTCTGGGTCATGGACGAGATTATTTTCTGCGGCCATTTTATGTAAATATTCTCTTTCTTCAGCTTGAATTTCGCCGTCTATCCAAGCAGCACCGATGAGAATTTTGAGCAATTGTAAGGTTTGTGTTTTGTTTTTCATTGTTTAAAGTCAGAAGTGTTAATTTCACTAGATTTTAATTACTAGACTAGATGTCTCTAATTTGCAACTTTGCTATTTTAGTTGAATAATGATGATTCAAGCAGCAAAGCTCACAAGGTATAAAGATGGTAGCTGGGTTTGGTATCTATAGATAACCAAGGAGAAGCTACATGATGCAATCGCCGCTTTTAATTTTAGCACCAAGGGATTGTCTCTAGTCCAGATTGGCTCATTACCCATAATCTCATCATAGTATATGCTCTCACCTGCCTGTTTCTCTTTGAAAGCCCCTTACCACCTTTTCAACTCAAAAAGACTCCCGCTGCCATTTAGCTCTTACTAATTGAATTTCTTCATAACTGTAATTTTCCCCCAAATGTTCCCGAATAGTTTTCAAAGATTTATCTCCAACTTTTTCCATGGCTTGCATAATTATTTCTTGTCTGACTGGGATGACTAAACTATCTAAATCTACTGGCTGCTCCACCTCAATTAACTCACTCAAATGTTTGATAATTGTCCTAGTGGTTAAACTCCTTTCTTTAGCAATTTCTTCCACACTTAAACCCTGTTTATGTAGCTCTAAAGTCGCCATGTAAGTTGATGGCAATCCTGGGCTATTTTCTGAATTATTCTCTTGACAAAAACGGCGAATTTCTATGACAAATTGCGTGCCGTATTGCTTCAATTTATGATTAGTTACTCCAGAAATTTTGGCAAAGTCTTCTAAACTTTTCGGGCGCACTTGTGCCATTGATTTTAAACTAGAATCACTAAAAATCACATAGGGCGCAACTGAGTGAGCATCAGCTAATTGTTTCCGCAAAATGCGCAAACTTTCAAATAACATTTCTGCTTCTGCCGCTTTCGGGTTATAATCTGAAATTAAATCATCCGTAACTTTTCGGCTAACTGCAATTTTTACTGTCCGTTGTTTGTGCAATATTTCCCAACTGCTTTCATTTAATTTTAGCACCCGATACCCATCATTTGTTTCATCTAATAAACCCCGATGCAAAAGACTTCTAGCTAACATTTTCCATTCATCAGCGGTTTTATCTAAACCAATTCCATAAGTAGATAATAAATGATGTTTATAGTCTAAAATCCTTTTCTTTTTTGAGGCTCGCAACACCTCGATAATGTGCATCATCCCAAATCTTTCTCCACATCTCGCTACACAGGAAAGGAACTTTTGCGCTTCAATTGTCCAGTCTTCTACAGGTTTAGGATTGCGACAGTTATCGCAATTATTACAATTCCCTGGAAATCTTTCTCCAAAATAACTGAATTGAATTGTACGGCGACATTCTGTTCCTTCTGCATATTCAATTACCTGTCGCAATTGTTGATAGGCAATTCTTCGCTCTTGGGGATTGGTTTTCTGGGCGATTAAAAACTCAATTTTCTTTTGATCTGCTGGACTAAAAAATAAAATACAATTTGAAGTTTCTCCATCTCTTCCTGCTCGCCCCGATTCTTGATAATAACTTTCTAGGTTTTTTGGTAAATCATAATGAATTACCCAGCGTACATCTAGTTTATTTATCCCCATCCCAAAGGCAACTGTTGCTACAATTATCTGCACATCATCTCGAATAAAACGAGTTTGATTGTTTTTCCGCTCTTCGTCATTCATTCCTGCATGATAAGGTAGTGCGGCAATGCCATCTTCCTGGAGTTGAGAGGCTGTTTCTTCTACTTGACGACGACTCAGACAATAAACTATTCCTGATCCTTTTTGGGCGCGAATATTTTTTAATAATTGATTATAAGTTCGACTATCTTTATCTTGTACTTCATAATATAAATTAGGGCGATTATAACTAGCCAGATGCACTCCAGGATTTTTTAAGCCTAATTGTTGAATAATATCCTCTCGTACCCTTGAGGTAGCTGTAGCGGTTAAACCCAACATGGGAATTTTGGGGTAACGCTGCCGCAGTTGTTTCAATTGGCGATATTCTGGGCGGAAGTCATGTCCCCATTCTGAAACGCAATGAGCTTCATCAATAGCAAAGGCGGAAATTCCCACCTTTTCTGCAATTAAATCTAAAAAAGGGAGAAATTTGGCGGCTAGTAACCTTTCTGGAGCAACATAGAGTAACTTAATCTTCCCTTCTATAATCTCCAGCTCGCGCGATCGCACTTCTTCTGTCTTCAGACTTGAATTGAGAAATGTAGCCCCAATACCATTATCTCTTAGGGTATCTACCTGGTCTTGCATCAGGGAAATTAATGGGGAAACAACTACTCCTAAACCAGGTTTTAACAGTGCTGGTAATTGAAAACAAAGAGATTTACCACCCCCTGTGGGCATAATAATCAGTAAATCCCTGTTAGCTAAAGCTTCTTCGATGATTTTACGCTGTCCTGGGCGGAAACTGTCGTAACCAAAGAAATATTTGAGTGACTCTTCTAAGGATTCTTTTTGATACATAGTAATTTTTTGCTTGATTCTACCATAATAATAATTATCAACTTATTGACTAATCTACAATGGCAAAAGCAATCTGGAATGGAGCTGTTTTAGCTGAAAGTAATAACTGCGAAATTGTGGAGGGAAATTATTATTTCCCTCCAGACTCCATCAATCAACAATATTTTAAGGAAAGCAACACCCATACAAATTGCTTCTGGAAAGGTGAGGCTAGTTATTATACCATAGAAGTGGAAGGCAAAGAAAATCAAGACGCTGCTTGGTATTATCCTCGCCCTCAAGCAAAGGCAAAAAATATTCAAGACTATGTTGCTTTTTGGCGTGGGGTAGAAGTATCAGCATAAATACTGAGCAGGTGGGGGGTAGAAGATTGCCCCTACCCCAGTTTTATTGGCAAATTGGCAGAATTTGCTCAATTTTTTCTCCTGGTTTGAGGAAGGGAAGGCGATCGCCTTTTTGCTCGAGCTCTTGCAATGGCAGTTTATCCATTTCTACTACTATTTTGTTTCGACTATTGGTGAGCAAAACAATTTTTCCCTTTTCTTGGGCGCGGGCTATGCCCACTAAACTATCAATTACATTACTAAATTTTATTACTTGTGTCCCAATGTCTCCCCAATTCCCCAGACTGATCCTATTGGCTGGCAGACGTTTGGCATAACCGTCACGGGATATGAAACATAAGTTATCTTCTTGTTTCAGACTAACACACCCTACCCACTTTTCTGTGCCATCAGCACCTAAGGTTAAAGCTTTTCCTTGCGCGCTACAACCCCTGAGTGGTAGTTGTTCTTCATTCACGGGAAAACACACTACTCGCCCTGAAGAAATGGCGATCGCTACTGTTTCTTCTCCAGATGTTACCCCCACATAACTTAATTTATCCTCTTCTTTCATTTTCAGCACCATTAACCCCCGATTGGTTAAATTATTTAATTCTCCTACTGCTAAACGCTTGATTTTCCCTTGCTCTGTGAGCAACAGTAAATCAAGATTCACTTCCCCGAGCAATAAATGCCCCAAAGTCGCCCCCACATCCCTTTGGGCGCTTTTTGGTAGTAAACTAATTATTGTTTGTTTCTGTGTCTTGGGGGGAATGTCTGCTCTTGCTAGGGGATATGCTTTGCCTGTATCAGTAAAAACTACTAATTGCTCTTGTTTCCCCATTTCCAGATTTTGAGTGACAAAGTCTTCCCCACTTTTGAGTGGTTTTTCTTGTTCTCCTTGTTTTTCCCAATAAATATATCCTTGAGCCGTAACTTTTACTACTGCATCTGCTTCCATGGTCGTCACTTTGACTTTGGAAGGTTTGACTTTTTCCTTTTTTTCAACTACAGTTTCTTTGAGATTAATAATGCGGGTACGACGAGCATCACCAAATTTACGTTTTAATCCCCGTAACTCTTTTTTTAGCGCTTTCATTAATTCATGGCGATCGCCTAGTAACCTCCTTAACTCCCCAATGCTTTTGTTTAATTCTTCAACTTCTTCGAGTAATTTTTGCCTTTCTAAACCAGTTAGGCGACGCATGGGCATAGCTAGCAGTGAGTCTGCCTGTGAATCACTCATCCCTAATTGCTCATTTAAAATTTGTTTAGCTATTGTCCCATCAGCAGCGTTTCTGAGAATATCAATAGCCCTGTCTAGGTTATTTAAAGCAGTTAATAAGCCTTCTAACAAATGCAGTTTTTTTTCTGCTTGCTCTAACTCATTAGTATATTGCCTTGTCAGGGTTTCTTCCCGAAAGCTTAAAAACTCTGTTAATAACTCCCGCAGGGATAACTGACAGGGTTTGTTATTCACCAAAGCTAGTAAAATTACCCCAAAATTGGTTTGCAATTGGGTTTGATGGTATAATCCCTTTAGGATACTTTGGGGGTTAATATCTCGTTTCAATTCAATTACTACTCGCATCCCATCGCGATCGCTTTCATCCCGTACATCTCCAATGCCTTCCAATTTTCCCTGATTTACTAAATCCGCAACTTTTTCGATCCACCCAGCTTTATTTACTTGATAGGGTAACTCCTTCACGATCAGTGCTATTTTTTCCCGCGTCCGTTTTTTTCCCCACCGAATTGTCTCAAACTCTACTACTCCCCGCACCGTAATAATACCTTTCCCTGTGGCGTAAGCCTCTTTAATCCCTGCCGAATTAATAATTTCTCCTCCCGTAGGAAAGTCTGGGGCGGGTATTAATTCCCACAATTTTTCATCACTCACATCGGGTTTGTCAATTAATGTAATTAACCCATCCACTAATTCTCCTAAATTATGGGGTGGCACATTGGTCGCCATCCCTACCGCAATTCCTGAACAACCATTGAGCAGTAAAATGGGTAATTGAGCGGGTAAAACCACTGGCTCTTGTTGGGAATTGTCAAAGTTATTGGTAAAATTAACCGTAGCTTCGCTAATTTCCTGCAACATTCCCTCATAAGCAATGGGTGCTAGTCGCGTTTCTGTATAACGCATTGCCGCTGCTGGATCATTATCTACCGAGCCAAAATTTCCATGACCTGCTAATAAGGGATAGCGACAGGAAAAATCCTGTACCATTCGCACTAAAGCATCATAAACTGCCTGATCACCATGGGGGTGATATTTTCCTAGTACATCCCCCACTACCCGAGCACATTTCCGATAAGGTCGCTCTGGAGTTAATCCTAATTCGTACATAGCATATAAAATGCGCCGATGCACTGGTTTTAATCCATCCCGCACGTCGGGCAATGCACGCCCAACGATTACACTCATGGCATACTCAAGATAAGACTTTTCCATTTCTGTATGGAGAGCGGTGGGTACAATTTGTCCAGTACCTAAAAGATTTAACTGTTTTACCATGAGTGTCTATTTCCTAATATACAGTACCAATTTTAATGATTATTTTGCCGATAAGCTGCTTGCTTGAGCAAGGATAATGTAAAACAAGGTTATCTGTTATTTATCCTGTTTGGTTTCCTAAAGCAACAAAAAATTTTGTCAGCTTAAAGAGCAAATAAGCTCAAATCTATATTTGGCGAGCTTTTCCCTTTGTTCAATTTATTTTTTTTCTCACCTACTTCTTTCTCAAGTTATGATTTTCTGACCTGGTCTGGCTTAGTTTAACAATTGGCGTTGATGAATGGGTTTGTATTTAAATAGGCGTGAGGTATGAATTATATTTTTACAATAACTACTAACCTAACTCAAACCCTCTGGCCACTCCCTTCTTTGCAACTCTTCTGTATGCGTGCGTCCCGCCTCCAATTCAGCAACGCCACGCCAAAAAAAAAAGTTTCCTCAGAGGCTTGACATTTGTTGCTCTTGTATGTTAGCCTGATAATGGGAAAAGATGCCGCCCATATATATAGTCTTTTGTAAGGTATAATGTTTACTCAGTTTTTAAGTTCTAGTTTCTGCTTGGTTTCCTTCACTTTGGTTAAACCTTTTTGGGCGTTGCGTTTTTTGAGTTATGAATTATTTGTTTACAAATAATTCATAACCAACTCAAACCCTCTCCCCTCTCTAAAGGAAGCAACTCCGCGCTTTACGGGCACGAGATCTCGTGCCCCTTCAAGTTTTCATGCTTCAATTCAGCAACGCCGATCCTAGAAAATGATAATATCACTAGCAGCTATGACAGGTGCGCCTGTTAAAGTGGCTAGCTGTACTTGGTTCCCTGACCCACTCCCATTGACATCGTAGAATAAGGCTCCATTATTGTAAATAAAGCGATCGCCTGAGTCTAATGCTGCACTCCCTACAACAAATTTATCACTGGGTAAGGGCCCTGCTACTAAACCTCCCTTAAAACCAGCAGCACTTATATAAATTTTATCGCCCTCGGCTTTTTTAAAGTCAGAAATGGTATCTATTCCTTCGGTGGGGAAGTTATAATAAAAGCGATCGCTCCAGGTTCCCCCTGTTAAGATATCCTTACCTGTTCCCCCTGTTAAGATATCATTTCCTGTTCCCCCTGTTAAGATATCATTTCCTGCTTGTCCTACTAGCTGGTCATTTCCTCCTAGTCCTGTTAAATTGTTTTCTTTTAGATTTCCTGTAATTACATTGGCTAGGGTGTTTCCTGTACCATTGATGGGAAGACTCCCCTCTAGGGTGAGGTTTTCTTGGTTATTTCCCAGGGTGCGAGTTATTAAACTGAATACTAGATCTGTTCCTGAGTTGAGTGCTTCTGCTACAACGTCTTGGGCGTTTTCTACTTTGAAAATATCGTCTCCTTTCCCTCCAATCATGATATCTGCACCTGATCCACCGTTTAGGAGATCGTTTCCTGCATTTCCTATCAGTTCGTCATCATCATTTCCCCCGTTGAGAAGATCGTTTCCTGCATTTCCAATGAGTTTATCTTTTTCTCCTAGTCCTACCAGACTGTTGTTCCCACTGTTTCCTGTGAGAATATTAGCGTTATTGTTCCCAGTTCCGTTAATATTTCCTACTCCTGTAAGAAGGAGGTTTTCTACTCCAACAGGTAAAACGGTGTTTGCTGCTGCTGTTTGAGTATCGCTTATGGTGATGGTTGCACTTTTTTGGTCGGGAAATGCATTATTGCTGGGGTTTTCTAGGATGACTGTGAAGCTTTCTTCTGTTTCGTTTTTGTTGTTATTGACGATGGGGATGGTGATTTGTTTGCTGGTTTCTCCTGGGTTAAAGGTGAGTTTTCCTGTTTTTTCCGTATAGTCTAAACCAGCTATGGCAGTACCCTCTTCTGTGCGATAGTCGAGCGTAAATGTCTCGGTTACTTTGCTTACGGTTACTTCAACTACTGCTTGGTTATTTAGTCCTTCTACTGCTTTCTGGTTTGTTGGGGTAACTAACAGGTCAGCTTTGCCAAATATTACATAACTTCTGCCACTACTTTCCCCATTGGGGTCTGCACGATATGCTCCAATTATCACATCATCTATGTTATCCCCATTGATATCCCCTGCATTGCTTACAAACCAGCCTGACCTGTCATCCGCTGCTTCCCCATTAATTTTAAACCCGTTAGTACCATCTAATTCTTCGAGGTTTAGCTCACCTTCCCATTCGCCTTCAGTACCAAATACCACATAACTTCTGCCACTATCACCCCCATTGGGGTCTGCCAAACGTGCTCCTATTACAATATCATCAATGTTATCTCCATTGATATCCCCTGCATTGCTTACTGATAGGCCTGACTCGTCACCTGCTGCCTCACCGTTGATTTTAAAGCCGTTAGTACCATCTAAGTCTTCAAGCTCCAGAACACTTGGAAAGTCGCCATCTTTGCCAAATACTATATAACTCCTGCCACTATCACCCCCATTGGGATCTGCCTTACGTGCTCCTATTATCACATCATCTATGTTATCCCCATTGATATCCCCTGCATTGCTTACAAACCAGCCTGACCTGTCATCCGCTGCCTCACCGTTTATTTTAAAACCGTTTTTTCCATCTAAGTCAGCTAGCTTCAGAACACTTGGAAAGTCGCCATCTTTGCCAAATACTATATAACTCTTGCCACTATTACTCCCATTGGGATCTGCATACCTTGCTCCTATTATCACATCATCAATGTTATCCCCATTGATATCCCCTGCATTGCTTACTGCAATGCCTGACTCGTCACCTGCTGCCTCACCGTTGATTTTCAACCCGTTAGTACCATCTAAGTCAGCCAGCTCCACCTCACTGGGAAAGTCGCCATCTTTGCCAAATACTATATAACTCTTGCCACTATAACTCCCATTGGGATCTGCAGCTGGAGATCCTATTATCACATCATCAATGTTATCCCCATTGATATCCCCTGCATTGCTTACTGAATGGCCTGACTGGTCACGTGCAGCCTCACCGTTGATTTTCAACCCGTTAGTACCATCTAAGTCAGCCAGCTCCACCTCACTGGGAAACTCGCCATCTTTGCCAAATACTATATAATTCCTGCCACTAAAATCCCCATTGGGATCTGCAAAACGTGCTCCAATTATCAAATCATCAATGTTATCCCCATTGATATCCCCTGCATTGCTTACTGCAAAGCCTGACCAGTCACCTGCTACCTCACCGTTGATTTTAAAGCCGTTAGTCCCATCTAATTCAATCAGGTTCAGCTCACCTTCCCACTCGCCATCCTGACCAAATACCACATAACTTCTACCACTCTCACTTCCCCTGGGGTCGGCAAACCATGCTCCTATTACAATATCATCTATGTTATCTCCATTGATATCCCCTGCACTGGTTACTGATACGCCTGAATTATCACCTGCTGCCTCACCGTTGATTTTAAACCCGTTAGTACCATCTAAGTCTTTAAGCTCTACAACTGGCTCAAAAGAACTGGGGATTATTTTTTCAGCTTCTTTTTGTTCCACCCATTTATTCAGCCATGAATTTTTCCTCAATTGGTCAAGGAGGCTAGATAGGTTGTATCCTTTTTTTCGCCCTGGTGATAAGCCTGACTTAGGCTGAAATTTAAAGAAGTCGTTTTTTTGAATTGAGCTGGCCATAGGTTGCTTCTTCTGGTGGAGTTCTGTATTTCAATTAGGTTCTGGTTCTTGGCTACCGATAGAATCATTATAGCAGATAAAAGTGATTTTTGGGGAAAAATTTTTTTTTTCTCTCAAGCCTCCCTGGAGGATTATGTTACTTGCACTCCGTAGTGTTACCCCGCCCTCCCCTTAATCGTGTAGGAGTATAACTAGGTTATGCTATAGCAGCGAGATAGATAGTTGGGACACATATTTCAACCATACTGATTCTTTCGGTTTTATGTCCTCGTTTTCAATCATTCTGCTATAGATAATAAAGAATCCTTTAAAACATTCTCAATTATTATGTAGGGGCACGGCATTGCCGTGCCCCTACATATTGGTTGGAGATCTTAAAGCTTTG
>JADQBC010000084.1 GCA_016903655.1 Gomphosphaeria aponina SAG 52.96 = DSM 107014
TTCTATTTTAATGGCATACACGTTCAAATATATCTCCAAATACTTGTTGACTAATAATATAGCATATCATTAATTGAGGTGAGATTCCTTCTTCGTAACTTTTACTTAAATAGACTTATTTATTCAAGTTTATTCAGCAAATTCCTATTTAATAGCAACTCCCAAATCAAAGGCTTGATGCACTGCTTGTAAAGCTTTAACTCCTTCAGTTTTACTCACTACACAACTAATTTTAATCTCAGAAGTAGTAATCATTTGAATATTAATTTGTTCTTGTGCTAGGGCTGCAAAAAACTTAGCTGCAACTCCTGGTTGTCCCACCATTCCCGCACCAACTATACTAACTTTTGCTATTTCTTGATCCACTAAAACTTCGCCACAATTAATAGTTGCTGCTAACTTAACCAAAACTGCCCGTGCTGCTTCTGCGTCTGCTTGCGCTACAGTAAAAGCAATATCGCGGGTAGGAAGATCATTAATTATTCGACAACGTTGGGATTGGATAATCATATCTACACTGATATTTTCCCCAGCTAACACACTAAAAATTCTGGCTGACATACCAGGTAGATCTGGGACATGGCGCATAGCTAAACGAGCCTGATTCTCATCAAGAGCAACTCCCCTGACTGGGGGTAAAATGGAAGTATCTTGAGCTGAAATGGCACCTTGTACTGGGTAAGTATCTATGGCAAAAGCCTCACAGAGAGCAGCCAAAGCGCGATCGCATTCTGCCTCATCTACCACGCAACTCACCTTCACCTCCGAGGTTGAAATCATTTCAATATTCACCCCAGCTGCTGCTAAAGTAGCAAACATTTTCGCTGCTATTCCAGGCCGACCAATCATTCCCGCACCAGCGATCGCCACTTTCACAATGCCTTTGGCAACAATTACTTCCGCCTGAGCAGGATGACTTCGTAGCTCAGGTGCAATTTCTCTTACTATTGCTTCTGCCTGATGCAAAACTCCCTTAAACACAGTAAAAGCAATATCATTACTATTCCCCTCATGGATAGACTGAATAATCAAATCCACATCGACATTTTGGCGAGCAATTTCCCCAAAGAGACGAGCGGCAATTCCTGGGCGATCTGGTACAGACAACAATGCTACTTTGCCTGGGTTTTGGTCAAATTCCACCCTATCCACCGCCCTAGTTATCTCCAAACCTACCAGAGAGCGGGGTTGAGGCAGAGGGGAATTTACCCTTGTCCCTGGAGCATCACTCCAACTCGACCTCACCACCAAAGGTACACCATAATTCCTGGCAATTTCCACCGCCCTGGGATGGAGTACCTTCGCTCCCAAACTAGCCAACTCTAACATTTCATCAGAAGTGATATCTGTCATTAACTGAGCATCAGCAACCTTACGGGGGTCTGTGGTGAGAATACCAGGAACATCTGTATAGATTTCACAACAACTCGCCCCCAATGCCGCTGCTAGCGCTACTGCTGAAGTATCAGATCCCCCACGCCCCAGAGTAGTAATTTCCAAATCTGCCAAACTGGTAATTCCCTGAAAACCTGCCACTACTACCACTTCCCCCCGCTCGAGATGGCGCTCAATTCTGTCTGTTTTAATTTGCAGTATTCTCGCCCTGCTATGTGCTGCCTCTGTAACAATACCTACTTGCGCCCCAGTCAGAGAAATTGCTGCTTGTCCCAATTCCTGTAACGCCATACTCAGCAAGGCGATGGAAACTTGCTCCCCAGTTGACAGCAGCATATCCATTTCCCTGCGACTGGGGTTTGAGGTTATTTCCTGGGCTAAATTGACCAAACCATCAGTAGTTTTTCCCATTGCCGAAACCACCACCACAACCTGATTATTTTTGTGAGCTGCACTTACCCGTTCCGCCACTGCTTTAATTCTTTCTACAGTCCCTACCGAGGTCCCACCGTATTTTTGGACAATTAGCGCCATAACCTTTTAATTAATTTCCTCATCTAGAAATATTCTATCTTGCTTGTTCACTCTTGCCACTAGATTAGGGAGGAAAACTGCCTGAAAACTTTACGGAATCTACTAAAGAAGCAATCAAGGGCAATATGTCAAAATAAAGAGGTAGGGAGTAGGTAAACCAATGAACATTTCTGTCCAAGCAATTTATAACTGGTATCGTAACGCAATCCGCAATCCTCGCTATCGCTGGTGGATGGTACTCGGAACTTTAGTATATCTCATCAGCCCCATTGATATTGCCCCAGACTTTATTCCCATTGTTGGGCAACTCGATGACATAATGATTTTAACCCTGTTAATTTCCGAAGTTTCCCAATTACTCTTGGATTATATGAAACAACGGCAAAACAAAACTGCCACCCCCTCAACCAAAGAAGAGCAGACAATCGAAGTTGAGGCAGTTTCTGTCAAATAAGATCATTAATCTAAGCTCCCGCCGCTCACCTCGGGGGCGTTATGGTCGAACTATCTCGGCTTATAAAATAGATTGAACACCGTAACGCACCGCTGGGGGCTCATTAGCCAACTTTTGTACTTTCTCTCTCCATGAGAACTTGGCTTTTAAATAATAATTACGGGATTCCTGCTAAGTTATTGCATAGTACTTTACACAGAGCTTACCAAGCTTGGGCTAATACAAAACCTGAGCAAAAAACTAAGTTAAAAATAAGTAATTAGACAAAATTAATTACATGGGTGAGGGCGGGTTTTGAACAATCAATTTTTACTGGTTGGTTCACCTTAGAAACTGACCCAAAAGCATTAGCAAAAGGTAAACTTTACTCAAAATTTTGGGGGAAAAATGCTCCATTAATATTTAGGTTTTTAATTGTCCACATTGTCATCATCGTTTAGATCGAGATTTGAACGGGGCAATCAACATTTTTTTCAATTCCTTGGTTATCCAAGGCAGTCTCGGCTAATAGACAGTATTTCAACAGATTATACTTGTTTATTCAAGTTTAATCGTGAAAAATTAGCACTAATGATAACAGGAAACTAAAAAAGAGCAATAAGAGAAAGAAAAATGTCTCACCCAAATAAACTCTTACTGGTAGATGATGAACCAGGAGTACTAGAATCGGTAAAAGCTTATTTAGAATATGAAGATAACTTTCAAGTCCAGGTAGCAAATAATGCTAACGAAGCTTGGGAATTATTAGAACAAGAGCTGCCCGACTTAGTAATTAGTGATATAATGATGCCCCAAGTAGATGGGTATCAATTCCTGAAAAAACTGCGAGAAGATCCCCGCTTCCAAGCACTTCCCGTACTTTTTTTAACAGCAAGAGGCATGACATCGGATCGCATTCAAGGATATCAAGCAGGTTGTGATGCTTATCTCCCTAAACCTTTTGATCCTGATGAATTAGAAGCAATTGTCAAGAATTTGTTAAAACGAAATGAAATTAGAAATAAATCTCATACTAGCAGTTCTCAGTTAGAAGAAATCAATTCCAAATTAGAGAAAATTCAAGAAAGTTTAGGCAATAAATCTGGATTTGTCACCACACCCCCTCCCATCAAAATTGATTTAACACCGCGAGAACAAAGTGTTTTAGATTTAGTAGCTCAAGGTTTAATGAATAAGGAAATTGCCCGCGAACTGGAAACAAGCGTGAGGAATGTGGAAAAATACGTCAGCCGTTTATTTAGCAAAACAGGAACTGCCAGTCGGACCGAGTTGGTGCGTTATGCTTTAAAACATGGACTCACTACCTAAAGCTCTGCTTGGGAAAAAAAGGCGAATGATCATTACTCATAATTAATAACTTCTGCTTTTGGAGTCTTGAAAATCCGCCTTTTACTTAGATGTTGGTCAACAATTATTTTTGGCTTCTTTTCCAAACTCCCAGCCCCACTAAACCGAGCCCAAAAAATGTAGAAATGGGTTCGGGTATTGGTTCAGGTTCGGCAGTTTCAACAGCAAAAACAGCAAAATTATTGTTAACATTCCCTTCTAAACCATTATCACTCACTAGCACCACCGAACTTTCTCCACCTGGTAAGGTAGCACCATAGGTCATACCGTCATAATTAGCAATAGTTTCCAATTCTCCACTCAGGAGTAGTTCATTCAGATCCAGAACCAAGTCTTTTGATACTGCTGCAACCTCAGTAGTATCCCCTCCGAGAGCATCAATCGAGCTAATATCAGTTGCTTCGTCTAAAGACACTTCATAAATTTTGATACTGAATGGCTCTGATACATTACCTCGCTCTAAAACTAACAAAGTACTCTCATCAATTGCCAATAAATCGCTCAGTCCATGAAGCGGTTCAGTCTCATAGAGAAATTCTGAGCCCGCAGTGTAAGTTCCTTCTATTTCGTCGTATTGAATAATCCGAGTTAAACCAGACTGAGCTGAACCAAAGGGAGGAGGGAGAAAAGAAAGATCCTGATCTTGTTTTAAAGGCGCTTCTACTGCAGTAAAGAGAGTACTTTCATCAGGAGTTACTGTTAAACTTTCAAAGTTTGTATTACTGCGAACTCCATTAGTGGGTGTGGAATTGATAAATTTCTCAGGAATGGTTAAGGCTGCATTTTCATTGCCAGTTTCTCCGTTGAAGTTCTTGATAAAAGGATCGACTACAAGGCTCGCCTCTGTGGAAAGAGGATCATCAAATATCCCTTCTGAAGAGATAAACACATCACTACCCACTTGAACTATTCCTTCTGTGTCAGAAGTATTGGGAGCTATAGGATTGCCGCTGGTATCCTTCAGGGTGGTCACATCAAGTAAAGAAGGAGACACCAGGCCAGATGTCACATCAATCTCAATATCAACAGTATAGAAACGAGGATCATTGCGATCGTCAGAAATAACGGAATAGGTATCATCAGCACCAGAATAGGTGATATCTGATAGTCCGCCAACATTGGTTTCGCTAAAAGTTGTTCCCCCAGGAATATTTCCCTCACCAATAAAATCCAATTCTTGAATGGTAACAGCTTTGACTGACTCTGCTGCTAGCAAGATTGACCCTGTTAATCCACTCAACAGACTTAAGTATAAAAGCCTAGAAATCTGCTGATTTTTTTTGATTATGCTCATAACTTCCTCCAAAACTTAGGCATAATTATAACAACTTCTTTTTGCTAAAAATCAATCAAATCAAAGGAAATTGGGGTTTCTCTGATTTAACCATTCCTTAACCCACTCAGGTTTGTCAAGATGCTATGATTTTTGGGTGGGCAATCTGTATTTTTGGTTACAGACTTTCTTGGATTTTTCATTTAAGCAGCGAAAGAATGAACTTGATGGGCAGCTAATACACCAGTTATCCCCGTTGCTGGGTTTTTGGGGCTTTCTCAAACATAGATATTACATAAAGAGCTGCTTAAGGTTTGAAGTAAATAGCAACATTTTCTTAATTTTTATTAAGTTTTCCATTTGAAGGAAAAAAAATGTAAAAATAGATACAGAAGGGAAAAAGGAAATCTGAACGGGGATCGCCATTCTACAGCAGAATAAGGGATTTCAGCCAGTTTCCGTACTCATTTTTTTGTGGATAGCCTTTGAGAGCCTGAAGTTGTTGAGAACAATCAGAAAAAAATGCTTTTCCTTAACATTTTTCAAGCAAATATCCTTCAAATTTCATAAAGACATAATGCCAGTTAACTTCAATTTAACAACTTTTATAACTTGAAAGAGGAGAAAAAAAATGAAACTATCTTATCGTGGCGTACCCTACGCAACAGAGTCATTAAAATTAGAAATTAATGAGGGGGAAATTGTAGGTAAATATCGGGGACAAAACTGGAGATATCACTATCCTAGACATATTCCCCAACTCAAGCCAAAAATTTATATGCAGTATAGAGGAGTTGCCTATAGCACCTGTCCCCTTCCCAAAACCGCAATCACTCAATTACTAGTTCAAGAAATAACTGAAAAAACCTGCCCCTTACCCATTATCAAAAGATGTAAAGAACAGGAAAATTCAGCGCAAATTCATTGGGACAATATCCGTCGTAATTTGGAACGTCGTCTAGAAGTTGCTAAAGCTAAAGGAGATGAACATTTAATTCAAATGCTAGAACAAGAATCGAAGCAATTATCTCTTAACTTTAATTAACCGTTTCGTAGTAATTGCTTTAGGGATTAATGACTAAAGTAATTACTACTAAGATTATTTGTACCAAGCAGCCAATGCCATTTGATGTACCACCCGCCAAGGCAAATTATATTTACGGGCTAAACTCGCAACCTCTTCATATTCTGGTTGAACAGTTACAATTTTTTTATTTTCGCCCCTTCCTTGACTTGCTACCTTGACTTTTACTTTACCTAATGAGGTTTCCACCTCGTGTATTTCCCGTTGTAAAATAGCTCGTTGTTGAGTTAAATGTCTAATACCCAAAGTAGTTGTTTCTTGAAAGATAACCGCTTCACAAGCTGAGATTAAATCTGGAGGACAAATGACGGTTAATAAGATACCTGGGCGAGATTTTTTCATGGCGATCGCCTGGGTAAAAACATCCACTGCCCCTACCTGAAATAACTCCTCAAAAACATAACCGATCGCCTGAGGATTTAAATCATCAATTTGTGTCTCTAAAACTGCAATTGTTTCCGTTTCATAGTCATTTAAACTACTACCAAGCCAAAGACGCAAAATGTTAGGTAGAGGTAAATTAATTGTACCTGCACCCAAACCAACCCGCTCAATTTTCATCCCTGGAGGCCCGCCAAAACGAGTAGCCAAAGTAACAGCGATCGCCGCCCCCGTTGGTGTCACTAATTCTCGCTCAATCCCATTACTATAAACTGGAACTTGACGAGATTCCCATAATTTCAATACAGCAGGAGCAGGGATAGGAAGAGAGCCATGAGCTGCTTTTACAATTCCCCCACCTGTTGGCAGAGGCGAACATTGAATTTCTTCAATTCCCAACCAATCTAATCCCAAACAAGTGCCAACAATATCCACAATAGCATCAATTGCTCCTACTTCGTGAAAATGAACTTTTTCAGGTTCAATCCCATGGACTGCGCCTTCAGCAATTGCTAATTGGCGAAAGATTTTTAAACTCCAATTTGATACTCTATCGGGTAAAGAAGCTCTTTCAATTAGTTGCTCAATTTCGGGTAAATGTCTTGCTTGGTGGTGATAATGTTCTTGCTGTTCTGCCAGTAAATCTACATGAACTTTAGTAGCTAACTGACCATTACGGTGGACTTTTTCTGCCCAAAGGCGATATTCTGAGTCTAGTCCCAAACCCTGAAGCTGCTCAATTAAATATGCCAAAGGTACGCCCACATCAACCAATGCTCCGAGACACATATCACCAGCAATTCCCGTCGGACATTCCAGATAAGCAATCTTATTTATACTCATATTATGGCTATCTTATACGATCTGCATCCAGAAACTCCCCAAAAACATAGCATAGAAAAAATTATTAATGCTCTAAAAAAAGGGGCAGTAATGCTTTATCCCACTGATACTGTATATGCCATTGGCTGCGATTTAAATGTCAAATCCGCAGTAGAAAGAGTGAGACAAATAAAGCAATTATCTAATGATAAACCCTTGACTTTCTTATGTTCCTCCTTATCAAATATTGCCGCCTATGCTTGGGTAACAGATGAAGCTTATCGGATTATGAAACGGTTAATTCCAGGGCCTTATACTTTTTTGCTCCCAGCCACCAAATTAGTCCCCAAACTGGTAATGAATCCCAAACGGAAAACTACAGGGATCAGAGTTCCCGACAATCCTGTATGTCAAGCACTACTGCAAACCCTGGGAAATCCGATTATTTCTACTTCTGCCCATGTAGCCGATGATGAAGAAGGATTTCAAGGGTGGGAACGGGCGAAACTGTTTGATGAGTTAGACAAACTGGTGGACATTATCATTGATACAGGTTTAGATCCAGGCTTTGAGGTTTCTACCATTTTAGACTTCACCAATGAGCAACCCGCCGTTGTGCGCCAAGGCTTAGGATGGGAAGAAGTACAAAATTGGATCGCCTTTACTCGTTGATGAGGGAATTTCACCCCAACCAACATTGCTAATTTTTGTTAAATTAAACTTAACAAATTGAAACACTTTGTTGTTCTCCTGCTGATGACTCTCACAGTTTTTAATGCAACTGCTCGGGCCGCCCAAAACACCCAAGCTCTTAAAAAAGTCTGGGAAAACCTGACAGAAGATAGTTGTCCGCTGATATACAATTTTCATCTGCACACTATTTACTCTGATGGGCAACTCCAACCAGAAGATTTAATAAGACAAGCCGTCTCTATTGGTCTGAAAGGCTTGGCAATTACGGATCATCACTCGGTGGGTGGTTTTTTAGCTGCTCAAAGTTGGTTAGAAGCGACTAACATTGAACAAACACCCCACCTTTGGACAGGAGTAGAAATTACTTCAGATTTACAAAACGATGAGGTGCATATATTAGGCTACGGTTTTGAGCCTGAACATCCTGCTCTCAAGCCTTATCTTGGTGGTACGCGCCCCAAAGGTAGTTTAGGTTTTGCGGGAAATGTAATCGCCGCTCTGCACCAAGCAGGGGGTTTAGCGGTTTTAGCTCACCCAGCACGGTATCAAAAACCTGCCCATGAGTTAATTCCTGCTGCTGCTGCTTTGGGAATTGATGGGGCAGAAGCTTATTATGCTTATGGTGGTAATCCTAAACCCTGGAAACCTACCCCCCACCACAAGCAACAGGTTAAGCAACTCTGCGCTGAATACGGTTTGTTTACTACTTGTGGTACAGATACTCATGGTTTAAATTTACTGTACCGTATTTGAATTTTTTGCTAGCCAATTGGCTTTGATTAGACTATTCGCAGATAGGCGTGGCATAAATTAAGAGAAATATTAGATAAAGAGGCCCTTAAGTTATCTTTTTATGTTGGAAAAAGCTTCTTTAATGATGTTTCTCTTTCTTTCTTTCTCTCCCTCCGAGAGCAGGCAAAAAGCTTATTCTGAGTAGGTTAGTGGTTTAATATAAAACATTCAGAGAATTAATTTCCTTAAATCTGCTAACCATTTATAGCCCGAAATAAAAACGCCAAAATGGATAAACTTACCACCGAAACAGAAATAACCACCAAGAGCAACCCGCCTAATAATAGAGCAATAAACCACCAATCTGCTTTTTCTCTCATTACAGTAGAATCTAAATAAGAGTCCAATAAAGCCATATTTTTCACATTAGCTTTCCAGGTTGCATCAAACAAATCACCTAACAATGGTACAGTACCTGCTAAAGCATCAAAAACAATGTTTAATACCATACGGAATAAAGTTTTTTTGGGAACACCAATTTTAGCCGCTTCCACCACAATATAGGCAGAAAGTCCTGCAGTAATATAATCTCCCGCAGCAGGAAATAATCCCAATAGAGGATCAATACCAAGGCGATAACGAGTACCAGGAATAGCAATAGCATTATCTAGGAGATTAGTAAGCGATCGCAGTTTTTCTACTTGAGATTCTTTACTATTTTTTTCTAAAGATTTCTTCTTAATTGCTTCTTCGTTCATCTTCAACAGGAGAAAATTTAATTTTCATTTCTTCTCCGATAATAACATTTAATTGGTCGCCAAGCAACAAAACAAAAGAACTGATATAAAGCCAAAGCATTAACACAATTACCCCCCCCACAGCACCATAAACCTGATTATATTGACCAAAATGAGCCACATAAAGACGAAAAGCAACGGATAAACCCACCCAAGCAATAGCCGCTAAAATTGCTCCAGGTAAAATCAAACTGTCTTTAATCCTGCGACTTACACCAAATAAATAGATAGAATAACAAACTGTAATCACAATACCTAAAGCCACAGGCAAGCTTAAAATTCGCCAAATACTTAACAACATTGAAGTCACAGTTTGGTTAATTTCGGGTTGATTAATTGTCTCAAAAAGCAACAGCAAACAAAAGTCAATCCCCTTGAGGAGAATAGCACTAACCAAAATTACCCCAAAAATATACTTAATTTTCTGATAAGATAGCTCATTAGCAGGAATAACAAAGCGATAAATTTGAATCGTTAAACTTAAAGCGGTAAAAGCGATCGCCAACATCACAGGGCCACTCAAAACCTGCCAAATACCTAACAAAACTAACCGCCAATTTTGTTCAAATGCAACTTCCAAAATCAAGTCTCCCAGCAAAACCAAAAAAGAAGCAAGAATTAACAGAAAAAATGTCCCGATAGTCAGCACAATAGAAATTAACTTTGCCTTCCAAAACGGTCGTTTTTCCTCTAAAGGCACTTTATGTATTTGGTCAAGAGCATTCATTGCTGCACTTAGTCCCCCAGAAGCAATCCAAAGTGCAACCACAAAACTCACAGAAAACCAGTTCCCTCCTTCTCTCAATTTAATCCCTTCTGCAAAAGCAAGGAGCAGTGTCCACACCTGTTCTGGTAATATTTCTCTCAGAAGAATCACCAAGTTACCCAGCCGTAATTTTACCGACTCTTCCAACATCCCAATCGCTGTAAAAAGGGTAAAAATCCCAGGAAACAGAGCTAACATGGTATGGTAAGCCATCTCAGCAGATAAACCCATTAACCGCGTTTCCACAACACGGACAATAGTTTTCTTCAGCGTTACCCAATTAAGGTAAGGAAAAAAACGAACCAAGCGGCTGAGTATCATTGTAAAATCAACAATTAGGAGGACACAGAAATGGGCTTGTTTAAAAAATAACCCAAAATCCTCTCCTTATTCCCCTCACCCCTATCCAAAATCCATGTTCTGCCAAAGTCTAATCATCCCCAAATCCCATCACCTTGGCTACCACCGACAACTTAGATACAATTCCCGACTTTACTCGATTCCCACTGTTTTGAATCGCACTATCTGGGTCTTTTAACCCATTCCCCGTAAGTACACATACCACCGTCGCCTCACTGGGAACTTTATCTTTTACCTTCAGTAACCCAGCAACGGAAGCAGCACTCGCACTTTCGCAGAAAATCCCTTCTTCAGAAGCTAACAACCGATAAGCATTTAAAATCTCTTCATCTGTAACTGAGTTAAACTCCCCATCACTGGCTTCTTTTACCGCGATCGCCTTTTGCCAATTTGCAGGATTACCAATTCTAATTGCTGTTGCAATCGTTTCTGGATGGGAAACAGGTTGACCACTAATTAAAGGTGCAGCCCCTGCCGCTTGAAAACCCATCATTTTCGGCAGGCGATCGCTTTTTCCTGTCTGATGATATTGACAAAACCCCATCCAGTAGGCTGAAATATTCCCCCCATTCCCCACTGGAATACAAAGCCAATCAGGAGCATTCCCCAAAACATCTACAATTTCAAAGGCTGCGGTTTTTTGTCCTTCCAAACGATAGGGATTTACCGAATTTACCAAAGTTACGGGATATTTTTCTGCCATTTCCCGTACAATGGTCAAAGCCTCATCAAAATTTCCCTCAATCGCAATCACTTCTGCCCCATATACCAAAGCCTGAGCCAATTTCCCCAGTGCTACATACCCATCAGGGATCAACACAAAGGCTCCCATTCCTGCACGACGGGCATAAGCTGCTGCTGATGCTGATGTGTTTCCCGTACTTGCACAAATTACTGCCTCACAGCCCGCTTCCTTTGCTTTAGAAATTGCCATCGTCATCCCCCTGTCTTTAAAACTCCCAGTGGGATTTAAACCATCATATTTTACATACACTTTTACTCCGCGACCTACTTCTTTGCTGATCCACGGAACGGGTATCAAAGGAGTATTTCCTTCTAACAACGTTACCACAGGAGTTGCTTCGGTCACGGGCAAATAATCCCGATAAGCTCCAATTAACCCCTTCCAGTTACTTGAATGCTTCGTGTTTTCTAACCTTTTATTTACAGTACTTACTACCACTTTTTTTCCAGTTAATACTTATTAGAGGAAATCAGTTCTAACTTCTATATTTTATCCTGTTTATACGGTATTTTTTGGCATTATTTTAAATAGGGTAGAGTTTAAAGTTCTTCTTCTTGGCTCTATATTATTACTATCTTTACCCAACTACAATACTCATAATCTCATCATATTCTTCTTCCCCTCATTCCCATCACAGTATATATTGAGAGGTGGAGAGAGAGCGAAAGTTTTTCACCTCCTTTCTTTCTCCCCTTATCTCTTCTATTCCTTAAACTTCAGACTTGAGAAATTCATTTTCCTGGTAACTTTTGCGACTGATCGGCTTTTTCGAGTAATTATTTTTCGGCGGAAAATCCCGATTATACTTCTTGCCCTTGACGCTTGGTTTAGGAGTGCCTGAATCTGGTACTTCCCAATCTGTTTTCATCCAGTGGGGACAATTTTGGTCATAAACCATTTGCAGTGATGCTGCGGCGATCGCCAGCGGCTCATATTCATCACTCAACTCTCGCACTAGAGGCAAGAATGATGCCATCCTTTCCCCTGCCAGCGCTTCTTTGATTTTACTTTGCAGTTTTTCGAGTCGCCGTCCTTCTACCGCTGCCCGATTTGGTATTTTCGACTCCACCAGAGTTTGGCGCACTCGTCGCTCAATTTGTTTTAGCATTCGCCGATCTATTGGTTCTACTAAACAGATCGCCTTACCTGTTTTCCCTGCCCGTCCTGTGCGTCCAATGCGATGTATATATGTTTCTGCATTGTCTGGCAAGTCGTAGTTTATCACGTGGGTCAAATTTTCCACATCCAGACCCCGTGCAGCTATATCTGTTGCCACCACTATTTTTACTTTCCCGTCACGCCAACGCTGCACCAGCCGTTCCCTTTGTGACTGGCTCAGGTTTCCGTGATATTCATCTACGCTTTGTCCGCTTTCTACCAACTTACTTGTCAGCTCTGCTGCTGTGCGTTTTGTCCGCACAAAAATCAAAGCCGAGTCTGGCGCTTCCATTTCTAAAATTGGTAGCAAAGCCTTCATTTTTGACCAGCCACGAGGTATGGCATACACTTCCTGTTCTATTTTTGTTGGTGCTGCTTTTGGTTGTGACACTGTCACCGTTACTGGGTCGTGCAGAAACTCATTTACCAAATCCCGGATCTCCCGTGGCATTGTTGCTGAGAAACAGGCTGTCTGGCGCTCTCTTGGTGTTTGTTGCAGAATCTTTTTCACATCATCGATAAAGCCCATGCTCAACATTTCATCTGCTTCATCTAGTACAACCCACTGCAACTCATCTAATTTCAGCTTTTTCCTTTCTAGCAGGTCTATTACTCGTCCTGGTGTTCCTACCACAATCTGTGTCCCTCTTTCCAGACTGCGGATTTGCCTATCCATTGATTGACCACCACAAACCGTTAATATGTGCAAGTGCCTATTATCTGAAAAGTCTTTTATTGCTTCTGCTACTTGCTGTGCCAACTCTCTAGTTGGTGTTAAAATCAGGGCCTGAACTCCTCGCTTATTCTCGTCTATCTTCTCTAATACTGGTAGAGAGAATGCTGCTGTTTTTCCTGTCCCTGTTTGCGATTGCCCTACAACATCACGACCTGCTAATATTTGCGGAATTGCCTGCTCTTGGATGTTTGTCGGGGTGACTAAGCCTAGCTTTTCTAAATGCTCTACGTGAGCGTCAGACAGTCCTAGGCTTTTGAAGGAAATGGTCATAAGTTATTTTTTCTTGTTTGTTTACAAAAGTTTCTTTTTGCTCAACCCCTGTTCCCTCGGCTCGCTGTTCTTGAAACCATTTAATCTCATACAAACGTGCCAAGCTATTTTGCATAGTTTAATTTCCTGCCTCTTTTACTACTTCACCATAGAGGTCATATACTTCAGCAGCCTTTATTTTCACTTTACACATTGACCCCAAGGAAGTTTCCCCTTCAAAATAGACTAATCCATCTACTTCTGGGGCGAAGCGTGCCGATCTTCCAAGCCATGCTCCCGTTTCTGGGTTTTCTTGTTCAACCAACACCTCCACAGTTTTGCCCACCCATGCTTGATTTTTCTTGGCCGCTATTGGCTGTTGTACTTGCATCAAGGCTTCTCTGCGCTTCTCTTTCACTGCTTGCGTCACTTGTTTTGGCAGGTTGTAGGCTGGGGTTTCTGCTTCTGGAGAGAATGTAAATACACCCAGGTGGTCAAACTCATGGCGTTTGACAAATTGCATCAAATGTGCAAAGTGCTCTTCTGTTTCTCCTGGAAATCCTACAATAAATGTTGTCCGCAATACAGCTTCTGGAATCTCTTTTTTTAATCGCTCTATTATTTTATCGTTTACTTCCCCTTGCCAGGGGCGGTTCATTGCCCGCAATATTTCTGGGTGAGAATGTTGTAAGGGCAAATCTAGATAAGGTAGAACGTTTTGTGTTTCTTTTATTGCTGCTATCACCTGGGGGGTTAAACCCGTCGGATAGGCATAGTGCATCCTAATCCAGGGAACATCTACTTTGCCTAACTCCCGAAGCAGTTGGGCCAGTTTTGGCTCCCCATATAAGTCTAACCCATAATTTGTTGTTATTTGCGAAATCAGAATTATTTCTTCTACTCCTTGCTCTGCTAGTTCTTTTGCTTCTGCCACAATTGATTCTATCGAGCGCGATCGCTGTTTTCCTCTTAACTGTGGTATAATGCAAAAACTGCACTTGTAATCGCACCCTTCTGCTACCCGCAGGTATGCCACTGCTTCTGCTGTTGTGCGATAGCGTGGTGTTTTTTCATCTGCTATATAGGTTGGTTTGGCGGCTACTTCTTTTACTATTTCCCCCCTTTCCACCCTTTCCACCACATCTACTATTTTTTGATAATCTCCTGTTCCCACTATTGCTACTGCTTCTGGCAATTCTTCTAGGAGTTGCTCCTTAAAGTGTTGCGCCATGCAGCCTGATATAATAATTTTTTTCTCCGCTTCTGCTAGTTCTACAAGAGTTCTTACTGACTCTTCCCTCGCTACTTCTATGAAACTACAAGTGTTTACTATTACATAATCTGCTAATGCTTCATTAGCATCTATCTGGTAGCCAGCTTGCGCTAACAGCCCCAGCATATGTTCTGAATCGATGCGATTTTTTTCGCAACCTAAGTGAGATATTGCAATTGTTGGCTTGCCCATATATTATATTGGCTTGGCGGGAATCAATGATTTTCCCTTGTTAAGTTATATTAACATATATGGGGCGAAAAATTTTTCTTTTCTCCCCCAAAAAAAAAATAATACTGAACTCCAGAAGAGGAACTGGTCATTAGTCGGCAAGTCCGAAGGTAGGAAGGTAGGTTGCATTTTCGAGGAGACAAGGTGTTGGTCTAGAGTAGGGGTCTTTCTAACCTGCACATTAATTTATGAGACTAATGACTAATGACTAATGACAATGGAACAGGTGTAGGTAAAGCGGTAGGCAGAGTAAGTGGACTTAAAACAAATATTTAAAACATCAAATCCAATTATCGGCGTGGTTCATCTGTTACCCTTGCCAACTTCACCCCGCTGGGGGGGTAGCTTGCAAGCCATAATCGAAAGAGCAGAACAAGAGGCTACGGCTTTGGCAGCAGGGGGTGTGGATGGGATAATTGTGGAGAATTTCTTTGACGCTCCTTTTGCGAAGGAGCGGGTAGATCCAGCAGTGGTGAGTGCCATGACCATTATTGTAGATCGGTTGATGAGTCTGGTGATGTTGCCAGTGGGAATCAATGTGTTGAGAAATGATGCTAAAAGTGGGATGGCGATCGCATCAGTTGTCAATGCTCAATTTATTCGTGTTAATGTCCTCACTGGGATCATGGCAACGGATCAGGGGTTGATTGAAGGGAATGCTTATGAATTACTGCGCTATCGTCGGGAGTTGGGGAGTGAGGTGGCAATTTTGGCAGATGTGCTGGTAAAACACGCTCGCCCTCTGGGAACGCCAAATCTCACAACAGCAGTCAAAGATACTATAGAGCGAGGTCTCGCGGATGGGGTGATCCTTTCTGGTTGGGCCACTGGTACTCCTCCTAGTTTTGAGGATTTGGAATTGGCACAAGCAGCAGCTCATGGGACTCCAGTTTTTATTGGCAGTGGGGCAAATTGGGAAAATATTTCTCAACTAATGCAAGCGGCAGATGGGGTAATTGTGGCTAGTTCTCTTAAACGTCAGGGTAAAATTACAGAACCTATAGATCCGCTACGGGTGTCTCAGTTTATGGAAGCAGTACGAGAAATTTACTCGCACAAGTTATAAAGAGAAGAGGGCGGGTTTTGGGATGATGGTTTTTATGGCGTTGCGTTTTTTGAGTCATAAATTATTTTTTTACAAAAACTACTAACCCAACTCAAACCCTCTCCCCACTCCCCACTCCGCTACTCCGCTACTCCCTACTAAGTGGTCGCACTTTCATTAATTACCGCAGGTTCGGGCGGGTTTTGATTTAAAGATAACGTTGCTCACAAAGATCTTCGGTGAACCCGCCCCGTAAGAAATTGTGTAAATAATTTGGCTGATCTACTTAATAGACTTTTGCAAAAAGTCTATTGTGTTCTTACCCCCCGCGTAAGTTTTTACAAAATATATATTGATATTGAGCGCTTATTTTAATGTCTATTCTCTAAACAGAAATGGGTTGCAGATTGGGCATTGGCATCAGCATTTATAGGCTCATTGATGGCTGCTAAATATTGTTCAGCTTGTGCAGAAACTAAAATAAAAACTATTATTCTCCAGCCATTATATTTATTAGACTGAATATTTTTTTCAGATAGTTATGGAGCAAAAACACACAAAAATTTGTTAAAATCAACCCTACTTGAATAAGGCTTTGTTAAAATTAAAATGTCTGAATAATTAAGGAAGTAAAAATATGAACCGCCGACGTTCTCAACCCTGGATTTATGATTGGTCTCGTACTTTGATTGGGGCGATCGCTATTATAGGGATTATCTTAACTGCTTATCTAACTGTACTTAAACTGACTGGTGGGGAGGTTGTCTGTAGTTTCGATGCTGCCTCGCCTGCAGCAGGCTGTAATAGTGTTCTCGATAGTGCTTATGCTTATCCTTTTGGTCGTTCTGGCCCACCTTTAAGTCTCATTGGTTTTGTGGCATACATTATTATGGCAATTTTTGCTCTGGGCCCTCTTTTTGTTAACCAGGCTACCAACAGAAAACTGAGAAAGCAACTGGAAAACTGGACTTGGTTATTACTCTTGGCTGGTTCTACGGCAATGGCAGCTTTTAGTGGCTATTTAATGTTTGTTATGGCTACTAAACTTCACGCTGTTTGTTATTATTGTATGGGTTCGGCTCTCTTTTCTTTTAGTCTGTTGGTGCTGAGTATAATTGGTCATAATTGGGAAGATTTGGGTCAAATTTTTTTTACTGGGATTATTGTGGCTCTGATTACTTTGGTGGGGGCTTTGGGGGTTTATGCTAATGTGGATGGCCCCGTAGTTCAGTCAAATGGGAAAATAGCAATTGAGTCGCCTTCAACTCAACCTCAACCGCCAGTGGGTTGGGAAATAACTACTACTTCGGGCGAGGCGGAAATAGCGTTAGCTAAACATTTGACAGCAGTGGGGGCGAAAAAATATGGGGCTTTCTGGTGTCCCCACTGCTATGAGCAAAAGCAATTATTTGGTCAAGAAGCTTTTGCGAAAATAAACTATCTTGAATGTGATCCACAGGGAGAAGATCCTCAAACACAATTATGTGTTGATGCGGGGATTCAAGGTTTCCCTAGTTGGGAAGTTAATGGAGAATTGTATCCAGGGACTCAAACTCTCGAAAGGTTGGCTGAACTTTCTGGCTATACAGGCCCGATGGACTTTAAATATTATCTCCCTGGTCGGTAGTTTGACAGTTATCAGTTATCAGTTACTACAGTTAAGTAAATCCCAATAAACTCGTGATTGCAATTTATCCTGGCAGTTTTGACCCGATTACTTTGGGTCATCTTGATATTATTGAAAGGGGATGTAAGCTTTTTGAAAAAGTTATTGTTACTGTGCTGCGCAACCCAGCTAAAAACCCACTTTTTCCTGTAGCTAAACGTGTGGAACAAATATGTGAATGTACGGCACATCTCTCAAATGTTGAGGTTGATAGTTTTACGGGTTTGACGGTGGAATACGCAAAGTTACGCAAGGCTGGGGTTTTGCTTCGGGGTTTGCGTGTGCTTTCGGATTTTGAAAAGGAACTCCAGATGGCTCATACTAATAAAACTCTCTGGGATGGAGTGGAAACGGTGTTTCTGGCTACGGCGAATGAGTACAGTTTTTTGAGTAGTAGCATGGTGAAAGAAATTGCTAGGTTTGGTGGTTCTGTGGAGCACTTAGTTCCGCCAAATGTGGCTCAGGAAATCTATTTGTTTTACAAAAAAGGCGATCGCTAGGAACCGTAAACGGAGCCTGATAAGTAATTAGACAAAATTAATTACATGGGTGAGTGAGGGCGGGTTTTGAACAATCAATTTTTGTTGTGCAACATAGGTTATCCCTAAACCCGCCCCTACAGAAATTTGTTAAATTCAGGCTATTTTAGGAGAGTGAGACAAAACTAAGCATAACCTACTGCTTCCATGGCTGCTTGAGCGGCGATCGCTACATGAGTCCAATGTGTTCCTCCTTGACAAAATACAATATATGGTTCTCTCAATGGCCCATCAGCAGAAAATTCTGATGTACTCCCATCAATAAATGTCCCCCCAGCCATGACTAACTTACTTTCATATCCTGGCATTTCTGCTGGTACTGGGTCTAAATACGACCCCACAGGTGAATTTTTTTGGATTGCACGACAAAAGGCGATTAATTTTTCTGGTGAACCTAACTGTATTGCTTGAATTACATCCCGTCTGGGTAGAAGGGGTGCTGGGTTTACAGGATAACCCAACTGATGGAATAAATAAGCTAATAAATGACTGCCTTTTATTGCTTCGGCTACCATTTGTGGCGCTAAAAACAACCCTTGAAACAGCAGTCGATTTTGGTCAAAAGTCGCTCCTCCACTACTTCCTATTCCTGGTGCTGTTAACCGACAAGCTGCAGCTTCTACTAAATTAGCTTTTCCCGCAATATAACCCCCCGCAGTTACTATTGTTCCCCCAGGATTTTTAATTAATGAACCTGCCATTAAATCAGCTCCTACTGCTGTTGGTTCTTGATTTTCTATGAACTCTCCATAACAATTATCTACCAAACAAATAGTGTGGGGATTTTGCTCTTTCACAATCTTAATAATTTTGGCAATTTCTTCAATAGATAAACTCTGTCGCCAAGAGTAACCGCAGGAGCGTTGAATTAATATTAAACGAGTCTCTTTTTTGATTGCCGTTTTCAGAGCTACCCAGTCTAAATTCCCATTTTCAGTTAAAGGTAACTCTCGATATTTGATATAAAATTCTGCTAAAGAACCTTGAAAATTGCCCCGCAAACCAATTACTTCTTCTAAAGTATCATAGGGATGACCCGCAACGGCTAACATTTCGTCACCTGGACGGAGTACGCCAAATAAGGCAGAGGCGATCGCATGAGTACCAGAAACAAATTGTACCCTCACAATTGCTGCTTCTGCTCCCATTATTTGAGCAAAAACTTTGTCTAAAGTTTCTCTTCCTAAATCATCATGTCCATAACCACTTACACTGGCAAAATGATGCACTCCTACACGCTGTTGGCGGAATGCTTCTAATACTTTTTTGAGATTTTCCTTGACTTGAGCGTCAATTTCCGTAAATATTGGTAATACAGCTTTTTCTGCTGCTGCTAACAAGTTAGAACTTTTCATTTAAATCAAATTAGCTATTTATCTGGACAGCTTCATAAAGGTCAGTAAAAGAGGCAGTTAACTTAATACTTTGGAGTTCAAAAGTTGGGTGGGTGGGTGTATAAGTTTGCAGCACCCATAATTCTTGGTCATTACGGCGAAAAATTTCTACTCTTTGATGTTTACTA
>JADQBC010000123.1 GCA_016903655.1 Gomphosphaeria aponina SAG 52.96 = DSM 107014
TCGTAGTTGCGCAAAGAGCGCGCAATTTCCTATCTTTTGAAATCTCAACTAAAACTCAAGCAGATTGATTTAATCTGATTTTTTGCTCGTAGTTGCGCAAAGAGCGCGCAATTTCCTATCTTTTGAAATCTCAACTCAAACTCAAGCAGATTAAATCAATTTGCTTGAGTTTTAGTGTTTTTGATTGTTCTGAGTTGGGATAACCAGCTTGCGGGGGAAGCTGGGGGATTCAACCCTGGGTTTTACGCCCCCAACTGGCATTATCCTTCGTCTGAGCTGGTTTTCTCTTGATTATTTTGTAGCCAGTCTTAAATATACATAAAATTTTCACCAGATTTTAAAGAGCCAAACTTACTAAGTTTAATAGTAATTTTAGTAATCAAAAAATAATCTTGAGAAGGAGCGTCTTTTTTTGTTCCTAAATTTTGTTCTCAGGTTCTGGTTTGATTTTTCCAGGGTTCATGTGAAAAATTTAAAAAAGAATCGCTTTGTTTAACTAAATTTTGCTCTTATTGTTTAATTTTATTCTCCTTGAGGCAACGTTAATGAGCCAAAAGTGATGCCAAAGCGTGGGCTTCTCTGGGCCATCTTTTAACTATTTCTGGGCCATCTTTTAACTATTTTTTTAAGTATTTTTACAGATTGGGGAAATAGCTGCCATTGTTATTTTATTTGAAATTGAGTGGAGTAAAAGGTTAGTTTGACTGGGTTTGATCTTCTTTCATCCCTAGATCTGGTAGCCAGTTTCGGGGTTCAATTGTAAAGTTTTGTGAAAAAGTAAGCTAATTGGTTGAAAAAAAAATTAGTATGAAGTAGGTAGGGCAAAAAGCAATTTTTCTAAATCGCTTTGGCGGCTGATGCCAACGCTTACCATAAACTTAATCAATTTTTGAGGATTTTAATTGTATGGCAGCTCCAATACTAACCACACCGATTCCCGACTTTGTAGCTAACGAAAATCAATCATATTCACTGAATCTCAATTCTTTCTTTTCTGGTGCGACTTCTTTTACTATCACAGGGTTTCCTCCCAATAATGGCCATCCTCGCGGTATCCTTTTCAATGGAAGTCCTTTCCTTTTCCGAGGAGATAGTTTAACTTTCAGTGGGGTTACAGGAAAAATTAGTGGCTTGCCTCAAGACGGGTTTACTATTCCCGTTCCTGGTAGTCCTGATCCTACTCCTTCATTCACAGTGAAAGTTACTGCCAAAAACAGTGATGGTAGTAAAACAGATACTTTCAAATTCGATATTGCCAAAGATGTCAGGGGAAATAGCAATATCACTGGTTTACCCAAATTTGATAACGTGATTAATGCTCGTGACGGTAACGATACTATCCGAGGCAATACAGGAAATGATAGTCTTATTGGTGATACTGGAAATGATTCGCTTCTAGGTAGTACTGGAAATGATTCGCTCTTGGGTGGCAAGGGAAATGATATTCTCAAAGGTGGTGCTGATAACGACATTCTCACAGGGGATGTAGGTAGTGACAAACTCTTTGGGGAAGCTGGGAATGATAGTTTAGCTGGCAACGGAGACAATGATACTCTCGATGGTGGAGAGGGTAATGATTTTCTTCAAGGACTTAATAACGATGATCTTCTCATTGGTGCAGGAGGCAACGATAGTCTCAATGGTGATGCAGGAAATGATACTCTCATTGGGGCAAATCCCGCATCTAGTAAACCAGGAAATGGGGAAATAGATACACTCACTGGCTTTACAGGAAATGATATTTTTGTACTAGGAGATTCACTAAAATGTTGTTACTACGATGATAAAGATAATGCTGATTATGCTGTAATTCCAGTTTTCAGTCAGACTGAGGATAAAATTCAATTATGTGGTAGCCCTAGTGACTATACATTGGTGAGCGCTCCTTTTGGGATAGATGCCACAGGTATTTATTATGGTTCGGACTTGGACTTAATTGGAATTGTCCAGGGAGACGGTATAAATGGTTTGGATCTTACCGCTTCCTACTTTGATTATGTGTAGGTAAAAGCCATGAAAAGGAGTTTTTCCTCTTTTTTGCTCTTTTTTGCTCGTAGTTGCGCTTTAGCGCGCAATTTCCTATCTTTTGAAATCTAAACTCAAACTCAAACAGATTTAATCTGCTTGAGTTTTGCTTTTGTTTTGATTGTTCTGAGTTGGGATAACCAGCTTGCGGGGGAAGCTGGGGGATTCAACCCTGGGTTTTACGCCCCCAACTGGCATTATCCTTCGTAAGATTTTCACTAGATTTTAAAGAGCCAAACTTACTAAGTTTAAGAGGTCGCACAAAATTAATTACCTGGGTGAGGGCGGGTTTTGAACAATCAATTTTTGTTGTGCAACATAGGTTATCCCTAAACCCGCCCCTACAGAAATTCTGTAAATAATTTTGTCCACCTACTTAATTACCGCAGGTTCGGGCGGGTTTTGATTTAAAGATCAATTGCTCACAAAGATCAAGGCTAAACCCGCCCCTACAGAAATTGTGTAAATAATTTTGCTTATCTACTTAATAGTAATTTTAGTAGATTAAAAATAATCTTGAGTAATCAGAAAGGGATAGCTTTTTTTTATTCCTAAATTTTGTTCTCAGGTTCTGGTTTGATTTTTCCAGGGTTAAATGTGAAAAATTTAAAAAATAATCGTGTTTTTTAACTAAATTTTGCTCTTATTGTTTAATTTTATTCTCCTTGAAGCAATGTTAATGATCAAAAAAGCGATGCCAAAGCGCGGGCTTTGTCTAGGCTTTTTTTTAAGTATTTTTTAAGTATTGTTTAAGCTGGGAAAATAGCTGCCATTGTTATTTAAATGGGCAGTTGAGTAGAGGAAAAGGTTGATTTGAGAAGGTTTTACCCTTTTTTCCTCCCTTTTCCTGGTTAACACTTTCTTGGGTGAATTGTAAAGTTTTGTGAAAAAGTAAGCTAATTAGCAGAAAAAATGGTTAGTATAAAGGAGGTGGAGAAAAAGCAATTTTAAGTCGTATTTGCGGCAGCTGCCAATTCTTACCATAAAATCAATAAATGTTTGAGGATCATAAAATTATGCCAGCTCCCATACTAATCAGTCCAATCCTTGACCAAAGAGTTAACGAAAATCAGTCATTGCCATTAGCATTTCCTACGAATCTCAATGATTATTTTTCTGGTGCAACTTCTTTTACTATCACAGGGTTTCCTTCTAACTTTGGGGAACCTCGCGGTTTCCTCTTCCGTGGAACTACTTTTCCTTTCAGGGGAGTATCTACCACGGACACAACAAGTGCTATTGGGATAATTAGCGGATTGCCTCAAGGGGGTTTTACTGCTTCTGCTGGTCCTCTTCCTTCTCCAAGCGCATACAACGTGACAGTGACTGCAAAAAATAGTAGCGGTAGTGTGTCAGATACTTTCAAAGTTGATATTCTCAAAGACACCAAGGGGAATAGCAGTATTCTTGGCTTACCAGCCTTTGATAACTATATCAATGGTCGGAACGGCAACGATACTATCCGAGGCAACACAGGAAATGACTACCTCAATGGTGATACTGAAAACGACTTGCTCGTAGGTAGCTCTGGCGCAGATACTCTCCTAGGTGATAATGGCAACGATAAGCTACAAGGAGGCACAGGGAATGACTCTCTCTTAGGTGGTGTTGGAAATGACAGCCTGACTGCTGACGCAGGGAATGATTTTCTCGATGGCGATGCTGGACTAGATACCCTGGACGGTGGTGATGGAGATGACAACCTCTTCGGTGGTACTGAAAATGACTCTATGCTGGGTGGTAATGGGAATGATGTTCTCAATGGTGGCTCAGGAGTTGATATTCTCAAAGGTCGTAATGATAACGACACGCTCACAGGGGATGAAGGAAATGACAACCTCTTTGGTGATGCGGGAAATGATAGTTTAATTGGCGGAAAAGGCAATGATAATCTCCAAGGTAGCTCAGGAAATGATATTCTTATTGGGGCAAATCCTTTAGAAGCTAACCCAGGAAATGGGGAACGAGATGCACTCACTGGTGGCTCAGGAAGTGATGTTTTTGTCATAGGTGATGACATAAGTGGATTTAACCGAGTCTTCTACGATAATCAGGGCACGAATGATTATGGTTTGATTACTGATTTCAGCCAGAGTTTGGATACAATTCAACTATCTGGTAGCTCTGCTGACTTCACTTTAGGTAGTGTTTCTATTCCTGCTCCTGGTACAGGGATTTTCTTGAATTCCGATTTAGTAGCCATTGTACAAGGGGATATTACTGGTTTAAATCTCAATGCTTCCTACTTTACTTATGTGTAGGCAGAGCAAATATTGGGATGATTAGCACAGAGAGAGTGATAACTGAAGTAATCAACCATTAAGTAATTGGCAATGGTGGGAAGTAGTTACCATACAACTTGCATCATAAAAAACTTCATAGTGGGTTAGAACGGTTATTCACCAAATGGGTAAGTAAAGGACATTTCGACTACGAGTAGTGGTTCTTTACTTACCTATTCTGTATATCAAATATTACCTTAAGATGTCAAAAACTTCTCTGTTAAGCTAAGACTTCTTCACATTTAATAGACATGAGTGCCTGGTTCGTGGTTTTACCCCATTTAACTTTCCAGAAGACATGGGGGGGGAAACCAATTAAATACGCATTTGTGCTGATTAATTTTCTGACCAGGTTTTTCCCTAGAGTCAATATTGAAATTCTCAACCATCATCAATCATTGTCTTGATTTTCTGTGATTTTCTATGCCAGATTTTTTTTACTAAATTTTCTGGTTAAATTTTATGCTGGTTTAAGAAATGTTAATGAGCAAAAAAAAAAGATGCCTGTTCTGGGGGTAATTTATGCTTGTTTTTGTAACATCAATTGTTTGTTTAAGTCTTATTAAAGCATGTTAAAGTAGCTAATTTTGTTATTTTAGTTAACACTTAATGGAAAAAAGTCTCATTTTACAAGGTTTTATCTTTTTTACTCCCTTTTCCTGGTTAACACTTTCTTGGGTGAATTGTAAAGTTTTGTGAAAAAGTAAGCTAATTAGCAGAAAAAATGGTTAGTATAAAGGAGGTGGAGCAAAAAGCAATTTTTTTAGGTCGCTTTAGCGGCTGATGCCAATTCTTACCATAAAATCAATAAATGTTTGAGGATTTTAATTGTATGCCAATTCCAACACTAATCAGTCTGATTCCTGACCAAATAGTTCAAGAAAATGAACAAAACTATTTACTGAATCTCAGTGGTTTCTTTGCTGACGCAACAAGTTTCACAATCACAGGGTTGCCTGATAATACAGGGTTGCCTCGCGGTTTGTTTTTCGATGGAATTACTGGGATAGTTAGTGGCTTGCCTCAAGGAGGATTTACTATTCCTGATGCCAATCCTTTAGTTCCTACTCCTCCATTCACAGTGACAATTACTGCAAGCAACAGTGAAGGTAGTATATCAGATACTTTCTTATTTGATATTGCCAAAGATGTCAGGGGTAAAAGCAATATTACTGGCTTACCAGGCTTTAATAACGTGATTAATGCTCGTGACGGGAACGATACCATCCGAGGAAATACAGGGAATGATAGCCTCATTGGGGATACTGGTAGTGACTTGCTCATAGGTGAATCTGGCAATGACAGCCTACTAGGTGGTAGTGGCAAAGATAAGCTACTAGGAGGTACAGGAAATGATAACCTCTTTGGTGGTACAGAAGATGACAGTCTCTCTGGGGGGGCAGGGAACGATTTTCTCGATGGTGGTACTGGAAAAGATACCCTCAATGCTGGAGATGGCAATGATGTTCTCAATGGTGGAGATGAAAATGACTCCCTCTTGGGTGGAAATGGTAATGATCAACTCAATGGTGGCAAAGGAGATGATGTTGTTAAAGGGGATGGTGGAAATGATACTCTCGTTGGAGATATAGGTAATGACGCCCTCTTTGGTGGGGCTGGCGACGATGTGTTAAATGGAAACCAAGGAAATGACGTAGTAAATGGTGGTACTGGGAATGATTTGGTTCGGGGAGACACTGGTAATGATACTGTAATTGGCGAACAGGGCAACGATAATTTACAAGGTGGCTCAGGAAATGATGTTCTCATTGGGGTAAATGCTGCATCCAGTACACCAGGAAATGGGGAAATAGATACACTCACTGGTAATACTGGGGCTGATACTTTTGTTTTAGGAGATTCACTAAAAGGTTGTTACTACGACAATAAAGGCTTGAGTGATTATGCTTTAATTACTGATTTCAACCAGACTGATGATACCATTCAATTATTTGGTAGCTGTGAAGATTACACAACGGGTAGCGTTCCTGGACTACCTGGTACAGGGATTTTCTGTAATTCCGATTTAATTGCAATTGTTCGGGGTTCTGGTGCTGCTAACTTTGATGTCTGTAACCTAGATTACGTTAGTTATGTGTAGGTAAAAACCATGAAAAGGGTTTGGTAGTTTTGAGCCTAGACTACTGTAAAATTTGAACTGAAACTCAAGCAGATTGATTTAATTTGCTTGAGTTTTCTATTAACCATCAACCATTAAGAATATGGGCAGATATGCACAGGTATTAAGTTTATTTTGGAGTACAGCTTTGGCGGCGGAACTGGAATATCGGCTAAACTTTTTAATTGCTACTCTTAGTAGTTTAGTTAACCTGGTAGGGAGTATATTTGGGTTATTTTTATTTTACAGAACAGGTTATACTTTCGGGGGTTGGAGTTGGGAAGAGGCAATGATTGTGTTGGGAATGTTTACCCTGCTACAGGGATTTTCTGCTACTTTTCTCATTCCTAATTTAAACAGAATTGTGGAACAAGTAGAGCAAGGTACTTTAGATTTTGTCTTGCTTAAACCCATTAGTAGTCAGTTTTGGTTATCTACGCGGATAGTTTCTCCCTGGGGTTTACCAGATTTAACTTTTGGGATAATTATTATTATTTATGCAGGGATAAAATTGGGTTTAGGGATAACAGATTATTTAGTGAGTGCCATACCTATTATCTTTGGGTTAGTTATTTTGTACAGTATTTGGTTTATGTTGGGAGCAACCAGTATTTGGTTTGTGAAAATTTATAATGTAACGGAAGTACTCAGGGGGTTATTAGATGCAGGAAGATATCCCATCGTCGCTTATCCCGTAGCTTATCGCTTTTTCTTTACTTTTATTGTGCCAGTGGCTTTTTTAACTACTATTCCTGCTGAGGCGATGTTGGGTAGGGGTGAAGTTACTTGGGTGGTGGGGGCTGGGATATTGGCTGTGGGGTTATTCTTCGCCTCTAAGTTTTTCTGGCAGTTTGCTTTGCGGTTTTATAGCAGTGCTTCTAGTTAGGGATAAATAGCAAAGCTGAAAAAAATCTAAAAGTTTTGTCTTGTTGGGTCAAGGGCAGTGAGTTTAGGGATTACCATAGAGGAAACTGAAGAAGTAGTAGTTAATTTTGTTGATTAAGTAAGCTATTTTTTGAGGGAAGTGAAAATCTAATTCAATGTTAATTGACTATAATATATGAGTGATTTTTTTCAATTTGAGGCAGATTTTGTGGAGTCCTTGCGCTGTATTCCCATGCAGGTACGAATGAAACTAGATACCTGTGGGGTAAAACTAAAACTAACTCACTGGCATGAGTTTACAGGGGAAGAGCGTCAAAGGCTAGTGACTATGCCCTGCACAACTGGGGCAGAAAGTCAAGCTTATGGGGAATTGGTACAAAATCTGGTGGTGGAAAAAACGGGAAAACCAGCAGGAGAACTTCCTATTGATCCTAACCCACCCTGGCTAGATGGAAGTATTATTCCTGCTGAAATTCAGGCAAAGGCAGCAGATTGTCAAGTAACTATCACATCACAAAAATGGAATGGACTGACATCAGCACAAAGGTTTGCTTTAATTAAACTAAGTCGGCCGTCTCACGAGAATAAGAACTTTTTACCCGCATTGAAAGAATTTGGTTTACTTGAGTAAGATGCAACCCTGATAGAGAGTTTAATGCTAGGATTGCCAGAGAAAGAGAAAAGTGATAGCAAAGGAAAAGGCGCTGAATGCAAGAATACGATAAGTCAATATCTTTTGATGGACGGGATATTCGACTCAAGGTAGGTAGATTTGCTCCACAAGCAGGTGGCGCAGTTTTAATTCAGTCAGGGGAAACCTGTGTATTAGTTGCGGCTACACGAGCAGCAGGGAGAGAAGGAATAGATTTTCTGCCCTTGATTGTAGATTATGAAGAAAAATTATATGCAGCAGGGAGAATACCAGGGGGTTTCTTGCGTCGGGAAGGTCGTCCTCCAGAAAAGGCAACCCTTACCAGTCGTTTGATAGATCGTCCCCTCCGTCCTCTATTTCCTCAATGGTTACGGGATGATATCCAAGTAGTCGCCACAACCCTCTCTATGGATGAAGAAGTACCGCCTGATGTTTTAGCGGTAACAGGGGCCTCGGTTGCAGTCCTCTTGGCAAAAATTCCTTTCTATGGACCAATGGCCGCAGTGCGTGTGGGTTTGGTGGGAGATGATTTTATTATTAATCCCACTTTTAAAGAAATAGAAAATGGGGATTTAGATTTGGTGGTTGCAGGGAGTCCTGATGGTGTGGTGATGGTGGAAGCAGGAGCAAGCCAGTTACCAGAACAGGATATTATAGAAGCAATTGATTTCGGCTATGAAGCAGTGCTCGAATTGATTAAAGCTCAAAGAGAAGTGCTCAAAGATTTGGGCATAGAACAGGTAAGTGAAGAACCCCCTGCTAAAGATGAAACTCTGGAACGGTTTATAGAAGATTGCGCTACAGACCAAATAAAAAAAGTACTCTCCCAATATGATTTAGATAAAAAATCACGGGATGAACAGTTAGACGCAATTAAAGAAACAGTAGTAAAAGAAGCGATCGCCTCCCTCCCTGAGGATGATCCACTCAAGGTAAAAACTACTGAAGAGCCGAGCGCAGTGAATTACGAGTTTAAAAGTCTGACTAAAAAATTGATGCGTCGTCAGATTATTGAAGATGGAGTGAGGGTTGATGGTCGCAAATTAGATGAGGTGCGCCCCATTTCTTGTAGCGTAGGTTTGCTACCTCCAAGGGTTCATGGTACTGGTTTATTTAATCGGGGACTCACTCAAGTGCTCTCAATTGCTACGCTAGGCACTCCAGGAGATGCTCAAGCACTGGCGGATGACCTGCACCCAGAGGATGAAAAACGCTATCTGCACCACTATAACTTTCCTCCCTATTCTGTGGGCGAAACCAGACCTCTCCGTTCTCCTGGAAGAAGAGAAATTGGTCACGGTGCTTTAGCAGAACGGGCTTTAGTTCCAGTTTTGCCTGAGCAAGCTGATTTTCCTTATGTAATTCGAGTTGTATCAGAGGTGTTATCATCTAACGGTTCTACCTCAATGGGGTCGGTTTGTGGTTCAACCCTAGCTTTAATGGATGCGGGGGTTCCCATTAAAAAGCCAGTGAGTGGAGCTGCAATGGGTTTGATTAAAGAAGGAGATGAGGTGCGTATTCTCACAGATATTCAGGGGATTGAAGATTTCCTCGGAGATATGGACTTTAAAGTAGCGGGAACAGAGGTGGGGATCACCGCTTTACAGATGGATATGAAAATTACAGGTTTGTCCATGGAAACGATCGCTAAAGCGATTCATCAGGCACGAGGGGCGCGAATACATATTCTCGAAAAAATGCTAGCCGCCATTGACAAACCCCGTGATACTCTTTCTCCCTATGCTCCCCGCCTCCTGACTATCAGTATTGATCAAGATCTGATTGGTTTGGTAATTGGACCTGGAGGTAAAACCATCAAAGGAATTACTGAGAAAACTGGGGCAAAAATTGATATTGATGATAGTGGTACAATTACCATTTCTGCTATAGAAGGAGAAAAGGCAGAACAGGCGAAGAAAATTATCTATAACATGACCCGAAAATTAAAAGAAGGGGATGTTTATGTAGGTCGTGTTACTCGCATTATCCCCATTGGAGCTTTTGTAGAAGTATTTCCAGGACAAGAAGGGATGGTTCACATTTCTCAACTGGCTGAAGGTCGAGTAGGTAAAGTTGAAGATGAGGTAGCTGTCGGGGATGAGGTAGTTGTCAAAGTGCGAGAAGTTGATGGTAAAGGTCGTCTCAACTTGACTCGCCTGGGTATTCACCCAGATGCAGCAGCAGCAGCTCGCGCAGCAGTGAGTAATTAAAGGGTAGTACACTAAAAGGAGCGATGTCGGGGGTTGAGCAATGGGTTTGGGCTCTGTGATTTAAATAAATTAGTGCATCTCGACTTGTTTACCCTGAGCGTCAGTTCGACCCTATTTGAGTTGCGATCAATTTAAAATAGACAAAGTGCCATAGACAAGGGCGATCGCCCCTTGTCTTATAACAACCCATGTAAGAATGCTACAGTTAAATTTATGGATAGAACTTGAAAGATAGAGTTTTTAATAGAAGTATTCGTAGAGGGCGCTAAAGCGCAACTACGAGCTTAGATTATTTTTATTTCAATCATAACTCCATTGAGATTTAAAAGTGTTCGTAGTTGCGCTTTAGCGCCTTAATTATCTTTATTTTCAATCATAACTCCATTGAGATTTAAAAGTGTTCGTAGTTGCGCTTTAGCGCCTTAATTATCTTTATTTTCAATCAGAAATCCATTGAGATTTAAAAGTGTTCGTAGTTGCGCTTTAGCGCCTTAATTATTTTTATTTCAATCAGAAATCCATTGAGATTTAAAAGTGTTCGTAGTTGCGCTTTAGCGCCTTAATTATCTTTATTTTCAATCAGAAATCCATTGAGAGAAAGAAGTATTCCTAGAGGGCGCTAAAGCGCAACTACGAACTTATATTATCTTTATTTCAATAATAATTTTATTGAGAGAAAGAAGTATTCCTAGAGGGCGCTAAAGCGCAACTACGAGCTTATATTATTTTTATTTCAATCATAACTCCATGTTGCGCAAAGAGCGCTTATATTATTACGAGCGCAATAAAATATAAATTCCTAAAATATCCATCGGTAATTGAGGAATAACTTGAACTTGTCCTTCTTTCGTAATTTTTCTGAGCCGTCCATGGGAGGCGAGTAACATATTTGCCCGCTCCTGGCCGATCGCTTTTAACCCTTCTTCTAAATTATCCAAGTTATATAATATTTTGTCAATCCATTCTTGTTGACGCTCTGGGGGTAAATCTCCTGTAGGTTTTACTGTAGAGAGTAAGTTGAGGGTTTCTGTTTGAGATAACCATTGAGCATTACTGGGTGTACCTGTAAAGCCTCTTACTAAACATTCTTCTGCTAAGTTAGTATTAGCTTGAGTTTTCCCTGTTAACAGATGGCGTAAACGCAATAATAAAATAAAGGTGGGTTTAGAAATATTTTGAGTTACGGTTACTCCACATCTGGCAGCAATAGGTTTTTCTGCATTTAATGCTTCTTCAAACAGAAAACGTGCTAAACCTTCCACCAGGGGATGGTTACGCCCTATATATTCTACTCCTTCTGGGGTGGGGTGGGTAAAGTTTATTTTTCTCGGTTTATTGCCTAATATTGGTTGTAAACACTGGGGAATGGTAGATAACTCCCATGCTGGTTTTCGTTTTACCAGCTGGGTACCCAACCTAGATAAAGCATTTTTGACAAATCTTTCTACATCTGCTTCTCCCCCTAAAATTTCATCAGCTTCTTTTAATTCTTGTTCTACTTCTTCTGCTTTGATGGCACGTTGTGCAAAACGAGTGCGATTTATTTTTTCTTTTTCCACTGCATAATCCCAGTCTTGATGAATTTTTGCTACTGGTTCATCTTCTAAGTAGTCAAAAATAGATAACTGTCGCACTGTTGCATCAGATTTTTCAAACAAAGATTGAAATACAGCTTCTTGGACAGATGCACTATTCATGGGAATGGGTACTGTTATTCCTAAAGTATTATGAATTTTAACCGCTTTGCGGAGTAAAACTTCTAAAATTGCTCCATCTACTGGGTTATCTTGCCCATAATACAGGATACACTTAACTAAGTTAGCTGGTTGTCCATAACGGTCAATTCTACCTTCTCTTTGTGCTAGTCTATTGGGATTAAAGGGTAAGTCAATGTGAATACAAGCATTAAAGTGTTGTTGTAAGTTTATCCCTTCGCTGAGGCAGTCTGTGGCGATTAATATCCGTTTTTCATATTCTGTTAACTCTTTGAGTCGTATTTCCCGCTCATCTTCTGATTGTTCCCCAGTTATGGCGATTACTCTTACGTTACTCCCTTGTTTCTTTTCTAATTCTTCTCGTAATGCTTGGGCGTAATAATTGGCTGTGCTGATATAACGACACCAGAGAATAGGCTGATATCCTTGTTTAAGAAGGTTTTTGACTAGGGCGATCGCCTGTTGTAATTTCTGATCTCCTTTCTCTTGTAAAGCTGCTGCACGTTTAACAAAATTCTTCAGTTTGCGTTTATCAGCTTCACTGTAAGTTATTTTTCCTTGCTCAACCACTACACTAGGCGCAACATCTACTATTTGCTCTGTATCGGTAAAATCATAAACATAATTAGCAGCTAAATCCTCATTTAATTCTTCTAATACTTCATCTGGTAAACTATCTTTACTAGCTTGACGAGAAAGAGTAGCCACAGCTGCAGCAGGGGAAGACATAACACAGCGTATAATCGCTAAAGCTGACCAATAACGTCCACGTTTTTGAGCAGCAGAAAAGTTATCATCAACAGTTTTAACCAACCCCCTAGCAAAATCATAAACATCATCAAATAAATCCCGATAGTCTTTACTTAGGCGATAAGACTCTTCAGTTGACTCTCTTTGAGGGAATGGTGTATCTTGTATCCAGTTTTCCACATCTGCTCTTCTGCGTTGCACAAAATGTTTAGCAAGTATAATTCTATCTTCTGAGCTGAGAGCATCTAAATTTAATTGAGCAAAATCTGGTTTAATTAAGCTTAAAATTGATAAAAAATTAGCTTCTATACCACTATGAGGAGTTGCAGTTAAAAGAATTAATTTTTGTTGCGGATTTGCTGCAATTTGACTTACCAACTGGTGGCGTTGCTGGGTTTTCCCCTCTTTACTAGAGGTGGCTGTGTGTACTTCATCTACTACCACTAAATCTGGACAATGGGTTAAAAAACTGGCTCTACGACGATCTGATTTTGCGTAGTCTAAACTCACAATAATATGGGTATAATAGCTAAAAATATGATGGTTGCCAGAAGGTAAATTCCGTTCTAATTTAGATACTGTACCAGAGCGAATAACCACCGCATCAATATGAAACTTTTCTTTAAGTTCCCTTTGCCATTGGTCACATATTTGTGGAGGGCAAAGTACACCCACTCGTTTAATTTCGTTTCTATCTAATAATTCTCGGATAATTAACCCAGCTTCTATAGTTTTTCCTATACCCACCCCATCACTAATCAGTAAACGGATGATATCTTGTTTCAATGCCATTAATAATGGTACTAACTGGTAAGGGCGAGGGCGTACCAATAACCTACCCAGACAACGAAATGGCCCTGCCCCACTTCTTAAACTCAGTCGTGTTGCATCTAAGAGTAATTTAGCCGCTTCATGATTTTGGATATTATGGGGTTGAGGTAGAGGAAAGTTAGCCGCTTCAATGGGTTCCCCTAATTGGGTAAAAATACCACATACTTGTTCTTCATTGCCAGAAAGTGGGCGTAAACGGATTAACTCCGAGATATCAGAAGGTAAAACTACCCATTGACGTTTACGACAAGTTACAATTGTTCCAACAGGCGGAGAAAAGGTGGTTTGACTTTCTGACATCGTTGTGTGTTTTTCTACTTTGTTTTTAATCTATTTTAATGGAAAGTTTGTAATTGAGTAACGGGACTTAAACAAAAGCTTAGGATATTAGATAAATATGGGTTTACATAAGACCCTTTTGCGAAACCGTAAAAACCCCCCCCTACCCCCCAGGGCTGTTTCATTTTCAGGCTCAAATATTTGGTTTAGTAGCCAATTTAAGTAGTTGAGCTTCAGCTTTTGTAACTTGTAAATAAGTAGGAAAAACTCATGCAACAGAGGGGGGGGCGCTAAAGCGCAACTACGAGCAAAAAAAAAGTTTTGCGCTCTTTGCGCCCTTTCCCTGGGCAGGGCTGTTTCATTTAAATAAAACCAAAAGCCTGAAACAGTTGGCATTAAGCCATCTTTGGGCTTGAGTTACTGACATAAATCCCATTAATTTAATAAGATTAATGGCAATAGTTTTTAAAATCGACATATTTATTG